>NZ_JBAJIJ010000002.1:0-306194 GCF_036867135.1 Aeromicrobium sp. Sec7.5 | reverse complement strand
GACGCGGCTTACCGCAGCGCGAGATCGGCTCTGGAAGTCGACGCTCGCGATCGTCGTGGTCGCCGTGGTGACGCGGTGGCCGGTCGCCGCTGTGGCGGCCGGAACGGTGACCTGGATGTGGCCAGCCCTGTTCGGGGGCACGGCCGAAGGGCGCGCCCATCTGGCGCGCCTGGAATCGGTGGCCACGTGGACCGAGTCTCTACGCGACACGATGGCGGCCGCGATTGGGCTGGAGCAGGCCATCATCGCGTCGGCGGAGGCAGCACCACCGGCGATCGCTCCCGAGCTGAACAAGCTGGTTGGACGTCTGCGTGCCCACGTCCCGCTGCCGCAGGCTCTGGCGGCGTTCGGCGAGGACCTGGACGACCCCTCGGTCGACCTGGTCGTGGCGGCGCTGATCATGAATGCCCGGCTTCGCGGGTCGGGTCTGACTGGGACGCTCACCGCGTTGGCCGAGACCGCACGATCTGAGCTGGAAATGCGGACTCGCGTCGAGGAGAGCCGCAACAGTCTGCGTCGTGACGCCCGGATCATCGTGGGCGTCGCAGTGGGGTTCGCCGGTGGCGTGATGCTGCTCAGCCGCACATACCTCGAGCCCTATGGCACCGCAATGGGACAACTCATGTTGATGTTAATCCTGGGCTGCTTCATCGCTGGCTTCGCGTGGATTCGTAGCGCCTCACGGATCGAGTTGCCCGAACGGTTCCTGGTTCGGCCTCAAGACCTCGTCCTCGAGCAGAGCGTAGGTGGCCGATGATCACCGCGGCGCTCGCGATCGGCGCTACCGCGGGAGTAGGTCTGCTGGCGCTCGTGTGGGCCATCGTTCCACCGCGGCGCGACCTTGCGGCGGCGGTCATGGCGATTGACTCTCAACGCCCACGGTCCGTCGTCACCGTCGAGGACACCAGGGAGCCGATCGGGGACCGGCTGGGACGGTGGTTGGCCGTGCAGTTGGAGCGCCAGGGCTTCGCAGCACCGAAGCTCCGCGCCAATCTGTCCCTGCTGGGCCGTCCGCTGGAGGCTCACCTGGTCAAGATGGTGCTGATGGCAGGAGTGGGCCTGAGCGTGCCGGTGCTAATGAGCGCCGTCCTGATTGCTGGCGGCGTCAACACCGGAACCGCCGTTCCCCTGGTTGTAGGCCTGGCGCTGGCCGTGGCTTTCGCGCTGGTCCCCAACTCCACGGTCGCGGCTGCCGCTGCCAAGAGGCGAGACGAACTGCGTCGAGCGCTCTCGTGCTATCTCGACTTGGTCTCCATGGCCTTGGCCGGCGGCCGAGGTGTCCCGGAGGCCCTGCCAGCTGCGTCCGCGTTGGGACGAGGGTGGGCGTTCGAAGTGATCGCAGACGCCTTGAGCTTGGCGAGGTACACCGGGATCACGCCCTGGGAGGCACTCCGCGATCTCGGCGAACGAGTCACTGTCGGAGAGCTCCGCGACCTCGGATCGGCATTGAGCCTGGTAGCCGATGACGGCGCCAAGGTCAGAGAGTCCCTACGAGTTCGAGCCGCGACCGCTCGAGCTCGGCAACTAGTGGAGTCCGAAGGCAGGGCCGAGCGATCGTCGGACTCGATCAAGTACGCGCACCTGTTTCTGGGATTCAGCTTCATGCTGTTTCTCGGTTATCCCGCCGTCGCAGCTGTGATGGCGATCTGACTACCAAGGAGACCTTATGCACCTCGAACTGCAGTTCTGGAAGACGTGGCTGATCTCGCACTTGACCGGCGAGAAGGTGCGTCACGACGAGCGCGGCATCGCCACCGAGTACCTGATCATCGCCGCCGTGATGGGCGCTGCGGCGCTGACCGTGTGCGCGATCCTCGTCGCCAAGTGGATCTCGAGCGCCAATTCCGTCCCGATCGGGTGATCACCGAGGGCCTCTCGTGGCCTTGTGGGGGTAACGATGCGACGAGCCGAAGAAGGTAGGTGTGAGCGTGAAGCGACGAGATGAGCGTGGCGAGATCGCGACGACTCTTCTCGTCGCGCCGACACTGTTCCTCCTGATCATGACGGTGTTCCAGTTCGCTCTCATCGCCCACGCACGCAACGTTGCTGAAGCCGCCGCCCAGGAGGCGGTTGCTTCGGCCTCCACGTTCGACGGAACTGCAGCCGATGGCCAGGCAAGCGCCACGGCCGCTCTCGACACTCTGGGTCCAAGAATGCTCACCAATCGGACCGTCGACGTCGACCGCTCGGCGACGACCGTCACGGTTAGCGTGACGGGTACCCCCTTGTCGTTCATCCCTTTCCTCAAGCCGACGATTGTCGAGACGTCCACGGGACCGATCGAGCGGTACGTGGCGCCGGAGAGCGACGTCCCATGAGCCGCCGACAGCCGCGGCCAGATCGAGGCTCGGCAGGGCTGGAGCTCGTGATCATGACCACGTTCCTCGTCGTGGCCTTGTTGTTCGTGGCTGGGCTTTCCCGCTACGCACGCGCGAGCCAGCAGGTTGAGGATCTCGCGGGCGAGGCCGCCCGGGCGGCCTCGCTGGAACGAAACACTTCCTTGGCCACCGCACGCGGGGAGGAAACGATCAGGGCTTCCTTGCAGAGCCGCGGTCTCTCCTGCGCTCAGTTGACCGTCGACATCGACGTTTCGAACTACCAGCCCGGTGGGGTAGTCAGAGCCGACGTGACCTGCATCGCCGACCTGAGCGACGTCGCACTCAGCGGCCTTCCAGGAACGGCCGCATTCACCGGCTCCGCGTCGGTGCCGATCGAGGAGTACCGGTCAAAATGAGGTCCCAGGACGAACGCGGGTCAACCACCATCTTCATCCTCGTGATGGCACTGGCGCTGTTCGGAAGCGCAGCACTGGTCATCGACGGCGGCTACGCACTATCCGAGCGACGCGAACTCACCAATCAGGCCGAACAGGCCGCGCGCGTCGGCGCCGATGCGCTCAACCAAAACTCCCTGCGCGATGGTGGCCGAGTCTCCGTTGACCCCGCTCGGGCCCGAGCCGCCGCCGACGCATACCTGCGGGCGGTCGACGCCCCGCCGTCGACCATCACGATCACCGGCAGTCGAGTGACGGTGACTCTCTCGACCACCTACGACACGGTCCTCTTGTCGGTCATCGGCATGAACGAGATGTCTGTTTCGGGAAGCGGCTCGGCCGAGTCGATCGACGCTGACGGGCTCTAGGAGACAACCATGAAGTGGATCAAGGCTCTCGGCGCACTGCTGCTGCTCGGCGCCATCGTCATCGGCACACCGCTGCTCTTGATCGCGTTCGTGGGATCACCGATCCCCGACGACCTCAGCCTCGGGATGCAGCTGACCGACACCGTGCTGATCCAGTTGCTCTCCCTGATCGTGTGGGCGTTCTGGCTGCAGACCTGCTGGTGCATCGCGCTCGAGGTCGTGGCCACCGCGAAGTCCCACCAACTGAACCGCACACCCGGTGCGTTCGGCGTCCAGACGCTCTTCGCCCGCACCATGATCGGCCTGGTCGTCGCCGCGTTCGTCAGCGTGCCACTTCTGCCGTCGCCAGTGCAGGCCAACACCGCACCTGCGCCGTCGCCGTCACCTTCGCAGAGTGTCGAGCAGACCCCCGAGACCGTCACGCCGGCAGCCGAAGCAACACCCGAAACGGCGGCCGAGACACCCGCCGTCGACCCGGTGCCGGCGACGGCCGAGATCGTCGTCGAACGCGGCGATACGCTCTGGGCCCTGGCCCAGAACCACCTGGGTGATCCCGAGCGGTGGACTGAGATCGCCCAGCTCAACGACGGCCAGACCATGATCGACGGCTCCACGTTCGCCTCCGCCAGCCTCCTGCGCCCCGGATGGGTCCTTCAGTCGCCCGCAACCGCCGCACCACAGACACCCGCGACGGCACCGGCAGCGGTCGACTACACCGTGCAGGCCGGCGACACCCTGTCGCAGATCGCCGCCGACGAGCTCGGTGACGCAGGCCGGTACCCGGAGATCTTCGAGGCGTCCAAGCACCTCGAGCAGCCTGTCGCGCTGACCGACCCGAACCTGATCTACCCCGGGCAAGGGGACTGCCCCGAGTTTGGTTGACACTCGGGGTTTGTGCTGATTAGGCCGCGGTTGCGGTCGTGTAGATCATCTCAAACTCGGTCGGGGTGAGCTTGCCGAGGGCGCGTTGTCGGCGTCGTCGGTTGTACTTGGTCTCGATCCAGCGGACCATCGCAAGGCGGAGTTCGTCGCGGGTGTCCCAGCGGCGGGTGTTGAGGACGTTCTTCTGCAGGAGGGCGAAGAAGCTCTCCATGCTCGCGTTGTCCCCGGCGCCGTAGGAGCGGCCCATCGAGCCGACCAGCCCATGGTTGGCCAAGAGGGCCTGGGTGCGTTTGGCCCTGAATTGACCGCCCCTGTCCGAATGACACACCGTGGCCTCTGGTGCGCGCAGCGCGATCGCGTTGCGCATCGCCGACTGCGCCAACGATGCCTTCATCCGGGTGTCGATGGAGTAGCCGACGATCCTGTTGGAGAAGACGTCCTTGATTGCGCAGATGTAGAGCTTGCCTTCGCGGGTGGGGTGTTCGGAGATGTCCCAGAGCCAGACCTTGTTCGGGGCGTCGGCGACGAACTCGTGCCGGACGACACCGTGCTCGTCGACCACGGCCAGAAGGTCGTCGTGCGGCGGCGGCCCGGTGCTGCCGGCCTTGGACCGCTTCTTGTGGTGCGAGGCGGTGATGCCAGCGACCTGACAGAGCCGGTGGACGCGGTTCTCACCGACAGTGATGCCGTGCTCATCGGCGAGCTCGTCGGTCAGGAACCGGTAGCCCAACGTGGCGTCGTCCTCGTGGAGGTCGTAGAGCACGTCGATGAGGTGCGCGTCGTCGAAGTCACGCTGGCTGACGGGGTCCTTGAGCCACTTGTAGTACCCCTGGGTCGAGAGCCCCAGGACCCTGCTCGCCACCGCGACCGGCACCCGAACAGGGGCGCCGGCCGCGGCCATCTCGCGGACGAGCGGGAAGGCTATTTTCCCGGCAGATTAGCCTGCGACAGATACGCCGCAGCCCGCCGCAGGACCTCGTTTTCCTGCTCGAGCAGCCGGATCCGCTTCTTGGCCTCACGCAGCTCGGCACGGTCGGCCTCGGTCAGCCCGGGCCGGTGACCGTCCTCGATGTCGGCCTTCTTCAACCAGTTCGACAGGGTCCCTTCAGAGATCCCGAAGTCCTTGGCGATCTGCGACAACGGAGCCTGGCCCTGACGGGCCACAGCCACGACATCGTCGCGGAACTCCTTGGGATAGGGCGCTGGCATGGCGACATCCTCTCCTGCGAGGAACGAATCCTCACACGTCAGGTGTCAACCAAACCGGGGGCAGTCCCAAGTCCTCGACCTTCCGGGGGCGCCACCCGCGGCCGAGACGCCCCAGACCTCACCCGCCCCCGAACCGGAGCCCGCCCCCGAGAGTGCACCGGCGCCCGAGGTCGTCGTGCCGGACGACTTCGGGCCCGAGCCGGTGCCCGATTCGGTGCCCGAGGTTCTCGCGCCCACCGGGGTCACGGCGGGCTCGGAGGGAGCCGTGCCGGAAAGCCCGGCGCCGCCGCCTCCCTCCCCGCAGACCACCACGCCGGCGCCGGCCGACCACGGCGAGCTGGACACGGTCCCGAACGAGACTGACCAGGCTGACGACAGCTGCCTGCCTGGTTGGGTCTGGCCGTCGATGACGTGCGGGGGTGCGCTATTGGCCGGTGGGCTTCTGCTGGTGCTGCGCCAGCGGCGCAGCACCCAGCACCGCTCACGCCGGCCCGGTCTCGTGCTGGCCATGCCCACGACGATCGCGCGCGAGGCTGAACGGTCGATCGCTACGGCCGGGGCCGAACCGGTCGACCTGATCGTGCTGGTCGACCAGGTCCTGCGCCGCACCGCCGCCCATCTGAGCGTCGCGAACGAACAGATCCCCGGCATCGCGGCCATCGAGATCACCCCCGCCGACATCGCCCTCCACCTGCGCACGCCGGCCGTCGCACCGCAGCCGTGGACGACCTCAGAGGACTCCCTGCTGTGGATCCTCGACAGGTCGACCGACCTGGACTCAGTCGGACCCGACCCGCTCGACGACCCGTGCCCGTGGCCGCTGTTGGTGACCATCGGCACCGACGCCGACGAGGGGATCTGGCTGCTGAACCTGGAGGGCCAGGCGGTCACCGTGACCGGTGACCCGCAGAAGGGGCAGGACTTCGCCCGTTACGTCGCCGCCGAGATCGCGTGCAACCCTTGGTCGCGCCACACCGCACTGGACCTGTTGGGCATCGCCGGCGAGCTGGCCCCGATCAACCCCGAGCGGATCAGCTGCCACGACGACTACGCCCGCGCCGCGGCCGAGGCCGTCGCCACGGCGGTCAACACCGCCACCCGTCTGGAGACCACCGGCGATTGTGACGCTTCGGCTGCCCGCGCGGCGGGCACCGATCCCGACGCGTGGCCGTCGCGCCTGGTGATCGTCGGTGGCCCTGCCGACGTCGACGAGCTCGACCAGTTCGCCGGCCTTGTGGAGTCGCAGCGCGGCCGCACCGGAAGTTCGCTGGTGGTGACCGCTGAGCGCGCCGACCAGGGCATGGAGGTCGTCGTCGACGCGTTCGGTCGTCTCACGGTGCCTGCTGTGAACCTGCGGCTGGACGGTGTCGGCCTGACTGCTGCTGAGGCCGGCGGGTGCGCCACTTTGTTGACGCACGTTGAGGTCACCATCGACGAGCCCGCTCCCGAGCTCGAGGGCGAGGACCCGTGGGCCGACCTCATGACGACGACCGGCGCCCTGCGCGATGAGCACCGCATCGAGCGTTCGGCGGTCGCGATCGAACCGGCGGAGTCGATCCTGCCCGAGCCCGACGAGACCTACTGGTCGACCGCCACGACGACCGAGGACGACCTGAGCCGGCTCGCGCCGAAGGTGTCCCTTCGCACCCGCGACCAGGTCGCTGACGCCGACCCAGGACTCGACGCCGACCTGGAGGAGTGGAACTCCGAGGCGGTGCTGCGGCCCCGTCTGACCCTGCTGGGCCCGGTGTCGGCACGGGCCGTCGGGACGTCCCCGGCCAAGCGCCGGCCGTTCTACAGCGAGATGTTCGCCTACATCGCCACGCGCCCCTATGGGGCCACGACCGACGAGGTCGCGGAGGCGTTCGACATCACCCCGGCACGCACCCGCACCGACGTCGGCCGCCTGCGTGACTGGCTCGGCTCCGACCCGTCGACCGGGGCGAAGTATCTCCCGGATGCGCGCGAAGCGCCGGCCGCCGCTTACCGGGGCATCGGCGTCTATCAGGTCGCCGACGCGTTGATCGACCTCGAGCTGTTCCGGCGGCTGCGGACCCGTGGTGAGAGCCGTGGACCCGACGGCGTCGACGACCTCGTGAGGGCGCTCGGCCTGGTCACCGGCAAGCCGTTCGATCAGCTCCGTGCGGGCGGGTGGGGGTGGATGTACGGGGGCGTGCGATTGGACCAGCACGCGGTCTGCGCGATCGCCGACGTCGCTCACATGGTCGTCATCGAGATGCTCACCCGTGGCGACATCAAGTCGGCTCGGACGGCGGTCATGACCGCGTTGATGGCCGCTCCCGACGAGGAGATGTCGCGCCTTGACCTAGCTGCGGTGCTCGAGGCCGAGGGCCACACCGACGAGGCCGTCCGACTCGTTCGTGAGCAGATCTGCAACCGCAGCGACGACGGCGACGCCCCCACCGACATGCCCGCCAGGACCGCCGCTGTCCTGCAAGATCACCCGGCTCTGCTGCGTCGCGCGATCTGATTTCGTGCCCCTCGGAGCGTTCTGAGCTTATGCGGCAAGGCCTCTCGGAAAGTTTTTTCAACTGCCATGTCTCACGACAGCAGTGACGGTTCTGCATCAGGACATCGGTGACTGAAGTAGGGGTCTTGGCGGTGACACTTTGGCCGGGGATGGCCCGGCTCATCGGCGCGGAGGGCTGGCCGCTCGACTTCACCGGTGTCCAGAAACGAACCTGTCGATGCCCGTATCCGTCTTGCGATCTCACTGTGGCCTGCCGGCGCGCCGCGTGGGGCGGTGACCAGCTTCTGCGCCGAGCATCAGATCTCGCGCAAGACGTTCTACGCGATCTTGGCCCGTGCCAGGACCGAGGGCCAGGCGGCGGCGTTGGAACCACGATCACGCCGGCCGTTGACGTCCCCGACCCAGATCCCCGAGGAGATCCAGGCTCAAGCCCTCGGCGTGCGCGTGGCATTGGAGTCCTCCGGCCTGGACTACGGCCCGATCAGCGTCCACGACAAGATGCTCGCCCTGGGCATGACGCCGGTGCCGTCGGTCGCTTCGCTGGCCCGAATCTTCCGGTCCAAAGGTGTGGCCCGGGCCGAGCCGAAGAAGAAGCCGCGGTCCGCCTGGCGCAGGTTCGTCTATCCGGCCCCGAACGCGTGCTGGCAGCTCGACGCCACCGAGTACGTGCTGGCGGGCGGTCGCAAGTGCGTGATCTTCCAGCTCATCGACGACCACTCCCGGCTTGCTGTCGCTTCCCACGTAGCCCACGGTGAGACCTCGGCGGCAGCCATCGAGGTGGTCAACAAGGCCGTCGCTATCTACGGCGTCCCGCAACGGCTTCTGTCCGACAACGGGCGCGCGTTGAACCCGTCACGACGCGGCGTCTTGGGCCGGCTGGTCATCCACCTGAGAGCCCTGGGCGTCGAGCCGATCACGGGCAAGCCGTACAAGCCCACCACCCAGGGCAAGAACGAGCGCTTCCATCAGACCCTGTTCCGGTGGCTCGACAAGCAGCCGCTGGCGACCACGCTGACGCAGCTGCAGGCGCAAGTCGACCAGTTCGACTACGTCTACAACACCCAGCGCCCGCACCAGGGCCTGCCCGGACGAATCACGCCGCAGGAGGCTTGGGACGCCACCCCCGTTGCGGAACCACCGCTCAGCAACCCTGGCGCGTTGCGCACCATCAGCGCGACGAGGCCGAAGCCCACAGCACCGCCGTCGCCAGCTCCCGGCCGACGCAAGCCCTACCGCCCGGCGACCGCATCAGACGCACCGCGCAGCACGACCGTGCGCCACAACGGCACCATCCGCGCTCGCAAGATCGAGTTCTTCATCGGCCGCCAGTACGCCGGACAGACCGTCTACGTCCTCTACCACTCCGAGACCCTCGAGTTCTTCGACCACGAGGGCACCTACATCGCCGAAGCCGACTGGCCGGCACCCGGTATCAGCTACGTCAGATCCGACCAGCTGCGCGCAAGCCCGATCATCACCAGAGTCCCCGACCAGAGCGAAGCGACCGATACCCCGAGAGCCAACGAGATCGTCACCGATCTCCTGAGACATCCGCCGGCTGTCACCGATGTCCCGACACATCGACCGTCACCGGAGTCCTGAGGCAGAAATGTCACCGATGTCCTGAGACATCACAGAAAGTTTTTTCAACTGCCATGTCTCACGACAGCAGTGACGGTTCTGCATCAGGACATCGGTGACTGAAGTAGGGGTCTTGGCGGTGACACTTTGGCCGGGGATGGCCCGGCTCATCGGCGCGGAGGGCTGGCCGCTCGACTTCACCGGTGTCCAGAAACGAACCTGTCGATGCCCGTATCCGTCTTGCGATCTCACTGTGGCCTGCCGGCGCGCCGCGTGGGGCGGTGACCAGCTTCTGCGCCGAGCATCAGATCTCGCGCAAGACGTTCTACGCGATCTTGGCCCGTGCCAGGACCGAGGGCCAGGCGGCGGCGTTGGAACCACGATCACGCCGGCCGTTGACGTCCCCGACCCAGATCCCCGAGGAGATCCAGGCTCAAGCCCTCGGCGTGCGCGTGGCATTGGAGTCCTCCGGCCTGGACTACGGCCCGATCAGCGTCCACGACAAGATGCTCGCCCTGGGCATGACGCCGGTGCCGTCGGTCGCTTCGCTGGCCCGAATCTTCCGGTCCAAAGGTGTGGCCCGGGCCGAGCCGAAGAAGAAGCCGCGGTCCGCCTGGCGCAGGTTCGTCTATCCGGCCCCGAACGCGTGCTGGCAGCTCGACGCCACCGAGTACGTGCTGGCGGGCGGTCGCAAGTGCGTGATCTTCCAGCTCATCGACGACCACTCCCGGCTTGCTGTCGCTTCCCACGTAGCCCACGGTGAGACCTCGGCGGCAGCCATCGAGGTGGTCAACAAGGCCGTCGCTATCTACGGCGTCCCGCAACGGCTTCTGTCCGACAACGGGCGCGCGTTGAACCCGTCACGACGCGGCGTCTTGGGCCGGCTGGTCATCCACCTGAGAGCCCTGGGCGTCGAGCCGATCACGGGCAAGCCGTACAAGCCCACCACCCAGGGCAAGAACGAGCGCTTCCATCAGACCCTGTTCCGGTGGCTCGACAAGCAGCCGCTGGCGACCACGCTGACGCAGCTGCAGGCGCAAGTCGACCAGTTCGACTACGTCTACAACACCCAGCGCCCGCACCAGGGCCTGCCCGGACGAATCACGCCGCAGGAGGCTTGGGACGCCACCCCCGTTGCGGAACCACCGCTCAGCAACCCTGGCGCGTTGCGCACCATCAGCGCGACGAGGCCGAAGCCCACAGCACCGCCGTCGCCAGCTCCCGGCCGACGCAAGCCCTACCGCCCGGCGACCGCATCAGACGCACCGCGCAGCACGACCGTGCGCCACAACGGCACCATCCGCGCTCGCAAGATCGAGTTCTTCATCGGCCGCCAGTACGCCGGACAGACCGTCTACGTCCTCTACCACTCCGAGACCCTCGAGTTCTTCGACCACGAGGGCACCTACATCGCCGAAGCCGACTGGCCGGCACCCGGTATCAGCTACGTCAGATCCGACCAGCTGCGCGCAAGCCCGATCATCACCAGAGTCCCCGACCAGAGCGAAGCGACCGATACCCCGAGAGCCAACGAGATCGTCACCGATCTCCTGAGACATCCGCCGGCTGTCACCGATGTCCCGACACATCGACCGTCACCGGAGTCCTGAGGCAGAAATGTCACCGATGTCCTGAGACATCACAGAAAGTTTTTTCAACTGCCATGTCTCACGACAGCAGTGACGGTTCTGCATCAGGACATCGGTGACTGAAGTAGGGGTCTTGGCGGTGACACTTTGGCCGGGGATGGCCCGGCTCATCGGCGCGGAGGGCTGGCCGCTCGGTGACGTCCCGCTGTGTGGTGGAGTTTCTCGACACCGTGCGGGTCAGTGGTTGCGAGTCTAGGCCGCGTCGATTGAATCGCCCCGGCGAGTCTGGAGGGTCGGTTTGGTGGCTCAGCCGGTCGGCGTGAGCCGGTTTCTTGCAGCGTAGTGAACTTCCTCGGCCTGGACGGGTGTCAGGTCGTCGATCGATTCGTGCGGGCGCTCGTTGTTGAACCAGTCGACCCAGTTCAGGGTCTCGAGCTCGACGTGCTCCAGGCCCCGCCAGGGACCCTCGGGGCGGATCAGCTCGGACTTGAACAGCCCGATCTGGGACTCGGCCAACGCGTTGTCGTAGGCATCGCCGACAGATCCGACCGAGGGGTCGACGCCGGCCTCGACGAGCCGCTCGGTGAACGCGAACGAGACGTATTGACTGCCGGCGTCGGTGTGATGGATCAGCCCGGTCAGGTCGGTGACCCCGCCCTGGGAGCGGGTCCAGATCGCGTGCTCGAGGGTGTCCAAGACCAGGTCGGTCTTCATCCTCGTGGCTGCCCGCCAGCCCACGATCCGGCGGCTGAAGACGTCGAAGACGAACGCGACATAGACCGTCCCGGACCAGGTCGCGACATAGGTGAAGTCCGCGACCCACAACTGATTCGGCCGCGTCGCGAGGAACTGACGATCGACCAGATCCGCCGGCCGACGTGCTGACGGGTCGGCAATCGTGGTGCGGTGCTTCTTGCGCCGCCGTGCCCCTTCCCAGCCCTGCTGGCGATAGAGACGCTCGATCGTGCACCGAGCGACGTCATGTCCGCGCCCTCGCAAGTGCAACCACATCTTGCGCGCACCGAACCTGGCCACGAACTTCTGCCGCTGTCGCTCGGCCTCGATCAGCGCGACGATCTGCCCATCACGCAGCGCCCTCTTCGACGGTCGCCGCGAGACGTTGTCGTAGTAAGTCGACGGGGCGATCTTCAACCCGTGCTCACTCAGCACGCGACAGATCGGCTCGACCCCGAACTCACCCTTGCGGGACTCGATGAATTCGATCAGTGCCGGTAGGGGCGGTCGAGCTCCGCCGCGAAGAAAGCCGATGCGCTCTTCAAGATCTCGTTCGCCCGCCGCAGCTCAGCGACTTCCTTCTTCAGCTCACGGATCTCCGCCAGCTCCTCGGACGTCTTGCCAGGGCGGACACCATCGTCGACCTCAGCCCGCCGCAACCACTTGCGCAGTGACTCCGGCGACGTGATCCCGAGCTTGGCCGAGATCGACTTGATCGCCGCGTACTCCGACTCATACTCAGCCCGAGACTCGATCACCATCCGGACCGCGCGCTCCTGCAACTCAAGCGGATACCTCGAGGGACGTGCCATGAAGATCATCCTTCCAACGAAAGGACTCTCCAGACATCCCGGGGCGATTCAGATCGCGGCGATGCCCACCTCCTCGAGCTCGATGGATGCGGCGGTCAGGAGCTTCATGGAGTTCTCGCTGAAGTAGCGGCGGTCGGCGCTGTCCCATTCGTCGTGTTGCTCGATCAGGACGTGTCCAGCGAGCCGCAGCAGGGCCGCGGGGTTGGGGAAGACGCCGACGACGTTCGTGCGGCGCTTGATCTCCTTGTTCAACCGTTCCAGCGGGTTGGTCGACCAGATCTGCTGCCAGTGCCCTGGTGGGAACTCCGCGAACGCGAGGAGGTCTTCGCGGGCGTCGTCGAGCATGTCCGCGACCGCCGGATGGGAGCGGGTGAGCATGGTGACGACCTCGTCGAACTGGGCCCGGACCAGCTCTCGCTTGCCGCGTGGGACGAAGATCGTGCGGATGATCGCGGCGACCATCGGGCCGGCGACCTTGGGCACTCGCGCGAGGACGTTGCGCATGAAGTGGACCCGGCAACGTTGCCAGGCAGCGCCGGCGAAGCAGGTGCTGATCGCGGCCATCAGGCCGGTGTGGGCGTCGGAGACGACCAGCTGGACCCCGGACAGGCCGCGGGCCTTCAGGGAGCGGAAGAAGTCGGTCCAGAACGGTTCGGACTCGGTGTCTCCGACGTCGAATCCCAGGACCTCACGGCGGCCGTCAGCGGCGACGCCGACCGCGACCACGATCGCCTGGGACACGACCCGCCGGCCGACTCTGGCTTTGCAGTAGGTCGCATCGACGAACACATACGGATAGGCCATCTGATCGAGCGGGCGCTCTCGGAACGCGGCGACGTCCTCGTCGAGATTGACGCAGATCCGTGAGACCTCGGACTTCGAGATACCCGTGTCAGCACCGAGCGCCCGGACGAGGTCGTCGACCTTGCGGGTGCTGACGCCGTGAACGTAGGCCTCCATCACCACCGCGAAGAGCGCTTGGTCGACCCGACGGCGTCGTTCGAGCAGCGAGGGAAAGAACGAACCGGCACGCAGCTTCGGGATCCGCAGATCCAACTGACCGGCCGTCGTCGTGACCGTCTTCGGCCGGCTGCCATTACGTTGCGTCACCCGCTCGGGAGTCCGCTCAAACGGGGCCGCGCCGATCGCCGCCGCGGCCTCGGCATCAATCAATTCCTGGTAGAGCTTCTGCGTCGCGATCCGGATCCGATCGGTGACATCGGTGTCCTTGAGTTCCCCGAGCAGCTCGAGGAGGGCAGACTGGTCAAGAGCCATCGTGCGTTGTGTCTTTCTGTGAGTTCCTTGGTCGGTACTCACTGACCATCGCACGATGGCTCACCTCATCGAGGCCAACACCGGGAACTACACCACCAGCCGGGACGTCACCTGGCCGCTCGACTTCACCGGTGTCCAGAAACGAACCTGTCGATGCCCGTATCCGTCTTGCGATCTCACTGTGGCCTGCCGGCGCGCCGCGTGGGGCGGTGACCAGCTTCTGCGCCGAGCATCAGATCTCGCGCAAGACGTTCTACGCGATCTTGGCCCGTGCCAGGACCGAGGGCCAGGCGGCGGCGTTGGAACCACGATCACGCCGGCCGTTGACGTCCCCGACCCAGATCCCCGAGGAGATCCAGGCTCAAGCCCTCGGCGTGCGCGTGGCATTGGAGTCCTCCGGCCTGGACTACGGCCCGATCAGCGTCCACGACAAGATGCTCGCCCTGGGCATGACGCCGGTGCCGTCGGTCGCTTCGCTGGCCCGAATCTTCCGGTCCAAAGGTGTGGCCCGGGCCGAGCCGAAGAAGAAGCCGCGGTCCGCCTGGCGCAGGTTCGTCTATCCGGCCCCGAACGCGTGCTGGCAGCTCGACGCCACCGAGTACGTGCTGGCGGGCGGTCGCAAGTGCGTGATCTTCCAGCTCATCGACGACCACTCCCGGCTTGCTGTCGCTTCCCACGTAGCCCACGGTGAGACCTCGGCGGCAGCCATCGAGGTGGTCAACAAGGCCGTCGCTATCTACGGCGTCCCGCAACGGCTTCTGTCCGACAACGGGCGCGCGTTGAACCCGTCACGACGCGGCGTCTTGGGCCGGCTGGTCATCCACCTGAGAGCCCTGGGCGTCGAGCCGATCACGGGCAAGCCGTACAAGCCCACCACCCAGGGCAAGAACGAGCGCTTCCATCAGACCCTGTTCCGGTGGCTCGACAAGCAGCCGCTGGCGACCACGCTGACGCAGCTGCAGGCGCAAGTCGACCAGTTCGACTACGTCTACAACACCCAGCGCCCGCACCAGGGCCTGCCCGGACGAATCACGCCGCAGGAGGCTTGGGACGCCACCCCCGTTGCGGAACCACCGCTCAGCAACCCTGGCGCGTTGCGCACCATCAGCGCGACGAGGCCGAAGCCCACAGCACCGCCGTCGCCAGCTCCCGGCCGACGCAAGCCCTACCGCCCGGCGACCGCATCAGACGCACCGCGCAGCACGACCGTGCGCCACAACGGCACCATCCGCGCTCGCAAGATCGAGTTCTTCATCGGCCGCCAGTACGCCGGACAGACCGTCTACGTCCTCTACCACTCCGAGACCCTCGAGTTCTTCGACCACGAGGGCACCTACATCGCCGAAGCCGACTGGCCGGCACCCGGTATCAGCTACGTCAGATCCGACCAGCTGCGCGCAAGCCCGATCATCACCAGAGTCCCCGACCAGAGCGAAGCGACCGATACCCCGAGAGCCAACGAGATCGTCACCGATCTCCTGAGACATCCGCCGGCTGTCACCGATGTCCCGACACATCGACCGTCACCGGAGTCCTGAGGCAGAAATGTCACCGATGTCCTGAGACATCACAAAAGTTTTTTCAACCTTCGGGGGTACGTGCTCTGACCTGCGCAAACGTGGACGTACCCCCTACGTACCCCCCTCGTTTCGGGGCGTGGGGGGTACGAAAGAGGTGATGTCCTCGCGGTTCGTTCCTTGCTGTCCGCAGCAAGGAAGGAAATGCAATGAACGTCGCCACTGCCCTCGGAGTCGGATCGACCTCGGCCCCGGCAATTCGCCAGGCACGAGAGCGTTGGGAGGAATGGATTCGAGTCGAGCCCGATCTCGATATCGGCCTCCAGGTCGACGACCTTCCAGCATGGACCTGGCGCCGAGACCCGCGCACCGACGACGTGCTGCGCGCACTTGCTCGACTGAGTTCGCCCCACGGGCACGACGATCCACTCGCGACCACCGTCCTGGCGTGGCTTCTGGTGCCGGGCGCATCGTCTATCGCTCGCCAGGTACGCGACCGTACGAGTGCGGCTCATGAGCTGACAGCAGGTGCACTCTGGGTTGCATGCCGCGAGGTCGATCCGGAGCGTCAAGCTCCGATTGCGGCGCGCGTCCTTCGCACGACGCGGCGCGCGGTGCAGGCGGAACTCGGGCTGGGTGAAGGAGGTCGGCGAGCTGACAGGGCATGGTCTGCAACCTCGACGTGGAGCCCGCAATGGGGCGGATGGGAGGCGGTGGTCGCCCCCTCTCCGATCACTCAAACCTGTGCCGCCGACGAACTGCTGGATCTCTTGCAGGACGCCACTGCTGCAGGAGTGATCACTCCTGCGGACGGACGCATGCTTCTGGACATCGCACTGATCACCGATCAGGTCGAGTGCACGTCTGGTGTGGGGTCACGACGCGAAGCGTGCGGACTTGGGAACAGGGCCGCGGCCTCAGCGATCAGTCTGCGTCTCGGGGTTAGTGAGCGCACGGTCCGACGTCGTCTCCGGCGTTGCATCGATCAACTGACCGAGTACTCAGTCACGTCGTACCTGGCGTCAGCCTGACCACCCGACGGTCGGCGCGAGGCCTTGGCTCCCGAGGTGATGAGCATGTCTGCCAACGACGAAATCGTGCGACGTCGGCGACTGACGGGCGGTCTCTGATGGCGTACTCCGTCGACGAGCTGCGCCGAGCGGCCGCCGCGCTCGAGGCAGGTGACTTCCGAACCGGGTTCCCCGGGCAGCGCCGCACCCGCGCCGCGGTGGCCGAGGAGTGGGACCCCGCCGAACCTGTCCTGGTCGTCGCCGGCGCTGCTGCACGTGTGGGCGCCACCATCGCCGCCACGGCGATCGCCGAAGCCGCCGGCATCGAAGTGCGCCTGGTCGAGGCGGGACCGATGCACACCACCGGGCTGGCTGACGCCACCACCGCCGAGCTCGGCGTGACCGAGACCGGGTGGCGCCAGGGGCACCGCGACCAGGTGCAGATCGAGCGGACGACCAGCTCCTACGAGCGTCCCGAGGCCGTCCCGGCTCCGGCGCCGACCGAGCGTGCGTTGACGGTCGTCGACGCCGGGTGGGACCTGACCCGAGTCGTGTCGTCGAGCTCGTGGATCTGCGACGCACTCGCCTCACACCCGCTGGTGCTGACCACGACCGCCACGGCGCCCGGCATGCGCGCCCTCGACACCGCCCTCGGCGTGTGCGGACGCGACGACGACGACGTTCACGTGGTCGTCATCGGCCCCGACCGCAAGAAGTGGCCCAAGGCCGTCACCACCGCCGCAACGGGCGCGGTGACCCAGCTGGCGCAACACGGGCGGCTCCACACGCTCCCGTACGACCGCCACCTCGCGATCTCCGGCCTGGATCGCGCCCCCCTACCTCCCGCAGTCCTGCGGGCGGCGAAGTCGGTTCTCACCGCTGTTACTCACCCTCTGGAAGGAAACTCTCATGTCCGTTAAGTCTTTCGGCAGCCAGCTCGTGACGCAGGTCTGCCCCATCGCTCCGCCAGGTGCCCAGGTCCACGTCGACCAGGTGCAGGGCTACGTCATGTGGGGAGTCATCATCATGATGGGTCTCGCCGCGCTCGTCGGAATCGGCGCAGTCGTCGGTGGCCGCATGTTCGCGATGGCGCACGCCTCCAAGGTCGGAGTCATCTCCGTCGTGGTGGTCATGATCAGCGCGATCGCCTTGCTGATCATCCCCGGCATGCTGCAGGCGATCCTCGGCGACGGCTGCGTCTGAGCCATGTTCGCCAAGCGAAGCAAGAGCCCGGCGCCGGCGGCGGTGATCGAGCCGTGGTCGCGTCAGCGACTGCAGGCCCTGCTCGCCGGCGCCGTGGCGCTGGCGGTGCTCCTGGTGCTCGGCCTGGGATACGCCACGGTACGCATCGTGGCCTCGGCCACCGAGCCCGACTCACCTGACGCCGAGCTCGCCGAGGAGTTCCCGGCCGGGCCCGACGGCGTCCGCGGGGAGGGTTACCGCGACGCCGTCGCGGCGGCGCCGATGCTCGAGATCACCGAGGCCGACCTTCGCCCCGCCGCGCCCTCTCTCGAGCCGGCCAAGACGTTGACGATGCCCGGGGCCACCGGCACCGGCACCGCTGACGTGCCCACCGGCTACCCCCACACCCCGGAAGGGGCAGTGGCCCAGCTGACGTCGATCGTCACCGCGGCGCTTCCCCCGATGGACACCGACGCCGCACGCTTCGTCTTCGAGGCATGGTCCGACCCCGCGGCGGACTACCTCTCGTGGCCGATCGCTCAGTCGATCCAGGCCTTCCACGCCTCAGCCGGGACCACCAACGGCGACCCCTCCATCGAGACCAGCGCCATCCCGGTCGCCGGTCAGGTCAAGGGCACCGACGGCGACGACTGGGTCCTGGCGTGCGTCCTGCTGGACGTGCAGATCTCGCTGGCCCAGGAGACCCGTTTCGGGTTCGGCCACTGCGAACGGATGCAGTGGGACGGCACCCGCTGGGAGATCGCCGCCGGCACCACTCCGGCCGTGGCCCCGTCGACCTGGCCGGATTCTCAGCGCAGCCTCGACGCGGGCTGGCGCACCCTCGAGCAGAAGGACTGACCCATGCGTACCGCCCTCGTGCAACCTGCCCAAGGACCGCTGGACTTCCTGGGACCCCTGAACCCGTTCGGTATCGCCGGAGACGCCATCGGGGAGGCCGCAGCCAACGCCTGGGTGGGGATCATGTGGGCCATCTTCGACTCCGGGCTGTGGATCCTGCGCCTGTGCCTCAGCGCGGTCGACTACTTCATGACCCCCGACCTCAGCGAGAACGGTCCCGCCGCCGGGGTCTACAAGACCACGTTCTGGGTCGCGGCCACCCTCGTCACCCTCATGGCTGTGGCGCAGATCGGCGTGGCCGTGTTCCGGCGCGACGGCAAGAGCCTGGGACGGGTCCTGCTCGGCGCCGGTCAGTTCGTCGGCGTCTGGTTCTGCTGGATCGCGTACTCCGTGGCCATCGTCGCCGCGGCTGGAGGACTGACCAAAGCCCTGATGAAGTCGATGCTGAACATCGACAACTGGAACGAGTGGCAACCACTCGGGTTCGGCTTCGGTTTCGTTGTCTCGGATTCAGTTCAAGTCGCCCTCGCCACGGCGATGGGTGTCATGGGGCTGTTTCTTTGGGTCGCGGCGATCGGCCACTTCGTCATCATGCTCATGCGTGCGGTCGCCCTACTGATCCTGGGCGGCACATCGGTGATCTCGGCGGCCGGGTTGGTCTCGGAGTCGGGTAAGGCGTGGTTCTGGAAGTCGGTGCGCTGGTTCCACGCTGCAGCGTTGACCCCGGTCCTGAGCGTCCTCATTCTCGGCATCGGCGTCCAGCTGACCGCCGGGGTCGGCCAGGGGCTAGCCGATTCGACCGAGAAGATGATCGGGACGGCGTTTCCGGCCGTGGTCATCATCGTCATCTCGGTCGGATCTCCGGTCGTGTTGTTCCGTCTCCTGGCCTTCGTCGACCCCGGCACGAGCAGCGGCGCCTCCATGCGCGCCGGCCTCGACGCCGCAGGCGGACTCGGGGGACTGCTCGGTGGCCAGTCCGGCGGCGGGCAGAGCTCGGCGGCCTCGTCGTCATCGGACTCGGGACAGTCGCAGGGCGAACAGCAGGGCAGCGACGCGACCTCAGCGCGAATGACCGGCGGCATCAGCAAGACGCTCGGCGCGTACGGGCAGGGCATCCAGGCGCTCACCTCGGCCTCGGGCAAGCTCGCGTCCGTCGGCGCCGACGAGATGAACCAGACCGCGGTCGGCAGTGGCGACTACTTCCCCGACCAACAGGGCGGGTCACGTCAGTTCAACCCTGACCAGCGCGACACCGCCGACACCGACGGCGACGGAGGCAACTCCTCGCAGGGCGGTGGGGGCGGGCAGCTTCCCGCGCCGCCGACACCGCCGAGCCCGCCCAGCTCGCAGCCTCCCGGAGGTGGGGGAGCGCCAGGCGGCGGTGGCGCACCCGCAGGCGGAGGTGGTGGCGGCGGTGCCGCGGGCGGTGGTGCCGCGGGCGGTGGCGCAGCCGGTGGCGGCGGTGCCGCGGCCGCTGGCGGGATCCCCCCGGTGGCCTGACCCCTTCCCGACAACGACCAACGAAAGCAGGACACCATGACCGCGACCATTTACAACGACTACGGCCGAGCACGGATCGGTTGGTTCCTCGGACTCTCCGGGCTCCAGGTCGGCGCCGTGATCGCCGCCGTGTTCCCGGCCATCATCGCCCTCTCGCGAGGGGCCGTGTTGGAGTTCCTCGCGCTGGCCTTTCTCGCCGCCCTGACGATCGCGCTGATCGTCGTGCCGGTCAAGGGCCGCTCCGCGACGGCGTGGCTGGTCTCGCTGGCGTCCTTCACGTTCGGGACGATGGCGGGACGGACCCGGTTCCGCTCGAGGGCTGCGCGCGGCCAGGCGACAGCGCTGGCGGTTCCTGACCTCCCGGGCCCGCTCAGCGGTGTCGAGATCCACGAGGGCGCCCCGCGCGGTCCGCAGCAGGCACGGTTGGCGATCATCCAGAACCACGCGACCCGCACCTGGGCGATGACAGCGGCGATCGTGCATCCCGGGATCGGCATGGCCGACCCGTCGACCCGCCACCGGCACGGACTGGGGCTGGCCGAACTGATCGAGATGAGCGCGCGAACCGAGCTCATCGACGAGCTGCTGGTCACCATCCGCACGGTCCCCGACGACGGAGCCGAGCGCATCCAGTGGGTCAGCAAGCACCGCCGTGACGGTGGTCCACAGCTGGCTCGCCGGGTCAACGACGAGCTTCAGGAGGCGCTCTCGAGCGGTTCGGTGCGCACCGAGGCGTTCGTGACGTTCGTGGTGCCGGAGGGCCGCCTGGCCAAGGAGGCCAAGGAGGCCGGCGGTGGCCTGGCTGGGCGCGCTCAGAGCCTGTACATGCTCGCCGGGGAAGTCGAGGCGCAGCTCAAGTCCTCGGTCGGAATGACCGAGGTGAGCTGGCTGACTTCGCCGGCACTGGCGGCCGCCTGCCGGACCGGGTTCGCCCCCGGTGATCGCGCGAGCATCGTCAACGCACTCGACGCGGCCGCTCGCGACACCCGGGTCAACGCCGACGTGCCGTGGGCCCTGGCCGGGCCGTCCGGTGCCGACAGCGTCGTGCGGCATTACTCGCACGACGCCTGGAACTCGGTCTCCTCGACGCTGAAGCTGCCCGACAAGGGCATGCTGATGGGCGCGCTCGCGCCGATCATCACTCCCACCGAACCGGGCGAGCGACGCAGCCTGGTGGTCTCGTTCCCGATCCTCGATCAGGCGCGCGCCGAGACCAAGGCCCGCAACAGTGAGTTTGGTGCGGACATGGCCGACGCCCTGCGGGAGAAGGGCAAGGTCAAGCAAAACGCGCGCGACCGTGAGGAAGCCAAGAAGGTGCGGCGACTCGACGAGAAGCTGGCCAAGGGCAGTGCTCTGACCCAGCCGTACGCGGTGGCCACGGTGACCGTGCCCAAGACAGTGCGCGCCGGTGAAGCCGGCCGCCGTCTGGACTCCTCGATCAGGCGCGCCGGGTTGTCGCCGCTGCGACTCGACCTGGCCCAGGACGTGGCCTTCGCGGCCTCGACGATCCCGCTCGGAGTGTCGCTGGCCAGGGGGACGAACTGATGGGCACCAGATTGGGGGGCGTCGGGGGCCGTGACATCGGCCGGCTTCTGTCGGACTTCGGTCACGAGCTGCCGGCCGCCGCGGTGGTCGAGGAGGCGACCAAGGAGCCTCGCCTGTTCCGTCCCGCCCCTCGCGCCGGACGCTTCCAGCGCGACCGCGGCTGGTCGGCGAGCCGCGCTCCGGTCCTGCAGTGGCAGATGACCTCGGAGCAGACGCCGGCGTTGTGGCCGTGGATCTCAACACCCGGCCTGCCGCCCACCGGCGCGCAGATGGGCATTGACCAGCTCTCCGGTGCGGCGTTCTACGCCGACCCGATGGGCTGGGTGCTCGACGACCGGGTCCCGGTCACCAACCCCAACATCATGAGCTTCGGAAAGCCCGGTCGCGGCAAGTCCGCCACGACCAAGGCGTTCTGCCTGCGGATGATGGACTTCGGGTATCGCACCCTGATCCTGGGCGACCCGAAGGACGAGTACGAGCCGCTCTGCCGAGCATTCGGGGTGGAGCCGTTCAGCATCGGCCCCGGCATGTCGACGCGCATAAACCCGCTCGCTCTCGGCCCGCTCGGGCAGGGATGGGACCAGCTGGACGCCACCGAGGCGAAGGAGCGCTCTGCCGTGGTGTTCTCCAGGTGGCTGACCCTCGTGCGGGGGCTCGTCGGATCGCAGAAGGTCGGCGCCCAGCACGTGCCGTTCGGCCCCTCCGACGAAGTGGTCATCAAGCGGGCGCTGGAGACGCTCACCGGCTACGACCGAGCCAGCACCCGGCTGAAGGAAACGACGATCGCCGAGCTGTGGCACCTGCTCGACAGTCCGACCCCCGAGCTGGTCGCCTTGACCCGGTACGAGTCGGAGCGTCACTTCCTCGACGAGACTCGGCTGTTGCGCGATGCGCTGGCCCAGCTGGTCACGGGTGCGCTGGCTGGCCTGTTCGACGACCACACCAACATCGACATCGATTGGACTGCCCCGATCCAGTCGCTCAGCCTTTCTCGTCTGGAGCCGTTGGGTGAGGAAGCGACCGGGATCGCGCTGACGTGCCTCAACTCGTGGGGCCGGGGGATGCGCGAGCTCGCGGCCCCCGGTGACATGCGCGTCGTGGTGCGCGATGAGTCCTGGAAGCAGCTGCGCCTCGGCGTCGAGGCCGTCAAGAGCTTCGATGCCGACCTGCGGTTGTCGCGCAGCGACGGCGATATCCAGTTCGCCGTCGCCCACAAGCCATCCGACCTGTTGAGCGCCGGCAGCGCCGGCAGCCAGGCCCAGACCATCGCCAAGGACCTCTTGCACCTGGTCGACATCAAAATCCTCCACGGCCAGGACCAGGGCGTCGCCAACGAGCTCGAGCAGCTGCTCGGGCTCGGTCAGATCGCCCGGAACCTCGTCACGGGGTGGGGCATGCAGGGCAAGGGGCGTGCTCTCTGGGGCGTCGGCGATCAGCTGTACCAGGTGCAGACCGTGCTTCACCCGGCCGAGCACCAGCTGACGTTCACCAACGAGAACCTCGCCGGCGCAGCCTGATGAAGTCCGCGGGGTGGGTCGGCATAGCCATCGTGGCCGTGCTCGTGATGCCGCTGGTCGCCGTGGCGCTGATCGCCGGTGGCGCGATCGCACCAGCGGCGATCGCGTCGACGTCGTGCGGGGGACCGGTCGCGGTGACCGCCGGCAGCTGGCGGCCGCCGATGGCTGGCCCGTACAAGGTCACAAGTCCGTTCGGCAGCCGGATCCACCCGACTCAGGGCGTGCGCAAGAACCACGACGGGCTCGACTTGGTGGCCACGGGCTCCAAGTCGATCGTCGCGGCCGCCGGCGGCACGGTCGTCGAGGCCGGGTGGCGCGGCGGTTACGGCAACCAGGTCCTCATCGACCATGGGGGTGGCATCCAGACCCGCTACGGGCACCTGGCGCACACGCCGTCAGTCACGGTCGGTCAGAGCGTGCAGGCCGGCACACCGGTCGGGGTCGAGGGCGCTACCGGTGACGTCAGCGGCGCCCACTTGCACTTCGAGGTCCGACAGAACGGACAGGCGATCGACCCCAAGCCGTGGATGGCCGCTCAGGGCGTCGTCCTGGACGGGCGCCAGCCGGTCGAGACCGTCGCGGCACCTCCGCCTGCCGTCGAAGACGCCAGCGCCGGGATCGGTTTCCCTCTGCCGGCGCCGGGCACACCGGTCAAGCACTCATCACACACACCGGCAGCACCCATCCCCGAGAACATGCGCCAGCTCTACGTCGCCGCGGCTGACAAGTACGTCATGCCCTGGACGGTGCTGGCGGCGGTCGGGATGATCGAGACCCGCCACGGCGCGCTGAGGAGCGTCTCCAGCGCCGGCGCGCAGGGACCGATGCAGTTCATGCCGGCCACGTTCGCCAAGTACGGCGTCGACGGCGACGGCGACGGGCGCGCCGACATCACCAACACCGCCGACAGCATCTACTCGGCCGCGAACTACCTGACTGCCAGCGACGTCTCCAAGGGAGAGCAGGGCGTGCGGGACGCGATCTTCGCCTACAACCACGCCGACTGGTACGTCAACGACGTCCTGACCTACGCGCACGCCTACGGCGGCGGCACCGTCATGGGCGCCGTCGAGAACTGCGGCGACGGCAGCGGCAACGGCAACCCCAACCTGTCGCCGCTGGCCGGCCCCCGCGCGGCCATCGTGCTTACGTGGGCCAACGCTCAGGCCGGCAAGCCCTACATCTTCGGCGGCACCGGCCCGGCCGGGTTCGACTGCTCCGGCCTGGTCCAGATGGCGTTCAAGCAGATCGGCATCAACATGCCCCGAACCGCCGGCACGCAGCGCGACTGGCTCGCCCAGGGCAACGGATTCCGCGTGGAGCCCGGCCAGGAACAACCCGGTGACCTGATCTTCTGGGACTCCTACCTGGGCCCGAACCAGGTCGGCCACGTCGTGATCGTCAACGACCCCGCCACCCAGACCACGATCGACGCTCGCAGCACCAAGACGGGCATCGGGAACTTCCCCTACAGCTCCTCGGGCAAGAACATCTACGAAATCTGGCGCGTCGGAAACGTCGACCCGCCGGCCCAGTGACCACCCGGGCCGAGCCTCGTGGCTTGACCAGGTATGGCGAACTTGCAGCAGGACCGTCGGTCCAACCCTTACCCGTGGTCGTGGGAGATCCCCGTGGGGGTCACGATCGTCGTCAGCTTCGTGCTGGTCCTGACCGTGCACGTGGCCAGGGCGATCGCGAACTGGTTCTCCGGGTCCCCGTGGGCGTTCCCGGAGTCGCGGGCGATCTTCACCAGCCTGCCGGCGACCCTGACCGGTAACCCGACTGCCGGGCTGGCCGAGGTCCCGGCCAACCATGCCTCCGGCACCTCGGTCATTGTCTGGGTGATCCTCCTCGAGATCGTCGTCCTCGTGGCCACGACGTGGGCTGCGGTGCTGACGTTGCGCCGCTTCGGGTCGGGGCGCATCAAGGGCATGGCCACGCCCGCCGAGGTCGACCAGGTCCTCGGTCTGACCCGGCTGCGCAAGCACGCCCACATCGTGCGACCCGATCTGCACACCGCACCAGGAAGGGGCCGGCGATGAAGACATTCGACCCGACACAAGTCGGATGGAAGCTCGGCAAGGCCCACGAGCCACGCACCGGCAAGGAGCTGTGGGTGCCGTGGGACCGCACGACCGGCGTCATCGGCCCGCAGGGTTCGGGCAAGACGCTCGATATTTTGGTGCCGGCGTTGCTGGGCGCCCCAGGCGCCGCGCTGGTCACGATGACCAAGGTCGAGGACCTGCTGCTGACGATCGACGCCCGCAGCGCCGATGACCGCCCCTGCGCCGTGCTGGATCCGTTCGGTCTCGCGCCCGGGCTGCCGGAGTTCGTCTTCGACCCGGTCGCCGGGTGCGTCGACCCGATGCTCGCCGAACGTCGAGCAAAGGCGTTCACCGCCGGCACGGTCAAGGGCTCCTCCCACACCGACGACGCCGCACGGTTCTACGCCGCCGAAGCGTCCAAGGTCATCCAGGCGTTCTTTCACGCCGCAGCTCTCAGTGGTCGCGGCCTCGACGACGTCCTGGAATGGGTCGCCAACCCGCGCGCCGCGACCGAGCCCGAGGAGATCCTGCGCGAGCACCCGCACGCCGCTCCGTTCTGGCACGGGCTCCTGCAGGGGGCGCTGCGCGGTGACGACCGCACCGCGGGCAACACCGCGACGACCGTCCAGCAGGCGATGTCGCTGTTCTTCCAAGGCGACATCCGGCGCCGGTGCGTCCCCGGGCGGGGGAGGCGAGCCACCGACGTCGCGGACATCATCAGTCGCGGCGGCACGATCTACCTCCTCGGCCGAGAAGACCCCTACGCGTCGGCGTCACCGCTGATGACCGCCGTGGCCGAACACGTCCTGGACACCGCCCTCGAGCTCGCGAACTCCTCGCCCCACGGGCGACTGTGCCCGCCGATGGTGGCGGTTCTCGACGAGCTGCCGTCGACCGCGCCGCTGCCGACCCTGCGCACCCGCATGGCCAACGAGCGCGCCCTCGGTCTGTCCTTCATCTACGCGGCCCAGACGTGGCGTCAGCTGGCGGCGATCTTCGGCGAGCAGGAAGCCCGAGCGCTGTTCGGGCTGACGAACGTACTGGCCCTGTTCGGTGGCTCCAAGGACGTCTCCTTCAATCAGGAGGTCTCCGACCTGCTCGGACCCGTCCGCGTGACCCGGTTCAACTGGCAGAGCGGTGCGATGGCCGGCCGCTCGAGCAGCAGCGACGAGATCCCCATCCTGACCGGCGCCGAGATTCGTCAGCTCGAGCAACGTCAGGCGCTCGTGATCGCCGAGAACGGCCGGCCCGTGCTGGCCAAGCTGCACCGCTGCATCGACGGCGCCCCCGGTCGGGAGCTGTTGCGCGCGCAGGAAGCCGCTCGAGCCCGGGTCGAGTCCGCTCGTCACCACCGGATCGACCCGGCCGCCCGCGCCACGGCGGCGCTGGTGGAGTCGCAGCGTCGAGGTCTGGGCGGGTGGCCCACATGAGCACAGCTCACGAGGTGCCCGCCGCCGAGGACGAAAGCCTGATCTGGCCGTTCCCGAAGCCCACGTCCCGGGTCTCTCTGGCCTACCGCGAGCTCGCGGTCGCCGCCAACGGCACACCAGCGCAGATCGCCGAGCTCGGCGATCTCAACGCACTTCCGCGTCCATGGCTGCCAGCGACGTGCACCGACCCCGTCCTGAGAACTGACCTCTGGAAGTGGCTGGATCGCGTCGCGGCCTGGATCAACCATGAGTACGTCTTCGACCCGGCCGGGATCATCCCGCCATGCTGGCCACGGCACCCGCACCTGATCCACGAGCTCGCGGTGCTGGCCGATCAGCGGTACCGCACCCACGAGGCGCTCACCAGCGACCCGATCGAGGAATGGCACCGGTACACGCTGCCCGCGTTCCTCGAGCGCATGCGCGCGAGGATGCAGTCGCACTGCGAGCGTCAGCACTCCCAATGGCCAGCGCGAAGCCGGTACCTCAACCACGTTTCCGAGCCGGAGGTCCGGAGGCGCACCGAGGCGTACGCCGGCGACCTTCGCACGCTGAGCACCGAACCGGGCCAGGCGGCGACGCTGCCCGGGGCACCCAGGCTCAGCGTCGTCGACCCTCAGACAGGTGAACTTCTGGACTGACGGGCTGGCCGTCCATGAGCGCCGGCAGGTTCCTTGCGGTGATCGCAGAAATCAGCCGTCATCGCCGTGCTGGACGAGTCGGCGCCGGTCTTCAACCGTCAGTGGCGCATTCCTCTGCGTCACTGCGCTGCACCGGGCGCGGATGCTCGGCGCTCGGTGCCACGGTTTTCGATGGCCTGCTGGACCTCGCTGATGGCCGTGCGGAGCGTGTCGCCCTAGACGTCCTCCGATAGGGCGGAGGTGTGCTGGTCGGCGTTCTTGATGTGCTCGGCGGCTGCGCCGAATGCGCCCAGGCGGCGGAGGTTGTCGGCGATGTTGAGGTGAGGCTCGGACAGAAACCGGCCACCTGGAGGCTTGCGTTGTGTTGCTGTGCGCGCTCGGTGAGCGCCTCGGCGGCGTCGAGGGCGATCACATCGGTTCGGCGCATACCGATGCCGAATTGACGCTCTTGGTGAACGCGGCACGCGACCTGCTTCACGAGGGGCAAGCGTCTCTTGATCTTGGTGTGCTCGACCAGGCGCAGGTCAGCATCGACGATGTTGCTGACTGGACCCGCCCTGGCAACGACGTAGTCAACGTGCCGAGGCGGAGCGTCCCCGCACCGTCGCTGGAGGCGACAAGGTGGTGCGGACCTCGGCGTTGACCTTATGGAATGTGCTGACCGAGATTTATAGTCAGCTCGGTTTCGATGCTGTCGGTGATGACGCGTTCCGTGCGTTGGTGCTGGCCAGGATCATCGAGCCGACGTCAAAGGCCGATACAGTCCAGGTGCTGACGGATTTGGGTGTTGCGGGGCCGTCGTTGCGCACGATCTTTCGCACCTTGGGCCGCTGCGTCGAGCGGGACTAACGTCAATACCGTTCAATTAGGGTTGCAGCGATGTCGTGGACCCCGAAGGCCGCTAACCTGCACACGGGCCAGGGCGAAGGCCTCGCCGGTCCACTCCCACCAGTCGACCGGGTTGTCGGCGTGCTGCTGCAGGTATGGCGACTGGGCGTCAGCGAGGCGGTTGGCCATGAGCTGGGCTCAGGCGTCGTCGCGGCGCTGGGCGGCCGGGCTGTCGGGGGAGCGGTCGCCCTCGTCGGCGGCCTCGCCCTCCCACGGGTCACGGGCGCGGCGCGAGATGCGCGCGAAGGACCACATCAGCAGGGCGAGCGTGACGGCCATGGCGACGAAGATGAGGAGCGCGACCCAGCCGGGCTTCACGATGTTGGGGTCCAGCTCCCGGCGCTCACCGGAGGCGACGATCAGGTCACCGGCGGCGACCAGCACCCTTCCGGAGACGTCGAGCACGCTGCTCGCGATGTCGTACATGGGTTCAGCGTAGGCCTGCGAACAAGTCGTCCTGGGGCAGGGTCGTGGGCACCTTGCTGTCGACCAGCTCGAAGTCCTCGGTGGGCCAGGCCTCCGTCTGGACCTCCCGCGGCACGGCGAACCAGAAGCCGTCCGGGTCGATCTGCGTGGCGTGTGCGATCAGTGCGGCGTCGCGGACGTGGAAGTACTCGGCACACTCGACCCGCGTCGTGGTGCGATCGCCGCGGTCCGACCTGGGACCTCGGTCCTTCAGCCAGTCGACGTACGGGTTCTCGAGGCCGCGCGCGACCATGGCGGCGCCGACCTTCTCGAGTCGCTCACGGGTGAACCCACCCTGGTAGTAGAGCTTGCTGACCTGCCACGGCTCCCCCAGCTCGGGGTACAGCTCAGGATCGGCAGCCGCCTCGTAGGCGAAGACGCTGATCTCGTGACACTTGATGTGGTCGGGGTGCGGGTAGCCGCCGTTCTCGTCGTACGTCGTGAGGACGTGCGGACGGAACGAGCGGATGAGACGCACGAGCGGCGCCGCGGCCTCCTCGAGTGGGACCAGCGCGAAGCAGCCCTCCGGCAGGGGCGGCTTCGGGTCGCCGTCGGGCCAGCCGGAGTCGACCCAGCCGAGCCAGTCCTGGGTGACGCCGAGGATGTCGCGGGCGCGCTCCATCTCCTCGCGCCGGATCTCGGTGATGAGATCGGGGTCGTCCTAGATGCCTGGGTGCTGAAAGCTCGGATTCAGAATCGATCCGCGCTCGCCCCCGGTGCACGTCGCCACGTGCATCAGTCGCGGCCGTTCCTCCACCCGCCAGTATCTCGGGTCAGGTGAACCTTGATGAGACACTGGACCCATGACCGACCTCACCGATCGCTACGGCACCCGCACCTCGCCGCGCTGGTTGTGGTGGGTCGTCGCCGGCGTCGGCATCAGCTTGGGGGTGGCGTGGGCGGCGTGGATTGCGCTGCAGCCGCGCCCCGTGTCGACCGAGGTGTACTCGTTCGACGTCGTCTCCGACACCCAGATCGACCTTGAGCTGGAGATCATCCGGCCGGAGCCCACAGCGGTCACGTGCAGTGTCTACGCGCAGGCGCTCGATCACTCGATCGTCGGTGAGAAGACGATCACCATCCCCGCCTCTGATCGGGAGATCGTGCGGCACCCCTTGACCCTCACCACCACCGAGAGGGCAGTCACGGGCGTCATTCGTTCGTGCGAGGTCACCGGCTGAGTGCTAGACGGTATGTGGGACCGCTCGGGTTCTGCTGGGGGTTGTCGAGCCGGGGACCGGAACTCTTCACGGCGAAAAACCCGCCGACGATTCCCGTACTCGACGTCAGTGAACGAAGACTGCACGCTGCGCATGCCCAATTCTCCCGCGATTCCACCAACACCAGCGCATCGACACGAGCCGACCCGCCGGATAGATCAGCGATTCCTTAGGTGAGCCTTGCTCACTGCAGGATGTAGATGGAGGCGAAGAGCGCCACCCAGACGACGTCCACGAAGTGCCAGTAGTACGACACGACGATCGCGCTGATCGCCTGTTCGTGGGTGAACTTGCGTGTCACGAAGGTGCGTCCGACGACGAGCAAGAACGCGATCAGGCCGGCGACGACGTGGATGCCGTGGAAGCCGGTCGCGAGGTAGAAGAGGCTGCCGTAGGCCGACGAGGAGAGGGTCAGGCCGTGCTCGATGAGCTCGGCGTACTCGGTGGCCTGGCCGGCCACGAAGACCGCGCCCATGGCGAACGAGAGGATGAACCACTCGCGCATGCCCCACTGGCGCACGTTGAGGATGCCGGCGCTGCGACCAGCCTTGCCGCGCGCGGCGGCGAACACGCCCAGCTGGCAGGTGATCGACGACGCCACGAGGATCGAGGTGTTCGTGGCGGCGAACGGGAAGTTCAGGAGCTCGGTCTCCTGGGCCCACAGCTCGGGGGTGACGTTGCGGACCGTGAAGTAGGCGGCGAACAGGGCCGCGAAGAACAACAGGTCGCTCGCGAGCCAGATGATCGTGCCGACCGTCACCATGGACGGGCGGCCTTCCTGGCCATGAAGTCGGGACGCGGGGATCGCAGAAGTAGTCGCCACGGCATCATTATGTACGATCCGAACGTGCCCAGTGACCGCCTCCTGCGAGTCCTCGTCTACAGCGACGACCGCGACGTCCGCCAAGCCTGACGGCCCGCCGTGACCTCGAGCCGGATGGTGGGCGATGGGCGAGATCCTCGACGGCCAAGCGTCGGACGCCCAGATCGCCGGGTTCGCGGTCGCGCTGACACGAAGGGTGGGACGCGCGTCGAGCAGCCGGCGTGCTGGAGGCGCTCAGCGTGCGCCTGTACGTGCCGGCCGGCCGGATCGTCGACGTGTACGACCGTGCCAGCATCACGTTCTGCTTCGCCCGCCTGTTCCACCCGTCGTTCCGTCACGTCGGTCCCCTCCGCTGAGGGTGGCTGCGAGCCCCTCACGGACCGTAGCGCCACAGTAGTGAAGCCGGAGGCGCTACGGGCGGTCGAGGACTTCCGCAAGGTCAACTCCGAACTCCTGACACAGTTCGCCAACGTGGCCTCCTGATGGCGCGACGAGACTTCAGCTCGATGCTTCCCACAATCGACAGGGCCCCCGAGGCCCCGCCGCCGGGGGCGCGCGGGGCAGCTGCTCCCATCGACGCTCCGGCGCCGTCGAAGCCGAAGGCGGCCAAGCGTGTGGCTACGAGCACCGCGCCGAAGAACTCGGCCGCGAAGACCCCGCAAGCGGCGCCGCGTGGCGTCGCCGGGGGAGGGAGGTTCGATCAGCTTGAGCGCAAAGAGACTCGCCTGAGCGCTGACCAGTAGGCCGAGCTCTCCTCTCTGGCGCGCGACCTCAACCGACGTCGAGACGGTCAAGGTCACCGGATCGCCGAGAACACCCTCATCCGTCTGGGGGTCAAGAGATCACTTCAGCTTCCCTGACGCTTCCGTCCCCCAAGGCTTCCGAAGGTACAGACTCTGTAGGTGCGTGGACGGAACATTCCGGGGTGCTCCGCCTCGTTCGAGCAGCGGCGATCCACGTCACTCGCGGCTTCAAGGGACGCATCCGCCCAGTTTGGCAGTCGTGAAGCATGGCCTCGTGCGCGGCACGGGCCGCGCGGGTGATCGCACTCCTTCCGCGGACCAGCTCGCCGGCGTCGACGCCGGCGGTGTTGCGTGCGCGCATCATGTGGTCCTGGGCGCCCCGGAGGTGGTCAAGCGATGTGGGCATAGCGTTGCACCCCGTCCAGAACTCGGACGATATTCGCGATCGTTATCTGCACGTCGACGTCGAGATCGGCACCTACGAGCTCGACGAGATTCTGGGCGGCCGGCTCAAGGTCGACCATCCGGCTGACCGGCGGGTCGGGCGGGAACGGCGCTGGCAGGTCAGTGAGGCGCTGAATGCGCTGGCTGGCCGTCAGGGCGTCGTACGCGAGCTTGGAGATCTCCGAGGCCGCGAACGGGGCGAGGCCGTAGATGTCGGTCTGTGCCGCCTCGCGGTTGATCGCACTCGAGGATCTCGATGAGGTGTTGGCCCAGGTCGAGGAATCGGGGATCGGTCGTGGTGTTGGTCATGGTCATGTCCTGTCTGTCGGGCGCGTGTGGCACGAGCGTGTAGCCCACCGAGGCACGGCTTCCAGAGGCACATCGCGACCTGTGGACGGTGGGGCTTGTGGACGCAGCCGGCCTTCGGTGAGGGTCACCGGTGACGCCGTGGTTCGCGGCCTCCACCGATCGGGACATCTGGTGGTCCTCGTGGGCGCGGCCGGGAGATCGGCCCGCGTTGGGGTCGCTCGAGAGCGGCAGCCTGGGTTGGTCGGCCGGGCCCGCGACGTCGAGCGCGGGTGTCCGCTCGAGCAGCGGGAGGTCCTCGCAGACGCGGTGAGCACCGCGGCGCGCATGGTCCAACGCCGTCGACGCGTCCTGCACCGAGTTGCGGACCAGGTCGGGAAGGCCCGGATCGCTGGCGGACGCCGAGACCACCTGCTGCAGTGACGTGGCGGCTGGCTGATTCCGAGTTGCATGTGCCGGGTCTCGCGTGCGGTCTGCAGCACCATCCCCGTCATCGTGCGCGCATGCTCCGGATCGATCCGGCCCGAGGTCGCAGCGTGGAAGAAGGCGGTCTCGGCCTCAGCAGGCACCGGGCGCACGAGCTGCGCCTGCTCCTGCAGAGGGCCGGCCAGGTGGCGGCGCAGGTCATCAGCGCGATCGACGACGAGCATTCCCCCTCAGTGCGGTCAAAGGCCGGCGTCGACTGCTCGCGTGTCCACGTGTCGCCGTCGCTGCACACGGCGCTGTGCACCATCACGACCGATGAGGCCCACGCGCAGATCGTGACGTTCTACCCCGGCGCGATGTCCGAGGCGCGATCGATCGACGTCGCCGCGCTCCACGCCGAGGCCCCGGTCGACCTGCTCCTGATCGGGCCCGACGACCCGGAAGCCATGCTGCGGCACACACAGGCGGCGCGCGAGGTCGGTCTGCCGTTCGCCGCCGATCCGTCGCAGCAGCTGGCGTGGGCCGATGGCGACCTGATCCGTCAGCTCATCGAGGGCGCTGCCTACCTGTTCACCAACGACTACGAGGCCGCACTCGTCGAGCAGAAGACGGGGTGGTCGTCCGCCGAGGTCAAGGCCGCTGTGGGTGTGCAGGTCATCACTCGTGGCAAGGACGGGGTCACGGTCGCCGACGCGGACGGCAACCGCGTCGACGTGGATGCCATCAGCGGGATCGAGGCCGTCGATCCGACCGGCGTCGGCGACAGCTTCCGGGGCGGGTTCCTGGCGGGACTCGCCCGCGGGTCTGGACCTCACCACGTGCGCGCAGGTCGGCTGCACCGTCGCCGCGTCCGTCGTCGAGACCACCGGCACGCAGGAGTACGAGCTCGACCGGGAGGCCTTCCTGGCCCGCCTGGCGGGCGCGTACGGTGATGAGGCGGCCGAGCGCGTCGGTAGAGCGGTGACGGTATCCCCGGGCATCTCCGACATCGTGTCGTAGGAGGGTTGCCCTTAACTCCTGACGGGTACGTGCTGGAGTACTGTGCACGTGTCATCACGTGTCATCACGTGACGATCTTGAACCAGAAAGGCGCCCGTGGGTCGATTGAAGTTGGCGGTTCTCGCCCTTGCAGCAGTCGTGCTGAGCGGCTGCTCTCCTGTCGACGACTCCGACATCAAGCGCCTGGCGCTTCCGGTGGCCGGCAGTGACCGGACCCAGACGATCTGGAACCTGTGGCTCGGTGCCTGGATCGCGACGCTCGTGATCTTCCTGCTGGTGTTCGGGCTCATCGTCTGGTGCATGGTGCGGTACCGCCGGCGCAGCGACGACGAGATCCCGGTCCAGGTTCGGTACAACCTCCCGATCGAGGCGCTCTACACCTTCGCGCCCGTCATCATCGTCGCGGTCTTCTTCTTCCACACCGTGACCGCCCAGAACGCGATCCTCGAGAAGGTCGACGAGCCCGATCACACCATCGAGGTCATCGGCTCGAAGTGGCAGTGGGCCTTCAACTACCTCGACGAGGACGCCACCGGAGGGGTCGACGTCTACGACTTCGGCACGCCGGAGGCGCCCGCCGAGCTGTGGCTGGCCGTCGACGAGTCGGTCCGTTTCGACCTCAAGTCGCCCGACGTCATCCACTCGTTCTGGATTCCCGAGTTCTACTTCAAGATGGATGTCGTGCCGGGCAAGGTGAACTCGTTCGACGTCACACCGACGCGCGAGGGCACCTTCACGGGGCGCTGTGCGGAGCTTTGCGGTCTGTACCACTCACGCATGATCTTCAAGGTCAACGTGGTCTCGCGTGCCGAGTACGACGCCCACCTGGCCTCGCTCGAGGACGAAGGCAACATCGGCCGTCCGTCGGGTGCTGAGGAAGCCGACACGATCGCCGGTCTGGATCCCGAAGGAGCCGAGCACTGATGGCCACCACCACCGCCGCGTTCGACACCGGTGAGGCTCACGTCGCGCCGCCCAGCGAGTTCGCGGGCAAGACGCTGCCGCAGAAGATCATCACCTGTCTGACGACGACCGACCACAAGGTCATCGGCAACATGTACCTGGTCACGTCGTTCCTGTTCTTCATCATCGGCGGCGTCATCGCCCTGGTGATCCGCGCCGAGCTGGCGCGTCCGGGCACGACCTTCGTCGACGACGAGACGTACAACCAGCTGTTCACGATGCACGGCACGATCATGCTGCTGATGTTCGCGACGCCGCTATTCTTCGGCTTCGCGAACGTCATCATGCCGCTGCAGATCGGCGCACCCGACGTCGCATTCCCACGCCTCAACATGTTCAGCTACTGGCTGTACCTGTTCGGCTCGCTCATCGCGGTCTCCGGCTTCTTCACCCCCAGCGGCGCGGCGAGCTTCGGCTGGTTCGCCTACGCCCCGTTGTCGGACGGGGTGAACTCGCCAGGGGTCGGGGGCGACCTGTGGGTCATGGGCCTGTACCTGTCAGGCATCGGCACGATCCTCGGCGCGGTCAACTTCACGACCACGATCTTCTGCATGCGCGCGCCCGGCATGACGATGTTCCGGATGCCGATCTTCGTGTGGAACACGCTCGTCACGAGCCTCCTCGCGTTGATCGCCTTCCCGATCTTCGGCGCGGCGCTCCTGGCGCTCGGGGCCGATCGCATGTTCGGGGCTCACGTGTTCGACGCCGCCAACGGCGGACCGATCCTGTGGCAACACCTGTTCTGGTTCTTCGGACACCCCGAGGTGTACATCATTGCGCTGCCGTTCTTCGGCATCGTCACCGAGATCCTCCCGGTGTTCGCCCGCAAGCCGATCTTCGGCTACGTCGGACTCGTGGGCGCCACGCTCATGATCGCGGCGCTCTCGGTCGCGGTATGGGCCCACCACATGTACGTCACGGGCTCGGTCGACCTGGCCTTCTTCAGCTTCATGACGTTCCTGATCGCGGTGCCCACCGGAGTGAAGTTCTTCAACTGGATCGGCACGCTATGGGGGGGATCTCTGTCATTCGACACCCCCCTGATCTTCTCGCTGGGCTTCCTCACGACCTTCCTCTTCGGCGGTCTCACGGGCGTCATCCTGGCCTCGCCGGCACTCGACTTCCAGCTGTCTGACTCGTACTTCGTCGTGGCGCACTTCCACTACGTCGTGTTCGGCACCGTCGTGTTCGCGATGTTCGCCGGGTTCTACTTCTGGTGGCCCAAGATCACCGGCCGCATGCTCGACGAGAAGCTGGGCAAGATCCACTTCTGGTTGCTATTCATCGGCTTCCACCTGACCTTCCTCGTCCAGCACTGGCTGGGTGTCGAGGGCATGCCGCGCCGCTACGTCGACTACTCGCCGAGCGACGGGTTCACCACGCTCAACGAGATCTCCTCGGTCGGTGCGTTCCTGCTGGGCGCCTCGATGCTGCCGTTCTTCCTCAACGTCTGGAAGTCGCGCAAGAGCAAGCCGGTCGGCCTCGACGACCCGTGGGGCTGGGGCCGGTCGCTGGAGTGGGCCACGAGCTCGCCTCCGCCACGGCACAACTTCCACTCGCTGCCGCGCATCCGTTCGGAGAGCCCGGCGTTCGACCTGCACCACCCCGAGATCGCCGCCCTGGAGCTCCAGGACAACCCCGGAGAGCAGTCGGCCTTCGCTGACGCCCCGGACGTCAACGGCAAGCCCGGCACCAGCACCGACGGTCCCACCACCGATGGCCCCGAAACCGACGGCAAGGAGTCCTGACCCATGAAGGCCGAGCTCTGGACCATCGCTTCAGTCGGCGTGTTCTTCGCGCTGATCACGCCGATCTACTGGGTCCTGACGAGCGACCCCACCGGGTCGGTGGCGCTGCTCATGACGACGCTGCTGTGTGTGCTGCTCGGCTTCTACCTGGCGGTCGTCGCCGGGCAGATCCCGGAACGCCCGGAGGACCGCAGCGACGCCGAGATCATCGACGGCGCCGGCGAGCTGGGCTTCTTTCCGGCTTCGAGCTGGTGGCCGCTGTGGGCGGCCATGTCGTTCGCGACGGTCGTGCTCGGTGTCGTGTTCGGCTGGTGGCTGTTCATCATCGGTGTCACGGTCGGCGCTGTCGCTCTCGTCGGATGGGTGTTCGAGTTCTACCGAGGCGTGCACAAGCACTGATCTCCGTGGCGTGTCTCGCGAGCCCCACAACGGCTGGACCGATTGGAACGTCCCCTGGGAGGAGTACAAGCAGGGCTCGGCGCTTCACCAGGCGCCCGCCTGACGCATCGCTGCCCCTCGGGCTGTGAAGTTGGTCAGCTCACCCCACCGCGATCGGTGAGGCTGTCGGCTCATCCGGCTCTCGGTGGCCGACTACGTTAAGAGATTCCGCGGATAGCGTGCGTCGGTGACGTGGTGCAGGCACAGGCGCCCGTAGGAAATGAGGTGTCAAAGTCTCGTTCTTCCCCACGAGGTGCCTGTGCCTGCTCTGCCATCTTTCATCATCGAACCGCTCTGGGACCAGTTCGCCGTGCTGCTACCCGAACACGTCGACCACCATCCGCTGGGTTGCCACCGACCTCGCATCGACGACCGGGTGGTCTTCGACAAGCTCGTCCAGGTCCTCGTACTCGGCGGCGCCTATGAACGGATCGCTGACTCGACCTGCTCAGCGACCACGATCAGAGATCGGCGAGACAGGTGGATCGCGGCGGGCGTCTTCGAACAGCTCGAGCAGATCTGCCTGGATGAGGTCGATGAGGCGCGGGGACTCGGAAGGTGCCGGATGCAGATCCTGGCCGACGGGTCGGCCGCCACACTGCACCCGTTCGTGAGCGCCCACGTCATACCAGGCACGCGCGTAATCACCGACGGCTGGCCCAGCTACCGCGGCCTCGACAAGCTCGGCTACATCCACGAGCCACGCAGCCAACGCGCCGCTCGCCTTCGTGGCGAGGACGTCGATGGGCTGCTGCCCAGCGTCCATCGGGTCGCGTCGTTGACCAAGCGCTGGCTGCTGGGCACCCACCGGGGAGCGGTCGACGAGGCGCACGTGCAGAGCTACCTCGACGAGTTCGTCTTCCGCTTCAACCGGCGCCACTCACGCAGCCGCGGCATGCTCTTCTACCGGTTACTCGAACTGTCCGTCGAGCACGCCCCTGTGCGCTACCGAGACCTCGTGGCCGACCCCCAGCCCGAGCGAGTCCCACCCAAGCCACCTACCGCAGGAGGTCATCCACCGAGCATGGACAGGCCCCGGGCGAATCGGCCATGGAGAGACCTCTGACCTGCGATGGTCCGGTCAGCTGAATAGCCCTGACAATCGATAACAGCCTCGGCTGTCGGTCTGGGTCAGCGACGCGGTGTGCGGTCAGGACGGTGCTGGGGTCCGCGGCGGACCTGCGGTCGCGGCGTGGTCGCCGTGCGCGGCACCGAAACGCCCGTGCTTTGAGAATTATCTAGGTGCCCGGCGAGTCGGTACCGCAGGTCACGGCAGGGGTTCTCGCCCAGCGGTCGTGTGGCGATCGCCTCCCGTGCGACCTGCTCGATGTCGACGCCCTGCTCGTGGAGTCGCTGCAGCATTGTCGCGGCGGCCGGCCAGTCCTTTCGGGCAGTCAGGCGGCCATCGAGAGAGCGTCCGAGCGGCGCCCACCGGTCGGCCGGGCGCGCCTTGTCCTGCCGTTCGAGGCGCTGACGCACGTCAGAGACGCGGCCGAGCTTGTCGGTGCAGTAGCGCTGCGGGTCCTGGTTGAACGAGCATGCCGCGGCCGCGACGTCGGTGCGCAACTGACCAGCCTCCAGCGCCCCTGCTGCCGCCGTGGTGGCGATGAGGTCCTCCCACTGCTCGGGCGCCATGACGGCGATGACCTCGGCCGCGTTGGTGCTCCTGGCTCTCGGGTCGGCCAGGTTGGTGAGACGTTCGTCGACCAGGAGTGCGGCGAGGTCACGGTGCTGCTGCAGCAGAGCCACGAGCTGGGCCGGTCCCCGCTGCTCGAGCAGACTGGCCGGATCGGCGCCGATCGGCATGGGCACAACCCGGGGTGTGACCAGATGCGGTGCGAGCAACCACAGGTCACGTTCGGCGGCGATCCGTCCGGCGAGGTCGCCGTCGGTGGCCACCAACGGTGTGGCGTGCAGACCGGCGAGCTGGGCGGCCTGCTCCTCGGTCGTCGATGTGCCGAGCGGTGCGACGCCGACGAACGCGCCACCTGAGGCGATGGTGACGGCGATCGCGTCGAAGGGACCCTCGACGAGTACGGGTACTGCGCCGTGGGACACGTGGTCGTCGGCGATGCCGTAGAGCTGGGCGCCCTTGTGGAACACCACAGTGTCGGGGGAGTTGAGGTACTTGGGTCCGGCGAGGTCGTGGGTGGCGTCGGGGTTGCGTCGGCCGACGAACCCGATGACTCGTCCTTGGGTGATGACGGGCAGGACGGCGCGGTCGCGGAGCCGGTCGATCAGTCGTCCGGTGGAGCCTTCCTTGGCCACGCCGGCGGCGAGCATCTCGTCGTCGCTGAAGCCGTGGGTGCGCAGGTGGTCGACCAGGTTGGTCCAGCCTGTTGGGGCGTAGCCGGGGCGGAATCGGTCGTCGCCGGCAAGGTCGACACCGAGTCGTTCGTGCACGTGCAGTCGCGCCCACGAGTCGGAGAACTGGCTCTCGAAGTAGTCGGCTGCTGCGGCGTTGATGGCGTTGATGCGCTGGACCGGGACGGGGGAGGCCTGCAGCTCCCATGCCCGGTCGATGATCCGGTCCAGACCCGAACCGGTGGCTCCTGCCGGCTCCAGGAGCTCGCGGGTGTGCGCCGCGGCGTCCAGCTCGTCGACGTCGACGTGGGCCCCGGTCTCGCGGGCATGGTCGTGGTCGAACTCGAGCGGGTCCGGCTCGTGGAGGTCCTCGGGCGGCGGGTTCTCCTCGGGGACGTCGTAGTCGTCGGTCGGGGGTGGGTCGGTCACCAGGGCGATGCGCCAGATCATCGCCTGAGCCAGGTCGAGGTCCTCGACGTCGCTGGTCTTGGCGAAGTCGAGCAGCTGCTCGACCGGCCAGCCTCGATCGTGTGCCTGGTCGACGGTGGCCACCAGGGTCGGCCACCACGGTGATGAGGTCACGTTGGACGCCTCCTCGACGCCGAGGTGCTCGTGCAGGAGGTCTTCCCAGTCAGGAGCCAGCTGGCCGTCGCTGGAGTTCTGCTCGGCCGCGACCGCCGGCGACAGGTGCCGGGCGATGCGCCACCAGAGCGCTGCGGCCACGTGCTCGTCGGGCAACGGACCTTCCGCGGCGGCGCGGCTCAGCAGGTCCGCGGCGTTGACGCCGGACCGGTTGATCGCGGCCAAACGCTCAGCGAGCGGGGGAGTGAAGGAATCCGAACGCGGGTGCAGTGTATGGATGGCTGGCCCCCACTCGTCCATCGCGGGGCGACGTCCGGCGTCCAGACGGGTGTCGAGCTGGCGTTGATACATCACGGCGGCCTTCTGCATCTGCCGTGGTCCGGTCGGACGCCGGTCGGCCTCGTCGACACCCGTGGCGGCCCTCCACACGGCGATGTCGCCGGCGATCGCCGTGGTAGGGGAGAGGCGGGCGTGACGCGCCCAGGCCGGGGAGTCCGCGCCGGAGGTCGCGTCGTGCACCTCGCTGGCAAGCTCCCGGATCTGGTCGGCAAGCGACCCCAAGTACTTGCCCCACTGGGTGTCGCCGGCGAGCCCGACCGGGACGGCAGGAAGCCAGGGCAGCGGCCCCGGCTCGGCGTCGCGCCTGCCCGTAGGGTCAAGCCGCCAGTCCAGCACCGCGGCACGGTCGTCGGCCGACTCGATGTCACGGGCCGCGACAGCGTCGGCGAGCTCGCCGATCGCGCCGGCACCCTGCGCCTGAAGCAGCACCAGGTGCGCACGCAACGCCGGCCATGCCGGCTCGTCGACCAGACCAGGAACAAGGACCTCGGCCTGGGTCTCGATGCCGGCTACGGCATCGTCTCCGAGGAGGTCTGCGGCGGCGACGTAGATGGCGTCGGCATACCTCTCGGTCGCCCTCTGCAGGCGAGCTTCTGGGGCCTGGGCCTCGGCGATCAGCGTGGTGGCCGAACGCGGGGACTCGTGTCGGGCCAAGACCTGGGTCAGGACGTCGCCGGCCGTGGGCGGACGAAGGGCCTCGGGACGGATCAGACCGTGGGCGTTGCCGTCGCTGGCGACCACGACGTAGGCGTGGTTTTCATGGCGGCCGCGGCTCATCATCGTGTAGAGCTGCTGGCGGGTCTGGTCGCCGGTCACGAGCCCGTGCATGGTGTCGGCCGAGATGCCCTGGGCGGTGTGGACGGTCGAGGCGTAGCCCAGCTCGGTGTGCTCGGCGACGTAGTTCGCCGGCAGCAGCACCCGCAGGCCGGTCTCCACGTGCCGCACCGACAGTGCCGTGCCGCGCACGTCGTCGACGAGCCAGCGGTCGCCGTTCTTGACCCAGTCGGTTGCCGAGATCCGCAGCCGGCGGTCGTTGTTGCGGGTCAGCACGACGTCGCCGACCGAGGCGCTGTTGCCGTCGGCCAGTCGCAGCTCACGGTCCGGTGCGGCGCCGACGTCGCCCAGTCGCGCGTCGCGGGCGCGGGCGTTGAGCTCGGCCACCAGGTCGCGAGTGGGTGCCAGCATCACCGCATCCTTGCCGGCGGCGCGATCGCTGCGCCAGGCGGTGAAGATCTCATCGGTCAGGGTGGCGACGTCGCCGACGTGGACGCGCTTGGTGTCGAAGTAGTAGCCCAACGCCTCGGGAAGTCCTTCGCGAAGCGCCAGAGTCGCAGCGCCCTCGGCAGGGTCGGCGAACCGCATCAGCTCGGCGAGCTTGAGCGCGCCGTGGCGGTCAGCGATGTCGCGCAGGACGCCGCCGGCGCCGATGGCGGCCAGCTGCTGGTCATCACCGATCAGGCGCACCGAGGCGCCGCGCTCGAGCACCGCGGTGATCGCGGTGTCCAGGCTCAGGGTGTCAGCCATGCCGGCTTCATCGATCACCACGAGCGTCCCGGCCCCGATCTGGTCGACCAGGGCGCCGCCCGTGCCGCGCTGCAGGGAGTCGACGAGCTTGGCGAGGGTGTCGGTCGTCGTGCCGGTCTGTTCGCGCAGCGCGGCCGCGGCCGCGGCTGACGGCGCCAGGCCGATGACTTTGCCACCGGAGCCCTCCCAGGCGCGGGTCAGGACCCGCATGGCGGTGGTCTTGCCGGTGCCGGCAGCGGCGATTCCCAGCTGGACGCGGGCGCCGCTGGTGGCCATTCCCCGCACCATCGCGTCCTGGCCAGCGTTGAGCTCGACACCGTTGGCGGCGCTTTCCAGGAGCGCGAGGTCGACGTCGACCGGGGCGACGCGGTGCCGGTCGCGGACGCCTGCGGCCTCGACGATGCGCTGCTCAGCGGCCAGGATGCGCGGCGAGGTGTACAGAGTTGCTCCGACGACGGTGTACACGCTCGCGCCGTCGCGCCGCTGCAGTTGCTCCGGTTCCGTGACCGAGTCGTCGACGACGCCCAAGGGCTGGCAGGTGGCGATCGCCTGGTCGACCACGAGGTTCACGAGGTGCTGGACCTGATCGGCGGGCACGTCGGAGCGGCGCACGTGACGCTGCGCTTCGGAGATGAGGTTCCAGCGGTTCCAGGTGCTACGCCGGTCCTGCACACCCTCGACGACGCGACCGGCGACACGTCCGATCCACGCCGCGTCGACGCGGCGATCGGCGGCGGCCTGCGCCGACAACGGGGCGGGGCGAAGCGCCGTGGTGACCATCTGCTCCAGGCCCCTAACACCGAGAACACCGGTCGCCTGCTCGGCCCACTGAGCACGCTGCTCGGGCATCGAGCGAGGTTCGTGCTTGACGTCGCGGGTCTCGAGCGTGGCCTGCTGGGCGAGCTGCACAGCCTCGACTGCAGTCGGCGGACGGCCGTGGTCGGCGTGGAACTTCGCGACCAGGACGTCACGACGCTCCTCGATGCTCTGACGCCTGGTCGACCAACGCTCGTTCAGACGGGGGTCAACCCCGACGATCTCGCGCACCGGCCGCTTGCGTCGGTCGGTGTTCTCTCGCTCCTCGAAACGCACCCCCAGCGATGCCTCAAGGTGCCGCTCGAGGGCGGTGTTGTAGGCCTCCGACGCAGCAACTGTGGCCTGGAACATCAGCCGTCCGTCAATGGCCAGCCACATGCCGTCCTTGGCGGTCTGGACCTTGTTCGCGACTGCAACGTGCGTGTGGAGGTCTGGATCTCCGGCGCGAGAGTCGCGGTGGGTGAACGCCGTGGCGACCAAGCCGCGGACGTCGACCTGACGCACGCCGTTGGTACCGGTACGGGTGTACAGCGCTTCGCGCTCGATGAACGCCAGCGCGTCCTTGACGGCGGCGTTGTGCGCTCGTTCGATCGCCGCCGCCGTCGCCGGGTCGGCGACTGCCCACAGTGTCGAGACCGACTTGACCGGCGAGAAGGTCAGGTCATATCCGGCTACCGCGGTGGTCTTGGGCCGGGAGTAGAGCGCCACAGAGGAGGCGAGCTCGCGGGCGTCAGCCGGCTCGCGTCCGTGCTCCCGCTCGAAGTATTCGCGCGCCACCTCGGTCCGCACCTGCGCCCGTTCCTCGAGCGACACGACCGCCTCTCGCGGTCGGCCGGCGGCGACGTTGAGATCCTCCAAGCGGCGGGCGACCTCGATCCGGTAGGGCGGAACGTCGGCCTCATAGACCTTGTACGGGGTGCCCAGCTGACGGGCGCGCTTGATGTCGGCGGTCGACGCCGAGTCGGTCAGCTGAGCAACTCTGGAGTCGGCCAACGGGTGGAACCCGAACCCAAAAAGTGCCTTCATCTGCTCAGCCGTGACCGGGTCGCCCTCGTCCAGACCGTCGATCCCGGCCATCCCCGAGCCCATCCACTGGCCGGGGGTCTCGCCGTGGTCGGCGTAGTACGTCGCCAGCGACGTGTGACCCTTCTCGGTCGCATCCATCGCGGCGACCTGGCGGGTCAGGTAGTCGTACCCCGACCCGGCAGTCAGCTTGTGAATCGACATCGTCACGCACGGCAAGGCCGCGCCGAGGACTCCAAGTGGTCGTGATCCGAACTTCAATGCTGGCGCAGGGGTCGTATTCGTTCGGGGCGAATCGCTGGGTCAGTGGGCTCGTTGTGCGATGTAGGTGGTCCAGTCTCGGGCGGCGAGTCCTGCCCAGGCGGCGGCGTTCTTGTGGGTGATGCCGATGAGGTCGGCGAGGACTGGCGCGGGGATGTCGCCGGCGAGGCCGAAGAGGGTGGCTTTGCGGTTCTCGTAGGGCTTGATGCCGGTCGCGACGAGTTGGGAGCGGATGGCCTCGGTGGAGAGGTGTCGGCCGGGGTTGCCGCCGGGGAAGAGCCAGCCGGTCTCGCGGGAGGCGTAGAGGCTCTTGCCGCGGTGTTGCAGGTGCTGCCGGATCAGGTCGTCCAGGAGCGGCGGCATCTGGACGGGCGTGGTGTTGAAGGTGACGTGAACGGTCTGGTCGGTGACGGTGGTCTGGCTGGTGCGCATCGCGACGATTCTGGACAGGGGTTGAGCGAACAGCAGGGTCAGCAGTCCGCCGATGCGGACGTAGTGGCGCAGGTTGTCGTCGTGCAGGAGCCGCTCGACCGCGGCCCAGCGTTGCTCCTCGGAGACGGTCACGGCCGGAGTCAGGCGCGGAATGGCAGGGATGACCAGGCGCGTGTTGATGCGCGAGTCCCGCAGCCAGACGATGAAGGCGTGCTCGTGGCTGAAGGCCCTGCCGGTGTGTTCTTGGTAGCGCTCGAGCAGCTCCTGGGTCGCGGTGGCCGCGTCGGCGCCGCAGGTCTCGAGGAAGGCCAGGAAGTCGATCGCGACGCGGATCCGGCGCCGGGACGCGTCGGTGATGGTCTGGGTCAGGCGGCCTTGGCCGGCGGCTCTGCGCATGTGTCGCAACACGTGCCAGTGCGCGAAGCGTTGGATCAGGGCTGCCTGCTCGGCGGGCAGGTCGGCGGTGGTCTGTTCGATCCAGGGCAGCATCCGCTCGATGCGGATCTCGAACGGTGGAAGGACGCCGACCGCGGTGAGCAGGCTGCGCAGGTAGTCATGGGCGCGGTCCGACGGCAGGTTCCGAAACGTCTGATGGCTGATCTCGACGTCCCCGCGTGCCATCTGCCTGAGCAGTCGGGGTCCGGTCCCGGGCTTCTTGCGCAGCCACCAGATCCCGCTCTGCGGCCGCTCGGACCCGACGAGTTCGTGGAAGACCGGTTGCAGGCGGGTGTGGATCTGACCGGTCGCCGGGTCGGTCAGCAGGTCGGTGAGGCGGTCGCGCAGGGTGCAGCGGGCGCATCGTTTGGCGCCGTAGGGGTGGTCCTCCCTTCCGCAGGTGCTGCAGGCGAAGATCGACTCGGTGCCGGCGCAGGAGGCGCAGACGACCAGTGCGCCGGCCAGGTAGGCCAACGGCCGGATCGCGCCGCAGCCGGGACAGGACTCATGGTGGTAGTGGCGCCGACGCCGACACGCGGTGCAGATCGGTCCGTGCGGGAGGCGGGTGTGGGCGTAGCGGGTGCCGCCGCAGTCGAAGCAGACACGGTCTTTCACTCGGCTTGGTTGGGGCGGCGGATCGTGGCGCGGATCGGCCGGAGGTCACCGATCCCGGGCCCGATGTCGCCACTGGCAGCAGGCTCAACGACCTGCTCCTGGGCGAGCTCGAGGAGGTCGTTGGGGGTGCAGGCCAGGATGTCGCAGAGCGCTGCGAGCAGGTCCAGGTTGATCCGCAGGGGTGGTTTCGTCGCGACCCGGTGGACCATCTGCCGGGAGATCTCGACGCCCCGTCGGTGCAGTGGCTCGACGAGGTCGGTGGTGGCGAACATGCCGTTCTCGGCCATCAGCTGGCGCAGGTTCCACCGGATCACGGTCTTGGTGCTCATGCTTCCTCCCGGTTGTCGTCGTTGTTGTGGTTGGTGTCGTAGACGCGTGCGAGCGCGGCCTGCAGGGTCTTGGTCTTGAAGTCGTTGGAGACCGAGGTGTAGATCGCGGTGGTCGAGGCGTAGGAGTGGCCGACCTGCTCGGTCACGAACCGCTCGGGATAGCCGAACTCGATCAGGTGCGTGACGTAGGAATGACGCAGGCAGTGCAACGTCAACTCCGCCGGCAGCCCGGCCTGGTGGCGAAGGAACGCGAACCGCTTGTCCATCGTCTTGGGGCTGATCCGCTGGCGGCGTTCGGTCAACCACAACTCGGAGCGCGTCCCGGGATTCAGCAGCGGCCTGGCCTGCTCGACCCACTGCGCCAGCCCGCCGATGACCCAGTCGAACTCCGGGACAGCCAGGACCGTGCGGCGCCGCGGTGCGCTGCCGCGGCTGGACTTGGCGTAACGGACGTGGACTGCGCCGTAGGTTCCCCAGCCCGGCATCCGCGGATTCGGGCGAAGGTCGACCACGTCCAGGAAGCGCAACTCGCGCCGGCGCAGCCCGAAGGCGTAGGCCGTCTTGACCATCTGCGCGTCCCGCAACGCCGCCAACGTGCCCTTGCGACCCGAGCGGGCGACCTGCTCGACGCGGTCGTCCAGGAACCCGAACAGCGTCTCGATCTCGTCGTACGAGAACGGCCGCCGCGACGGCTTGCCCTCGTACTCGACCAGATGCGCAGCGGTGTTGTAGTCGTGGCAGACCTGCGACGGGATCGTCCCGAACCGCTGCTCGCACTGACCCACCCAGCCATAACGACCGTCGAGCAGGTAGTCGCAGAACAGCCGCAACGTCAGGTGATAGCCACGGATCGTCGACGGCGCCAACCGCCCCGTGCCGGTCATCAGGCTGGCCGTGAAGTCCTCCACATCGCCTGCCGTCCAGTCCCACGGATGCGACCCGACGAAGCTGGTGAACCGTCGCAGCAACAACACCCGCGGCTCGATCGTCGCCTCCGCCAACAGCCTCGACCTCTGTTGCCTGCCCCACCCCGAGAGCATCGCCTCGAACACCGCCGCCGGCTCGTCCAGATGGAGCACACCGGGCGCCAGAACCAGATGAGCCGACCCCGGAACAGCCACACAGACCTCACTTCACCGGTCAACTAAAAGTGGACAATGACAACTATAAGTTACCAGAGAGGCGACGCGATCTGTCGACCAGCAGCGACGTACCCCCTCGCCGACTCCGGCGAAAGGCACTCGCCCCACGCGCGGCTGTAGCCAGTCAACTTCGAGTTGATTCGCGGCCTTGCTACCGAAGATGCAAGAGGTGTGTGGATGTTTGCTGGTGCGGTTTAGGTCGGGGGTAGGCGAACGGGTGCAGGTTCTCAAGGTGTGTCCGCCGGCGAGGTGGGCGATGGCCCTGTTGGACGAAGGCATCTTCGAGGTGAGGAGCAGGTCATGGGTCGCTCGATCAGGCAGCAGGCGCGGTCAAGGGCGCTTGAGGCCCAGGATGTGCGGCGGCGCGAGCGCGCGGCCGGTGAGAAGCGACGGTCGGCGCTCGGGATCGAAGCGGCGGTCGTGCTCGAGGAACGTGACGAGCTCGTCCGGCGGCTGGAGCTGACGGCAGGGCAGGCAGTGCTGAAGCTGCTGCGCGACGAGCGGGTTCCGGTGGCTGAGCTGGCCGATTGGATCCCGGACCTGTCGGATGGTGAGGCCAGGCGTCTGCGGGCGTTGGCTGAGACTGCCGAACGCGACTTGGGCGCCGGGCCGGTCGCTGGGCCGTGAGTCCGGGCCTTGAACGAAGCCGCCGCAGACGAGTCCGCCTGCGTCGCCGGCCGGAACACTGCGACGTAGCAGGAACCCGGGATGGTTCGCACCCCGATGGCCCGAAGGCCACCCGGCGATTCGGCGGGGAGGGGTAACCGTTCTGGGAGCGCCGCAGCGCTGCCGGCTCCCCGTGCCCGTTTGGGGAGGCGACTCAGTTGAGGCGCAGGAACGTGTCGGCGTGGAAGCTCGTCCGGACCTGGGCGAAGCGATCCTCGACATCGGCCAACCTGCACCTGACCGTCATCGTGGCGCGAATCTCCACGCGGTCGCCCTTCTCAAGCCGTAGCAGGGCGTTCGCGAGCTCGCCGGCGCACACCAGTTCTGCAGTCGGGACCGTGTCGAGCACGATCACCTGACCTTGGTGACGGACCTCCTGGCGGGTGCCGAACATGACAGCCGTAACGTCTTCGCGCTCGTCCCCGACGGCTTCTGGTTTGGCGAGAAGCGTTCCCTGGGCGATGACCTGGATGTTCACTGGGACTCCTAACGGTACTTGAAGTACCGTTAGTATGAGCACAAGTCGATCGTGATGACAATGTGCGACATGTCGACTCCTGTGCGTCCTGAGCAGCCCGAAGGCGTCGATCGTGCGATCGACATGGTTGGGAACCGTGTCAAAGTCGCGGCGATTCGCTCGCTGCTCGTCGATGGGCCGGCTACGCAAACGGAGCTTGCGGAACGGTTGTCTGTACAGCGCTCGCTGTTGCGGAAGCACCTGCCTGTGCTCGAGGAGCTCGGAGTCGTGTGGGTCCATCCGCCCCGCGAAGAGACCGATGCGCGCCGTCGTCAGTACTCGATCATCCCGGCAGAGCTCGAGAAGACTTTGACTGACCTGCGCCGCGGTCTCGGACTCGACTGAGCCGATCCCGAGTGCTCCAGAGTCCGCGAGGGCCCCATGGAGTCTCGACGAGGCGGCGGAAAGTCGACCGCCTCATCGCGCGCGTCTTCTTGACCCGACGCGGCCATCTCAGGCGCGCCGGAGGTTAAGTCGGCATCTCCGACGGAACTGCCTTCGGGGACGAGGTCCACGAAGTAGGCGCGCTGGCGGAGCGGCCATCCCGCGCCCAGCCGCGCTCACCTCGGCTGGAACGTCTTGGAGCGTGGGGTGAGAACAGGGGGCAGGACTTCGTCGGGGTTCGGACGGGTCGAATTGCTGGGCCGTCATGGCGCTGGCTTCAGGCCTGCTTGCGACGAGCTGACGTCTGCCGATTGATGTCCGCAGGGAGCCAGTGGCGGGGCCTGTCTGTTCGACAGGAGTCCCAGGAGGCGACATGAGCGAATTGTCCGAAGCTCGCATACACATCGACCAAGGCAACGAGGTTGCGAAGAACCTCGGTCGGCAGTTGATGAGTTCACACGCTGAGCTGTTGGAACTCGAGCGGCTCAGTGACCGTGCCGGCGGTGGCCTGGTGGTCGTCGATCGCGCCGACGATCTGCGCCGCCGGCTTGCTGGACCACTGCAGGATCATGCGCAGTCGATTCGGCCGGCACTGTCAGAGGCCGAAGCCGCGTACTTCGATGCCGCCGTATCGGGCCGAGTCGACCCAGACCACGCACGAACCATCACAGGCGTGGTGCTGCAGGCCGCGCGGGAAACCCGGTACGTACAGTTGAGCATCGCCCAGGCCGCAACTTCGCTGTATCGGATCGTCTCGGCGCTGCCCTCCGATCCGTGTCTGCCGGAGCTGGTTCAACACGCGGTCCAGGAAGCCTCAGTTGCTCTGGACCAGGCTCGACGAGCAGTTCACCGCGTGAGTGAGGACCTGCCGTTGCTGGGACGGGTCCTTGGATTGGACGCGGCGGATACCGCACGTCAGCAACTCCACCTGGTCGTAGGCGCGAGCGAGCAGACCGATCACCGCGTCAGCCGGCGCAACTACGAACCGCGACCCTCGCCGAACCCGAGCCCGACCACGACCCATGGGCTGCGGCGATGACCAACGTCAGGTCGGCGGTCCGAGCTCGTCGCGAGCCATGCCACCGGGCTTGTTTATCCACAGACGCCGAAGTGTCCGTAGACCCGGGGCGACCAACCACCGCACGCTCGATCTGCCACATCCGCCGAAAGGACACACCGATGATCACGACAGTCGCAGATCCGCGCCATTTTGACCTTGCCCGGAGGTTGGTCGCGATCCTGAGCGCGATTAGCCGCGAGACGGCGCAGGCGCACGTCGTTGACCTCGACCCATCGGCGGTGTCCGAGATCTCTGGTCTGTCGTACGACGCCCTAGTGGCCTGCCAAAGGTTGCAGCTGTTGACCGGCCTGCCGACGCCGTTCCCACAGGAGCCCGAGTTCAGCCGCATGACTGAACTCGAACCTTCGGCCCTGGAGCTTTTCGACTTGATGAGCGCGGAACTTGATCCAGATGTTCAGATCTTGCTCGCGAGCATTGCTCGGGTTTTGGCGGGGACTCGGCGATATGTCCAGCTCGCTTGATCACCTCAGGGTCGCTCAGGCCCACATGCTGCGCGCTCGTAGCTCGACTGGGTTGAATGCCGGCGAACTGGTTCGCGGGTGGTCCTTGATCGCTAGAGCTGCTCGCGCCGCTCACGACCGGTTGCCGGTTGGCGATCCGAATAGGACGGTGCAACGTATCGAAGCCATGTCGAGCTCAATCACGTCTCCGGGCCAGAACCAAGCGTGGCCCGGAGACGGCCGGCGAAGTGAGGCACTTGCACCGGTTCATGGCGACTTAGTTGCGGCCGCAAGGGCTACGCCTCCGGCGGCTGCTGCCGATGTGGAGATCGCGCACCGGATGCTTATCGCCGTGCTCTGGGTCGGCGCTGAGCTGGTCGCTGAACGGGCTCGCGACCACGGCTACGATCTGGAGTTCGACAGGAACCCGGACAGTGAACCGGAGCGGGCTTCGGTGCGCGACGTTTTCCAGCGCATGAAGGCCATCGAAACGCTTGCCATGACTGGCGTGTTTCGTCCGGACGTGCCGCTGGGGTCTCCGTCCGCTGACCTTGGTGCCGCGCTGGGTCGTTGGGATGTGATCGCTCATCGAGCGTTGCTGGCACACGGATCTACTGTCGTGCTGCATCACGTCGCGAGTTTGGAGGTCGCCACGTTCGATGCCTTCCGCGCTGCAACAACGCGAGCACACGTTCTCGGCGTGATCGACTCGCTGACTGCCGAGAGGATCGATCCCGCGATCGCCGGCGCCGCGTCGGCATGGCGTGACGTCGAGAACATCGCGAGCCAGTTCAGCTTCGGCCACTCCTCGCCCGACCGGGACATCATGGGCGCCGGCGAGGAAGTCCGATCACGCTTTTCCGGGATCGCATCCTTGACCTGCCGAGCCGAGGACGTGGATGTTCTCGGCACCTTCACCTCGCACTTGGCTACGTCTATGGGACTGGCCGCTGCAGCGCGGGACCTGGTGGACGAACGCGAACTGCTCGCGCCAGCACGCGCCATCAACCGTCTGCTCCGCGAACAGAACCCTCGCCCGGATCACCTGGGATCCATCGTGTCCGCAGCGGACTTGCACCAGGGACGAGTTATACCGCTCCCGGCAGAAGCGCGACAGGCCGTGCGCGGGCCCCTCGACCTCGCCTTCGCGGCTTCAGCGGAGGCTGTCCGACGCTCCGCTGCCTTCGACCCGATCTACCGGTCCTCGCTGACTCCAACCAGCGAGCCCGGCAGGACACTCAGCAGATCGCCGGAGGTCGCGCCCACTCAGAGGTCCGTTGCCCGAGCGCCGAGTCCGTGATTGATTCGTTCATCGCCGGGAAGCTCGCCGCTACCGCTCGCTCATCGAATCCCGTGATCTCGTTCCGCGCCGCCAATGCACACACAAGAATCCCCCCGCCGAAGCGAGGGGATTCTGGAGTGTTTGCGTCGGTCCAAGCCCGGCGCTCGCTGTTTAGGACGATACCGTCATGCTCGTGACCAGTCAAAGCGCATTGTCGACATTGCTTGGTCCCGCACGGCTACAGACATACCTTCGGGCGGGCGCGAACGATGAGGAACGCGCCTTGGAGTTGTACCTCTGGGCGACGGAGTTGGCGGGCGCTCTCCATGCTCAGATTTCATTCGTGGAGATCGCGGTTCGTAACGCTGTGGATCCTCAGCTATCGGCCTGGAACTCGGCCGAGGGCTACTCGCCTGAATGGACCGCCGATCGCGCAGCGGCGCCGGTGCTTTACAAACTTCTCGGGACTCCGCTCGCTCAGGCAAGAGATCGGGCGACACGAGAAGCTCGCGAGAGGCCGTCCGGGCATCCGAGACACGCGAAAGGTGCCGTGCATGACGACGTCCTCGTCCAACTGATGTTCGGGACGTGGGTCAAGATCATTCGCCCGTTCACCCTGTTCGAATCCGACGCAAGGCAGCGACACCTCTGGGCCAACGCGATTTCCAAGGCGTTCCCATACGCCGACTCGAGCGACGCAGGTCGCGTCGCGATAGGCGAGCAACTGGAGACGCTTCGCAAACTGCGCAACCGGGTCGCTCACCACGACAGTCTCTTGGCAGTCAACGTGCGGCACCGACTCAACGACATCCTCTCGCTGGTGGCGAAAATCGACCCAGCTCTGCCGCCGCTGGTCGCAGCGCGCACCCCACTTCGACGACTGGCACGCGAAGATCCTCGACTTCAGTGGTGACACATCAGGCGGAAGTTTCGCGGGGAAGCGAACAACCGTCGCCGTGGCAGCCGGCTCTCTGCAGGCCGCGAGCCCTGGACCGATCAGCTCGGCACATACCTTTCATGGACCGTGGCCCCACCCCCGCAATGTCAAGCATGTCGCCGGCCGCGTCGAAGCGTCGGTAGGTCGGTCGTGCAACCTCAGGTCGCCGAAAAGGCACGTGACGCCGTCACGACCGGGCAGCGGTTGGGCGTCTGCGTGAGCAGGACAACCGGGACGATGACCACTGCGCCGCGCCTCGGAGGCCTGACGATGAAACGGGTCGGATTGCTAGGAGCAGACAATGGCCGCGAATGACATCAACTCAGTCCCCGAGGAAGATGAGCTGCTCAGCATCAGCGAGGCGGCAGCGATTGTGCGGGCACCCGTTGCAACGTTGCGCTACTGGCGGCATCAAGGCGTCGGTCCTCAAGGCTTTCGCGTGGGACGGGCGGTGCGCTACTGGCGACGTGACGTGATCCGCTGGTTGCAGGAGCAGTCTGTCCACAGCGGCTCAGGTGGGGCTTGATGCGTGGCTTTGAGCCCTCGAGACTTCTGTGAGGAGGTTGACACATGGCGAGCATCGAGAAGCGCAGCCGCGACGGCAAGCATGTCTGGCGCGTGCACTACCGGACGCCGGCCGGTAAGCAACGCAACAAGACCTTCCAGCGAAAGGTCGATGCAGACCGCTTTCTCGTGACGGTCGAGAACTCCAAGATGACGGGCGGCTTCGTTGACCCAACCTTGGCGCGCGTGACCATAGGCGACTGGTCCGCCACATGGCTTGCCGCTCAGACTCACATCAAGCTGACAACGCTCAACCGGTATGAGGGCGTCCTCCGTAAGCATGTCCTACCGACATGGAGTCACGTCACGCTCGATTCGGTGTCACACAGTGACGTCCAGTCGTGGGTGACCGGGCTGACGGGGATGCAGTCGCCCGCGTCAGTTCGCAAGATCCACCGCGTGCTCTCGCTCATGCTCGACATGGCCGTCAAGGATGGCCGGCTCAGTCGAAACTCTGCCGCCGGCGTGAACCTTCCCAGGCTGTTGCGACATGAGCACCGGTATCTAACTCATGCACAGGTCGATGCCCTCGCGAACGCGTGCGCTCTGCCGGCCGAGGTCAGCAAGTACAGATCGGCTGAGGAACAGACGATGGAGCTCTACCGACTCGTGATCCTGTTCCTCGCGTACACGGGCGTACGGTTCGGCGAGATGGCCGCGCTTCGGGTCGTGCGGCTCGACCTGGGCACGCGGCGCGCCATGATCGCGGAGTCGGTAACGCCCGTGCAAGGCCACGGGATGGTGTGGGGCACCCCGAAGTCCCATCAACGTCGTGCCGTCCCTATCCCGCGGTTCTTGATAGAGGACCTGCGGACGCACGTTGACGGCAAGGCCGCCGAGGACCTCGTCTTCGGGGGGATCCGCGGCGGTGAAGCAATGCGCGTGTCCACGTTTCGTCGACCGTTCAAGGTAGCTGCTGCCGAGATCGGCGTGCCGGACCTTCATCCGCACGAGCTGCGACACACAGCGGCGTCCCTTGCGATCGCGTCCGGCGCTGACGTGAAGGTGGTCCAGCAGATGCTTGGGCATGGTTCGGCAACGATGACGCTCGACACCTACGGACACCTCTTCGACAACCGTCTCGATGAGGTTGCCGATGCCCTCGATGCGGCGCGCACAGCGCAGCGGCTCGAAGCTGGCGTTGCCCGTACGTTGCCCAAGTCGGAAACTCTGGACTCGACGAAGATGTCGGATTTGGACAGTCCCGCTGAAACCGCTGGCGATGTGCTGAAGTACCCCGTACGGGATTCGAACCCGCGCTACCGCCTTGAAAGGGCGGCGTCCTAGGCCGCTAAACGAACGGGGCGTGACGCCGGAACAGCATAGCCCTAGCGGATTTGCTCGATTCTCGGCGGTCGGGCCGATCGCGGGCGGCGCCGTGGTGGGATGGCGTCATGACCGTCGACCAGCTGGTGGGCCGCTACCTCGATGCCCTGCGGGCGGCCGACGCAGACGAGGTCGTGTCGCTGTTCGCCGCAGACGGCATGGTCGACTCGCCGCTGTACGGGACGATGCCGGCGGCCGAGTTCTACCCAGCCCTGTTCGCTGACACGGCGCAGTCCGTGCTGACACTGCGCGCCACGATGCTCGGCGGCACCGACGAGCTGCCCGTGATCAGCTTCTGGTTCGACTTCGACTGGACGCTCGCCAACGGGGATCCGGCGCCGTTCACCGTGGTGGACGTCGCCGAGCTCGACGCCGAGGGCCGCATCTCGACCCTGCACATCGTCTACGACACGGCACCGATCCGGGAGGCCTTCGCACGCCAGCACGACTGACTCAGACCGGGGCGGCGGCTTCGACCTTCAGCACGAGCAGCGCGACGTCGTCGTCGATGTCGGGTGGCATGTGACCGATCAGCAGGTCGCACAGCTCCTCGGTGCCGAGGTGCTGCTGACCCTCGAGTGCCTGCTCCAACCAGGCGAGGCCCACGTCGATCGACTGGCCGCGGCGCTCGATCAGGCCGTCGGTGAAGAACACCACCGCAGACCCTGGGGCGAGGGTCTCGACGTGGTCAGCCCGGTCCCAGGCACCGATGCCGACCAGGGGATCGGGGTGGCGATCGAGGATGCGCACCGAGCCGTCCGGCTCGATCACGGCGGGCGGCGGGTGCCCGGCATTGGACCAGCGCAGCGTCGCCGCTCTGAAGTGGGCGTCGTCGATCAGCTGGACCCGGGCGACGATGCTCGTGGCGAAGATCTCGATCCCGAGACTCTGCACCGCTCGCTCCGCCGCCGACAGGATCTCGGCGGGTGAGCCGTCGGCCGTCACGGCCACGCCGCGGAGCAGGTTGCGCAGCTGGGCCATGCCCGCAGCGGCATCGCGGTCGTGCCCCGTGACGTCCCCGATCACGAGGCACAGGTCGTCGCTCGGCAGGCAGAACGCGTCGTACCAGTCGCCGCCGACCTGCGCCTCCTCCGCAGCCGGCAAGTACCGAACGGCCACGGCCAGCCCGTCGGGCTGGGCCGGCCTGCTGAGGAGGCTGCGTTGCAGCGTCTCGCTGAGACGGCGCTCCTGGTCGACGTGGTCGCGCTCCTCTGCCTCGGCACGAGCCCGGCCGAAAGCGCGGCCGACGACGGATCCGGCGAGGCGGACGAAGTCGATGAGGTCGTCGTCGAGGAGGACGCGCGGGTTCAGCTCCATCACCAAGGTCGACGCCGCGAGGTCCTCGCCGTCGGCCTCCAGGGCCGCCCAGATGATCTCGCGCCCGTCCGTCGAGGTGTCGGTGACGACCTCGCCGGCGTAGATCGGGCGAGGCGGTTCCCAGTGCGACTCGCCGGACCAGTCGACGCTGCTGGAGTCGGACAGCTGCAGCTCGACGTCGATCACGTCGTCGTCGTACACGCGGAACACCCGCAGGGCGCGCCGCTTGACCTCGTCGAGCGTCGTGGCGCCGGCCAGCGACTCGGCCAGCCGGGCCAGGACCTCGAGTCGCCGCCGCCCCAGGACGGCGCGCGTGGTCTCGACCACGACGTCGAGCACTCCTTCGACCCGCCCGTCCTCGCCCCGGACCGCCGAGTACGCGAACGTGAAGAAGCAGTCCTCGAGGAAGCCGTTCCGCTCGAGCGGGACGAGCCCGTTCTCGAGCAGCTGGCCCTGGCCGGTCGTGGCGACCTCCTGCATCATCGGTCCGATCTGGTTCCAGACCTCGCCGAAGATCTCCTGCGAGGGAGCCCCCAGGGCCACCGGGTGCTTCCCGCCGATGATCTCGATGTACGCGTCGTTGTAGACGAGGACGAACTCCGGGCCCCAGAGCAACGTCATGGGGAACGGGCTGTGCAGCATCATGTCGACGACGCCCCGCAGGGCAGGGCTCCACGACTCGACGGGCCCGAGGCTCGTGGAGCGCCAGTCCACGGCGTCGAGCACCTCGCGCAGCTCGGGGCTGGCGGCCGCGAAGACGTCCCTGGTCACGCTCGGATTCTAGTGAGGCAAGGTCCGGCTGGCAGGATGATGGTGTGATCGAGGTCGACGAGGACCGCTTCGTGGAGCTGGCCGAGGCGGCGCTGGCATCGCTGCCGCCGCAGCTCGCCGGCCTGCTCGACAACGTCGTGCTGTTCGTCGAGGACGACGCGCCCGAGGACGACCCCGATCTGCTCGGGCTCTACGACGGGGTGGCACTCACCGATCGCGACACCACGTACGGCGGGGTGCTCCCAGACCGCATCATGATCTTCCGCCGGCCCACCCTGGCGATCTGCGAGACCGAGCAGGACGTCGTCGAGGAGGTCCACATCACCGTGGTGCACGAGATCGCGCACCACTTCGGCATCGACGACGCCCGACTCCATGACCTCGGCTATGCCTGATCTTTCTGGGCCTGACGTCTCCGGGCGTGAGCTGCGCCGGGCCGATCAGCGGTACCTCACGGTCGGCGCCGGCACCTCCACCCGGCACTCGTTCAGCTACGGGGCGCACTACGACCCCGACAACGTCGGCTTCGGTGCGCTGGTGGCCATCAACACCGAGTCCGTCGCGCCGGGGGCCGGGTACGACGAGCATCGCCACTCGGACGTGGAGATCGTCACGTGGGTGCTGGCAGGTGCCCTCGAGCACCGTGACTCGACGGGCGCCGGCGGCGTCATCCGTCCCGGGACCGCCCAGCGGCTCAGCGCGGGCGAGGGGGCGAAGCACGCGGAGCGCAACGCCTCGACCACCGAGCCCCTGGTGTTCGTGCAGACGATGCTGCGCTCACGGCACGAGGCCGCCCCGGAGTACGCCTCGCTCGAGGTCCCCGACGGGCCGGGCCGGCACGAGGGGGTCACGGTCCACGCCGATGCCCGGCTGGAGGTCGTGCGCCCCGTCGCACCGGTCGACATCGAGATCGTGAGCCGGTTGCTGGTCCACGTCACGCGGGGGAGCGTGAGCGTCGACGGCGACGTCCTCGCGGAGGGCGACGAGCTGCGCTGCCCGGACCCGGGTGGCCGGCTCCGGCTCGTGGGCGACGGCGAGGCACTGATCTGGCACCTGTCCTGACCTACGGGATGGTGATTCTGCCGACAGCGAAAATCGTTGCTGTGCGCAACGGCACTCTGTTGCTCCGCCGAGTCGACGCCCTAGTCTGAGGTCCGTGAAGGGATGGAGCGCGCACCAGGAGTCTTTGGATCGACTGCGCGAGTCCTATGCCGCGATCCCGCCGGGCTCACCGGTGCGGCTCGCCAAGCGCACCTCCAACCTGTTCCGCCCCCGCACGGCCACCACCGCCCCGGGCCTCGACGTGTCCGGACTCGACGGCGTCATCGCGATCGATCCCGACGCCGCCACCGCCGACGTCCAGGGCATGTGCACCTACGAGGACCTCGTGGCGGCCACCCTCCCGCACGGGCTCATGCCGTTCGTCGTGCCGCAGCTGCGCACCATCACGCTCGGGGGTGCCGTCACGGGCCTCGGCATCGAGTCCACGTCGCTCCGCAACGGCCTGCCGCACGAGTCGGTCCTCGAGATGGACGTCCTGACGGGGTCAGGTGAGATCCTCACGGTCACCCCGGACGGCGAGCACGCCGATCTCTTCACGGCGTTCCCGAACTCCTACGGCAGCCTCGGGTACGCCACCCGCCTGCGCATCCGCCTCGAGCGGGTGCCCGAGCGCGTCTCGCTGCGCCACGTGCGCTTCGACTCCGCCGACGACGCGGTCAAGGCCATCCACGAGATCGGCCAGACCGGCGAGCACGACGGCCGCCAGGTCGATGGCGTCGACGGCACCGCGTTCACGCCCGACGAGATCTACCTGACCCTCGCCGAGCTCACCGACGCCCCGATCGACGTCAGCGACTACACGCGTCAGCAGATCTACTACCGCTCCGTCCAGGAGCTCGAGACCGACGGGCTCACGGTCCACGACTACCTCTGGCGCTGGGACACCGACTGGTTCTGGTGCTCCGGCGCGTTCGGCGCCCAGACCCCCTGGGTCCGTCGCCTCTGGCCGCGCCGGTGGCGCCGCAGCGACGTCTACCACCGCCTCGTGGGCCTCGACACCAAGCTCGGCATCATCGAGAAGCTCGACAAGATCAAGAAGGTGCCCGGCCGCGAACGCGTGATCCAGGACATCGAGGTGCCGCTCGAGGCGCTGCCGGAGTTCCTCGCGTGGTTCGACGCCGAGGTGGGCATGCGGCCCGTGTGGCTCTGCCCCCTGCGCACCACGCGCGAGTGGTCGTCCTACCCGCTCGAGACCGGGGCGATCTACGTCAACGTCGGCTTCTGGGGCACCGTCGAGGTGCCGGCCGACGCCGCGCCGGGCAGCGTCAACCGGGCCGTCGAGTCCAAGGTGCACGAGCTCGGCGGTCACAAGTCCCTCTACTCGGAGGCCTTCTACGACGAGGCGACGTTCGCGGACCTCTACGGCACGGCGGCGATCGACTCCCTGCGCGAGCGCTACGACCCCGACGCTCGACTGACCAACCTGTACGACAAGGCGGTGCGGAACTCATGACGATCTCGACAGCGCTCGAGAAGCTGATGCGACACGGGATGCCGTTCCGTTTCGAGGCCTACGACGGCAGCGCGGCGGGCGACATCGACTCGACCTACACCGTGCGGCTGCTCAACGAGCGCGGACTGCGCTACCTGATGTCGCACCCCGGCGACCTCGGGTTCGCCCGCGCCTACGTGGCCGGCGACCTGGAGATCGACGGCATCCACCCCGGCGACCCGTACGAGCTCATGCAGCACTTCCGCAGCCGGCTCACCTTCAAGCTCCCGCCGCCGGGCGAGCTCCTCACGGTGCTGCGCAGCCTCGGGCTGGCCAACCTCATCGCGCCCACCCCGCCGCCGGAGGAACACCTCTCGCGGGCCCGCCGCGCCTTCGAGGGCTGGCGACACAGCCGGCAGCGCGACGCCGAGGCGATCCACCACCACTACGACGTCTCCAACCGTTTCTACGAGCTCGTCCTCGGTCCCTCGATGGCGTACACGTGCGCGGTCTACCCCGAGCTCGAAGCCACGCTCGAGCAGGCGCAGACCGAGAAGTTCGACCTCATCTGCCGCAAGCTCGACCTCAAGCCGGGCCAGCGCCTGCTCGACCTCGGCTGTGGCTGGGGCGGCATGGTGCGCCACGCCGCCGAGCACTACGGCGTCCACGCGCTGGGGGTCACCCTGTCGGAGCAGCAGGCGGTCTGGGCGCAGCAGGCCATCAAGGAGCAGCGCCTCGACGACCGCGCCGAGGTGCGTTTCCTCGACTACCGCGACGTCACCGAGCGCGACTTCGACGCGGTCAGCTCGATCGGCCTCACCGAGCACATCGGCGTCCGGAACTACGGCTCGTACTTCGCCTTCATCGAGGACCGGCTCAAGCCCGGCGGGCGACTGCTCAACCACTGCATCACCCGCGACAACAACACCTCGCCGGCCAGCGCGGGAGCCTTCATCGACCGCTACGTGTTCCCCGACGGCGAGCTCACGGGTGTGGGGCGCATCGTCTCGGCGGCCCACGACGCCGGTCTCGAGGTGCGTCACAGCGAGAACATCCGCGAGCACTACGCCATGACGCTGCGTGACTGGAACCGCAACCTCGTCGAGAACTGGGACGAGGTGCTGGGCGAGGTCTCGCTCGGCACCGCCAAGGTGTGGGGCCTCTACATGGCCGGCTCGCGGCTGGCGTTCGAGGAGGACGAGATCGAGCTGCACCACGTCCTGGCCGGCAAGCCCCACGCGGACGGCACGAGCTCGTTCCCGCTGCGCCCCAGTTGGTGAGGCGCGCGGTTCGTACCTCGTCGCATCCGCGGTTCGTTCCTCACCGCGGCCGGGCTTCGCCCGGGCGCCCTGCCTCGCTTCGCTCGGCCCGTGGTCACCACCGGTGGTTGAGGTGTGAGCGCCCGCCAGGGCGCGAGCCTCGAAACCTTGGTCAGCTGATCGCAGCCGTCAGCACGGACCAGCGGCCACTGACCGTCAGAGGGTTTCGAGGCTCGTCGCCGAGGGCTCCTCACACCTCAACCAGCGGCGATCTGACTAGTCCAGGTCGATGACGACGGGGGCGTGGTCGCTGGCGCCCTTGCCCTTGCGCTCCTCGCGATCGATCCAGGCGCCGCTGACCCGCGCGGCGAGGGCGGGTGAGCAGAGCGAGAAGTCGATCCGCATGCCCTGACGCTTCGGGAAGCGCAGCTGCTGGTAGTCCCAGAACGTGTAGACGCCGGGGCCCGGCGTGTGTGGGCGGACGACGTCGCTGAAGCCCGCCTCGAGCATCGCGCGGAACGCGGCTCGCTCGGGCTCCGAGACGTGGGTGCTGTTCTCGAAGACGGCCATGTCCCACACGTCGTCGTCCTCGGGGGCGATGTTCCAGTCGCCGGTCAGCGCGATCTGCGCCTGCGGGTCGGCGGCCAGCCAGTCCTGGCCGGCGGTGCGGAGCCGCTCAAGCCATGCCAGCTTGTAGGTGTAGTGCTCGTGGTCGAGGTCGCGACCGTTCGGCACGTAGAGGCTCCACACCTGCACGCCGCCGCACGTCGCGCCCACCGCCCGCGGCTCGAGCACGTCGGCGAACTGGGGCTGGTCGTCGGCGAACTGCCGTTGCACGTCCTCGAGGCCCACGCGCGAGATCAGCGCGACGCCGTTCCACTGGTTCAGGCCGACGTGCGTGTACTCGTACCCCAGCGCGCTGAGCTCGAGCCCGGGGAACTGGTCCTCGCGGCACTTGGTCTCCTGGATCGCGAGCACGTCGACGTCGTGGCGCTCCAGGAAGGCGACCACGCGGTCGATGCGGCTGCGGATGGAGTTGACGTTCCAGGTGGCGATGCGCACGACCCGAACCTAACCGAGGGCGACGAGCGAGACCGCGACGGCCGCGGCACCCAGCCCGATCGCCTGCCCGGGACCGATCCGCTCCTTCAGCACCAGCCACGCGAGCAGCACGGTCGAGGCGGGGTACAGGGCGGCGATGACCGACACGATCGACAGCAGTCCGTCGTGCGTCGCCAGGAGGAAGGTGCCGGTCGCGACGAAGCCCAGCGGGCCCAGGAGGACCCCGCGGCCCGCGGCCCGGGTGCGCGGGACCCACGGCTCCCGCAGCGTCACGGCGATGATCACGACCGCCACGATCGCGGCCGAGTTCGCGACGGCGAGCGGCGCGAAGCCCGCCTCCTCCGGCACCTGGCCGAGCGCCGCGAACAGCACGCCGAAGCCGAGTCCGGCGAGGACCCCGTCGAGGAAGCCCGTGCTCGCGATCTCGAGGGTGCCGGGTTCGTCGACGGGGCGGGCGACGAGCCAGATCGCGGGGAAGGCGCACGCCACCCCGAGCGCCGCCAGGGCCGAGGGTCGGTCGCCCTGACCAAGACCGACGGTGAGTGGCACCAGGGCCGAGCCGACGGCGGAGACCGGCGCGACGACGCCCATGCGTCCGTGGGCCAGGCCGCGGTAGAGGAACACGATGCCGAAGCCCGAGCCGAGCCCCGCCACGGCGCCGAGCAGCAGGTCGCGAGCGGTCGGGTCGCCGGCGATGAACAGCACCGAGACCCAGGTGATGAGGGCGGCGGACGTCTGACCGCAGACCGAGATCTGCCACGCGCTCGCCCGGCGCGAGAAGAGTCCCCCGAGGAAGTCGCTGATGCCGTAGGTCAGCGCCGAGACCAGCGCCAGGATCACCGCCACGGCGTGAACCTACTCCACCCGCGCTCGGTGGGTGCGGCTCCGTAGTCTGGATGCGTGGATGAGCGCATGAGCGGGCGCACGAGTGGGCGCAGACGCGGCTGGGGCCGTCGCACCAACGAGGCAGCGAGCCGTGCCACGGCGCGCGTCGACGACGGCACCGGACGGGCGGCCACGCGTGCCGCCGACCTGCTGGTCGTCGCGGTCCGACTGCTGCGCATCCCCACCGCCGTGCTGCTCGCGGTCCCCTTGCCCTTCATCGCGGTCACGGCCGTGGTGGCCGCCACCTCCGAGGGCGCCTTCCGGGTCGTGGGGCTCGTCGTGGCGGCTCTCCTGGCCCTGGTGTCGGCAGGATTCGCGTGGCGCCGGCGCCAGATCGTCCGCGCCGTCGACGACCCGGTGGCCCTGGCCACCGAGCTCGCCCTCATGGTCGAGATGAGTGGCCGGGCCGACGAGACCCGGGGCATCCTCGAGCAGATCGCGGGCGGCGGCGGTTCGCGGGTCTTCTCGCGGCTCCGCGGGGCCTGGCGCGGCGTCGCGATGCCGGCCCGCTGGATCCAGGGCGTCGAGGACCTGCGCCGGGCCCGCAACTTCGCGCCGCCCCGGATCGGCTGGACCATCTCGCTCTCGATCGCGGCCCTGTGGCTGGTGCCGATCTCGATCGTCGTCGCCCTGTTCGCGCTGGTCGGGGGCCTGGCCGGCTCCCTGTGACGCCGTATGACATCCGAGGTGTCACATCCGGTGACAGCAGGTCGCCGCGGACCTAGGCTGGCCGCCATGGACCTCCGCCAGCTCGCCTTCCTGCCCCTGCGGGTCACGGTGGCCGCCACGCAGACCACGCTCGCGCTGGGCCACTTCGTCTCGCCGCAGGGGCCTCTGCTGCGCGAGGGCGGATACGCGGCCCAGCTGTCGAGGATCATCGCCGACGACGGCCTGCTCAACCAGCTCAACCGCCTGCTCGAGGACGAGCACGGCCCCATCGGCCTGGCGTACACGCTGGCCGAGCTGACGGCGGAGGACCGGCCGATCGGCAAGGCACTCGCCCGCGACGGCCTGCTCGACCGGATGGCCTCGGAGGAGGGCCCGTTCATCCGCCTGCTCGAGGCCGGTGGCCCCCTCGACCGTGCCTTGGCCGAGGACGGGGCTCTGTACCGGTTCCTCGAGCCGGGAGGACCGCTCGATCGGCTGCTCGCCCCGGGTGGCCCGCTGGAGCGCATCGTCGAGCACGACGGCGCCCTCGACCGCGTGCTGGCCGAGGGGGGACCTCTCGACCGCATCCTGGAGGACGGCGGACTGCTGGAGCAGCTCCTGGCCGAGGAGGGGATCCTCGAGACGCTCCTCAAGCCCGGCGGCACCCTCGACCGCCTCGTCGAGCTCGGCGAGACGTTCGAGGCCCTCGTGCCGCGCGTCGACATGCTCGGTGCCGCGATCCCGACCCTCAACCACGCGGTGTCGGTGCTCAACAGCGCCGTCGAGCCGCTCAGCTCGCTCGCCACCCGGTTCCCCGGCGCGCGCCGCCGTCCTCCGGCGTCTCAGCCGGCGCTCGAGGCGGCCGATCCGGCACCGCAGGACTGAATCACGACCCGTGGTCGGCCCGCCGGCCGTCGCCGTGGGCGGCGATGGGGGTCACCGGGACGGAGGTGACGTCCCGGACCAGGGGCTCCAGGTCCTCGACGTGCTGCCCGAACCGCTCGGTCGCGGCCCAGGCGTCCTTGGCCAGCTCCGAACGGAAGCGGGTGACGACGATCAGGCTGGTGTCGTCGTGCGAGCGGTAGACCTCGTTGCCGAGCCAGCCGTGAGCGCTGGCCGCCGCGCTCATGTCCTGCATCTCGGCGACCTGGAAGGCAGCCAGGGCGTCGAGCCCGCCGTCGACGGCGGTGAAGGTGTTGATCAGGACGAGCGGGCCCTGGCTCTGGTGATCGTTCATGGACGGTCCTCTCTCGGTCGGTGCCGCGGCTGGAAGGCCGCGGTCAGGTCGTGAAGGGGCGGTGGATGCGGGCGTCGGTGAGCACGCCGGCCCACCAGTCCAGCTCGGCCAGGGCGCCCCGCAGCGCCTGGGCCGTGGAGTCGTCCGGCACGTACTGGTCGGCGTCGTCGAAGGCGTTCCACGGGACGGCCAGTCCGAGGCAGCGGCGGGTGGTCACCATGTGCAGCTCGGCGAAGACCCCGCGCAGGTGCTCGATCGCGGCGTGCCCTCCCTGGACGCCGTAGGCCACGACCGTCGCCGGCTTGAACATCCACTGGCCGTAGTGCCAGTCGATCAGCCGCTTCACGGATGCTGGGTAGGAGTGGTTGTACTCCGGGGTCACGAAGACGAACGCCTCGGCGGCCTCGATGCGGTCGGCCACCTCGCTCCGGGGTCCACCACCGGGACTGAGGAGGGCGTCGTCGGGCAGGGTGATCTCGGCGAGGTCGATCAGGTCGAGCTCGACGCCCTCGACGGCGTCCAGGGCTGCGACGACCCAGTGGGCGATGGCCGGGCCGATCCGCTCCGCCCGGACGCTGGAGGAGATCACGAGCACCCGTCGGCGGGTGCCGGTCGGGTCCGTGGAGCGGTCACTGCGCGCTGGTGTCGGTGTCGTCATGACCACCACGCTGAGGGTTGAACCAATGTTGAAGTCAAGCCCGATCCGACTTACGGTGAGGACGTGACGATCACCGCCGCACAGCCCACCCCCGCCGGAGCCTCCGCCCCGGCCTCCGAGGGCGAGGTCCTCACCGTCAGCGACGTCGCCGCCGAGTCCGGCGTGGCGCCGTCAGCGGTGCGGTTCTACGAGAAGCACGGCGTGATCAACGCCGTGCGCACGGCCGGCAATCAACGCCGCTTCGACGACTCCGCGGTCTGCCGCATCCGGATCGCCAAGCTCGCGCAACGCGTCGGACTGACCGTGCGCGAGATCGCCGACCTGTTCGCCGCGCTCCCGGCCCATCCCGGCCACGAGGAGTGGGGGCGCGTCGGTGACCAGATCGTCGTCCAGGCCGAGCAGCGCGTCGCCGATCTCAAGGCCCAGCTCGAGGCCATGGGATCGGACTCCACGCTCTGCGAGATCGGCGCGAACCTCGACACCTGAGCGCCGGTGGTGCTCGTGGCGGGTCGCGGCCTGGCTCCCGGGCCGAGGTTCCTGCTGGCTGCGGGTCCGGCCGTGTGCCCCGATACGATGAGGTCGTGACCGACGCTCCCGCGAAGCCTGTCCTGGACCCCTCGGCGAAGGCCGCCCTCGACACCGTCTCCCACGCTGAGTCCACCCCGGAGCGCGAGCTCCCGTGGGCCGAGCTCGGGCTCAAGCCCGACGAGTTCGAGAAGATCGTCGAGATCCTCGGCCGACGCCCCACCGGCGCCGAGCTGGCGATGTACTCGGTCATGTGGAGCGAGCACTGCTCCTACAAGTCCTCCAAGGTGCACCTGAAGAAGTTCGGGGAGCTGCCGCAGGAGACCCCGCTCGGCAAGACCCTGGCCGGCATCGGCGAGAACGCCGGCGTGATCGACATCGGCCAGGGCTACGCGGTCACCTTCAAGGTGGAGTCGCACAACCACCCCAGCTACGTGGAGCCCTACCAGGGCGCGGCCACCGGCGTCGGCGGCATCGTGCGCGACATCCTCGCGATGGGTGCGCGCCCGGTCGCGGTCATGGACCCGCTGCGCTTCGGTCCGCTGAGCGCGCCCGACACGGCCCGCGTCCTGCCCGGCATCGTCGCGGGCGTCGGTGGCTACGGCAACTGCCTCGGCCTGCCCAACATCGGTGGCGAGGTCGTGTTCGACGAGTCCTACCTCGGCAACCCGCTCGTCAACGCCCTCTGCGTCGGGGTGCTGCGCCACGAGGACCTCCACCTCGCCCACGCCACGGGCGTCGGCAACCAGGTCGTGCTCTACGGCGCCCGCACCGGCGGCGACGGCATCGGCGGTGTCTCGGTGCTCGCCTCGGAGACCTTCGAGTCGACCGGCCCGTCGAAGCGCCCCGCGGTCCAGGTCGGCGACCCTTTCATGGAGAAGCTCCTGATCGAGTGCACGCTCGAGCTGTTCGCCGCCGGCGTGGTCGGCGGCATCCAGGACCTCGGTGGTGCCGGCCTGTCCTGCGCCACGAGCGAGCTCGCCTCGGCCGGCGACGGCGGCATGCGTGTCGAGCTCGACACCGTGCCGCTGCGTGACTCGTCGCTCAGCCCCGAGGAGATCCTCATGAGCGAGAGCCAGGAGCGCATGATGGCGGTCGTCGAGCCCGCCAACCTGGACGCGTTCATGGCCATCTGCGCGAAGTGGGACGTCGAGGCCGTCGTCGTCGGCGAGGTCACCGACACCGGCCGGCTCGTCATCGACTGGCACGGCGAGACCGTCGTCGACGTGCCGCCGCGCTCGGTCGCGCACGACGGCCCGACGTACGAGCGCCCTTTCGCCCGCCCGTTCTGGCAGGACATGCTCCAGTCGAAGGGTGCCGAGCAGCTGCCGCGTCCGGCGTCCGGCGACGAGCTGCGCGACCAGCTTGTGCAGGTCCTGGCCTCGGCCAACATCGCCGACAAGTCGTGGGTCACCGACCAGTACGACCGCTACGTGCAGGGCAACACCGTGTCGTCACAGCCCGACGACGCCGGCGTCATCCGCATCGACCCGGAGTCGAACCTCGGCGTGGCCGTCTCCACGGACTGCAACGGCCGCTTCGCCAAGCTCGACCCGTACGTCGGTGCGCAGCTGGCCCTCGCCGAGTCGTTCCGCAACATCTCGGTCGCCGGCGCGCTGCCGCTCGCGGTCACGGACTGCCTGAACTTCGGCTCGCCGGAGGACCCCGACGTCATGTGGCAGTTCGAGCAGGCCACGCACGGCCTGAAGGACGCGTGCGCCGAGCTCGGCATCCCGGTCACCGGCGGCAACGTGTCGTTCTACAACCAGACCGGCGAGACCGCGATCCTGCCGACCCCGGTCGTGGGCGTCCTCGGTGTTGTCGACGACGTCACGAAGCGCGTCCGCCACGGCTTCGCCGCCGAGGGCGAGCACGTGCTGCTGCTCGGCTCGACCCAGGAGGAGCTCTCCGGTGGCACGTGGGCCGATGTGGTCCACGGTCACCTCGGCGGCCTGCCGCCGCGGGTCGACCTGCCGGCCGAGCAGGCGCTCGGCGCCCTCGCGCGCGAGGCGATCGCCGCCGGCCTCCTGACCTCCAGCCACGACCTCTCCGACGGCGGCCTGGCCGTCGCTCTCGCCGAGTCGACCTTCCGCCACGGCGTCGGCGTCACGGTCGCGCTCGACGACCCGTTCCTCGACCTGTTCAGCGAGTCCTCGGCCCGCGCGATCGTCACGGTGGCCGAGGCCGACCACGACGCCTTCGTCGCCCTCGCCGAGAAGCACGGTGTCGAGCTCGCGTCGATCGGTCGCACCGGTGGCCCCGACCTCGTGGTCGAGGGTCAGTTCAGCGTGCCGGTGGCGGAGCTCAAGCACGGCTGGCAGGCCACCCTGCCGTCCGTCCTCGGCCACATCCTCGACTGAGGGCCCGCCGCGGCCCGCTAGGGTCGTCGGATGGACAGCACCGTGGAGCCCAGGGGTCGCTTCGACTCCACCGTGCGTCAGCTCGACATCGCCGCGAAGGCGATCCTCGTTCTTCTGCTGTTCGCGGCGCTGGTCGACCCGAACATGGGCAACATGCAGGACAAGGCGGCCTGGTGGCGCGCGATCAGCTACCCGGCCCTCGCCTTCACCGTGCCGCTGCTGTGGGCGCTGTACTGGCGCGAACGCATGTCGTTCCCCTGGCTCGCGGACCTGTGCATCACGATCCCGTGCTTCTCGGACATCCTGGGCAACCGGCTCGACCTGTACGACCGGATCTGGTGGTTCGACGACTGGATGCACTTCGTCAACACGGGTCTGCTCGTGGTCGCCGTGCTGCTGCTGACGCTCCCGCGCACGGCCTCCCGTGCGGCCGTGGTGGAACGGTCGCTCGCGGTCGGCGCCAGTGCGGCGCTCCTGTGGGAGGTCGCCGAGTACTTCGCCTTCCTGCACCGGTGGGACGCGCTGCCGGAGCGGCTCTACGAGGACACGCTGGGCGACCTCGCGCTCGGCACCAGCGGCTCGGTCGTGGGCGGTCTGCTGCTCCACCGAGCATGGCGGCGGGGTCGACTCGCTGCTGAGGAGCCGCCGGTCGTGCTGCCCCGCACGCAGGGCTGACCCCGGTCGCGCAGTCGTGCCGGACGGCGTGGTCGACATCCCCGTCGCGCCGGCCCGACCTGCGTCCGCAGCTCGGCGCGCGCCGAGCTGCGCTGACGGGACGGCCGGCGGGCCGAGGTGTGGTGTCGTCATGTCGACAATTTCTCGTAGGCCGCGGCCGGCGTCCACGACGTTCATCCTGGGGAAATGTCGTGCGGTCTGCGAGTGGGGCAAAGACGCGTAGCCTGAAGCAGTACGCAGGCCGCGCGGAGGACGACCGGGCTCGGTGTCGCACACCACTCCAGTCCCAAGGGGACGCCCGATGGAATCCATCACCCGCACGATCGACCAGCAACCACCGACCCCCACGGCGAAAGCCGGCGGCTACGTCAGCCACTTCACCGACCTGATGCAGGAGGTGAAGGCCGCCGGGCTCCTCGAGCGGCGCCGCGGCTACTACGTGTGGCAGATCGGCGTCCACGTCGCCGCGTTCATCGGGATCTGGGTCGGCTTCTTCCTGCTCGGCAACTCCTGGTTCCAGCTGATCCTGGCCGCACTGCTCGGCGTCATCGTGACGCAGTTCGGCTTCCTGGGCCATGACGCGGCCCATCGCCAGATCTTCAGCTCGCCCGCGCGCAACGCGTGGACCGCGCGGATCCTGGCCGGCGCCTTCGCGGGCCTGAGCTTCGCGTGGTGGCGGGCGAAGCACAACATGCACCACCGTGGCCCGAACCTCGAGGGCTACGACCCCGACATCGGCCCCGGCGCGATCGCCTTCACGCCAGGCATCGTCGCCCAGCGCACGACGGGCTTCGCCGGGTGGTTCGTGAAGCGTCAGGGATGGCTGTTCTTCCCGCTGCTCACGCTCGAGGGACTCAACCTGCACGCCGAGAGCATTCGCGCCGCGCGTGACAAGACCTCGAAGCAGCCGTGGCGGCGCACCGAGCTCGCACTGGTCGTCGGGCGTCTCTCGATCTACGTCGTGGTGCTGCTGGCGTTCCTGCCGCTCGGCAAGGCAGTGGCGTTCTTCGCGCTCCAGATGGCCGTGTTCGGCTTCTGCCTCGGGGCCTCGTTCGCGCCGGCCCACAAGGGCATGCCGATCATCCCGCCGGAGATGAAGCTCGACTTCCTGCGGCGCCAGGTCATGGTCTCGCGCAACGTCCGCGGCAACCCCGTCACCGACTGGGCCATGGGCGGCCTGAACTACCAGATCGAGCACCACCTGTTCCCGAGCATGCCGCGCTGCAACCTCAAGAAGGCGCAGCCGCTGGTCCGGGCCCACTGCGAGAAGGAGGGCATCGACTACATGGAGGTCGGGCTCTTCCACTCCTACGCCATCGTGGTCGACTACCTGAACAACGTGGGCCTGCGCGCCCGCGATCCGTTCGACTGCCCCCTCGCCGCCCAGCTGCGCGGGTAACAGCGAGGACCCACCAATCTCGGGGAAGCTCAGCGGGTCGTGAGCGACTCCAGCTCCGTGACGGGGACGTAGCGCTGGGAGATGCCGGGACGGGTCCAGGCGAAGCCCTCCGGGGGCTCGTCGCCCACCGCGACCAGGCCGACGCGCTCGGTCTCGCCGGCCGGGAATGCCGCGGCGTACTCGTGGCCCTCGAACGTGGCCCACGGGCCGAGGGGCTCGACCGGCGCGAGGTAGCCACGGCCGTTGCGCCAGCCGTACGCCGGGCCGTCGAAGTAGGTCAGCACCCGCCGGGAGCCGTCGGCGTCGACGCGCCACAGGCAGCTGCCGTTCGGCACGCGGGTGCGCTCGACGGAGGCGACATCACCCTCGACCTGCAGGGTCATGAGCGGGTGCGGGGCGACCGTGACGAGGTCGACGAACGCCCGAGGAGTGGGGTCATCGACCCCGGCGAGCGCCCGGAGGTCGTCGGGACGCAGGCCCCCGATCCTCGCGGCGTCGAGCAGCACTCCCTCGAGCGTGTCGAACCCGTCCTGCAGGATCGCGGTGGTCGTGGCGGCGGTCAGCACCGCGACCCAACCGCCGGAGCGCGGGTCGTGGACCTCGGTGGGGTTGGGCACGGCGGTGTCCTCAGGCGATCAGGGGACGAGCAGGACCTTGCCGGTCGCCCGGCGCTCGTCGATCTCGAGCAGGGCGTCGGTCACGCCGTCGAGCGGACGCGAGGACGAGATGACGGGGTCCAGCGCACCCGAGGCGAGGTGCGGCAGCAGGGCGTCCCACTCCATGCGGATGTGCCCCTGGCGGCTGAGCGCGTAGGCGCCCCAGCCGACGCCGACCACGGTCGTGTTGTTCAGCAGGAGGCGGTTGACCTTGACCTCGGGGATGGACCCGCCCGTGAAGCCGATGACCAGCAGGCGGCCGTCCTCCTTCAGGCTCCGCAGCGAGTCGGTGAACCGGTCGCCGCCCACCGGGTCGACCACGAGGTCGACCTTCTCACCGAGCTTGTCGCGGAAGCCGTCGGCCAGCAGGTACTCGTCGGCGCCCGCGGCGACCGCGACCTCGCCCTTGGCGTCGGTCGAGACGACCGCGACGACCCGGCCCGCGCCGAACGCCTTGGCGGTCTGGATCGCCGCCGTGCCGATGCCGCCGGCGGCTCCGTGCACCAGCACCGACTCGCCGGGCTGCAGGTGGCCGCGCTCGATCAGCGCGAAGTAGGCCGTGCCGTAGTTGAAGATCACCGATGCGCCCTTGTCGAACGCGACCGACTCGGGCAGTGGCAGGACGAACTGCTCGTCGACCGCGACCTGCTCGGCGAAGCCGCCGAGGAAGCTCAGCGCCGCGACGCGGTCGCCCGGCGCGAACTCGGAGTCCTCGGGCGCCTCGAGCACGAGACCGGCGACCTCCGAGCCCGGCACGAAGGGGAGGTCGGGCTTGAACTGGTACTGGCCACGGGTCTGGAGCACGTCGGGGAACGCCACGCCTGCAGCCTTCACCTCGATGAGCACCTTGCCGGCGGAGTCGGGAACCTCGACCTCCGCCACGCCGACTGCCTCGGGACCGTCCAGGGATGTGATCTGTACCGCACGCATGCCTTGACCCTAGCGAGCGCCTCGAGCGGCCCGACGGGGGTCCCGGGGTCGGGTCCGCGACAATGGGCCCATGCGCCTCGTCGACCTGCTCCCCGACCGTGGGCCGTACGACGAGGACGCCGTCTACGACGCGATCTCCCAGTGGGTCGAGAGCCGCGGCCTGACGCTCTATCCGGCGCAGGACGAGGCGATCCTCGAGTGCGTCGCCGGCTCCAACGTCGTGCTGGCCACGCCGACGGGCTCGGGCAAGAGCCTCGTCGCCACCGGCGCGATGGCGGCGACCCTGGCGCGAGGCGAGTGCAGCGTCTACACCGCACCGATCAAGGCCTTGGTCAGCGAGAAGTTCTTCGACCTCTGCGAGATCTTCGGCGCCGAGAACGTCGGCATGGTCACGGGCGACGCGGCCGTCAACGCCGATGCCCCGATCATCGCCGCGACGGCCGAGATCCTGGCCAACATGGCCCTGCGCGAGGGTGCCGTCGCCGACATCGGCCTGGTCGTGATGGACGAGTTCCACTTCTACGCCGATCCCGACCGGGGGTGGGCGTGGCAGGTGCCCCTGATCGAGCTGCCGAAGGCGCAGTTCCTGCTGATGTCGGCCACGCTCGGCGACACCACGCGGCTCGAGGACGACCTCACGCGCCGCACGGGCCGCGACACCGCCGTGGTCTCCTCGACCGAGCGTCCGGTCCCGCTCGTGAGCGAGTACGTGACGACCCCGGTGCAGGAGACCCTCGAGGAGCTGATCGAGACCGGGCAGACGCCGGTGTACGTCGTCCACTTCACGCAGCTCTCGGCCCTCGAGCGGGCGCAGGCGCTGACGAGCATCAAGGTCGCGACGCGTGAGGAGCGCGACCGCATCGCCGAGGCCCTCGGTGACTTCCGGTTCTCGTCGGCATTCGGCAAGACGCTCTCGCGGCTCGTGCGCATGGGCGTCGGGGTGCACCACGCGGGCATGCTCCCGCGGTACCGCCGCCTCGTCGAGACGCTCACGCAGCAGGGTCTGCTCAAGGTCGTGTGCGGCACCGACACGCTCGGCGTCGGCATCAACGTGCCGATCCGCACCGTGCTGTTCAGCGGCCTCAGCAAGTACGACGGCACGAGGCAGCGCCAGCTGCAGGTCCGCGAGTTCCAGCAGATCGCCGGCCGCGCCGGTCGCGCCGGCTACGACACGATCGGCCACGTCGTGGTGGAGGCGCCCGAGCACGAGATCGAGAACGCACGACTCGTGCGCAAGGCCGGTGACGACCCGAAGAAGCAGCGCAAGATCCAGCGCAAGAAGCCGCCCGAGGGCTTCGTGTCGTGGGGGCAGGGCACCTTCGAGAAGCTCTCCACCGGCACGCCGGAGCCGCTCGTCTCCCGCATGCGGGTCAGCCACGCGATGGTGCTCGACGTCGTGAGCCGCCCCGGCGACGCGCGCGCCTCGCTCGAGCGGCTCCTGCGCGAGAGTGGGGAGACCGAAGAGTCGCAGGACCGGATGCTGGCCGAGGTCGAGGGCATCATCGAGGCGCTGCTCGCCGGCGAGGTCGTCGAGGCCGTCGACCCGCCAGACGCCGAGGGCCGCACGCTGCGTCTCACGATCGACCTGCAGGCCAACTTCGCGCTGAACCAGCCGCTGTCGCCGTTCGCGGTCGCGGCGCTCGACCTGCTCGACCGCGAGGCACCCACCTACGCGCTCGACGTCGTCTCGGTCGTCGAGTCGACCCTCGACGACCCGCGCCCCATCATCAACGCCCAGCGCCACCGGGCCCGGGGCGAGGCGATCGGCGAGATGAAGATGGACGGCATCGAGTACGACGAGCGCATGGAGCTGCTGGAGGAGGTCACGCACCCGAAGCCGCTCGAGGAGCTGCTGACCGCCGGGTACGAGGCGTACCGGATCGGACACCCCTGGGTCGCCGACCACGAGCTCAAGCCGAAGTCGGTCGTGCGCGAGATGTGGGAGCGCGCCATGACGTTCTCGGAGCTCATCGGCGACTACCAGCTCGCGCGGTCCGAGGGGCTCGTGCTCCGGTACCTGTCCGACGTCTACAAGACCCTCGGTCGCACCGTGCCCGAGAAGGCCCGCAACACCGAGCTCGAGGACCTCACCGAGTGGCTCGGCGAGCTCGTGCGGCAGACCGACTCCAGCCTGCTCGACGAGTGGGAGGAGCTCATCAACCCCGGTGACGACCCCGCCGTCGTGCGGCCGAAGGCCGACGGCACGGCGCCGCCCCGGCCCGTCACCGGCAACGCGCGGGCCTTCCGGGTGCTGGTGCGCAACGCCCTCTTCCGACGGGTCGAGCTCGCCGCGTTCGGCCGGTGGACCGAGCTCGGCGGGCTCGACGGCGACGACGGGTGGGACGCGGTGGCCTGGATGGAGGCCATGGCGGCCTACCGCGAGGAGTACCCCGAGATCGGCACGGGCCCCGAGGCGCGCGGCCCGCAGCTCTTCATGGTCGACGAGAGCACGCCCGCGTCCTTCGAGCCCGGCTCACGCGCGTGGACGGTCCGTCAGGTGTTCCTCGACCCCGAGGGCGACCGCGACTGGGGCATCACCGCCGAGGTCGACCTCGACGCCTCCGACGAGGCCGGCGAAGCCGTGCTGCGGATCATCGCCGTGGGCCCTCACGAGTAAGTACCGCTCGCGAGAGACTTTGTTGGTGCACAGGAGAGACTTTGTTGGTGGTCAGGAGCAAACAAGGTCGCTCGTGACCACCAACAAACTCTCTCGCGAGCGCAACGTCAGGCGGCGGTCTTCTCGCGCTTCGCGGCGGTGTGCCAGATGAAGTCGTCGGTCTCGACCTGGCGCAGGTGCCACCAGTAGCGGAACGTGAACCCGGGCCAGATCGTGCGGTTCTTGCCCTGGCTGTCGAGGTACCAGCTGGTGCAGCCGCCCTGGCTCCACACGCCCTTGGACACCTTCTCCTGCACCTGGTCGTTGAACTCGCTCTGGGCCTGCGACGTCGGCTGAACCGCCCCGGCGCCGCGGGCGTCCATCGCCTGCAGCAGCTTGACGATCCACTTGGTCTGCTGCTCGATCATGAACACGACCGAGTTGTGGCCGAGCGCCGTGTTGGGCCCGAGGAGCAGGAAGAAGTTCGGGAAGTGCGTCACGGCGACGCCGTTGTACGTCTCGATGCCGCCCTCGTCGAACGTCTTCGAGAGGTCGCGCCCGCCCTCGCCGGTGACGTGCACCCACTGGAACGCGTCGGTCACGTGGAAGCCGGTGCCGTAGATGATGACGTCGACCTCGCGGAAGTCGCCGTCCTTCGTGCGGATGCCGGTGGCGGTGATCTCCTCGACGCCGGTGTCGATGAGCTCGACGTTCTCCTGGTTGTACACCGGGATGTAGTTGTCGGTCTTGAGCACGCGCTTGCAACCGAGGCGGTAGTCGGGGATGAGCTTCTCGGCGGTCGCGGGATCGTTGACGGTCTTGCGGATGTAGCCCGAGACCTTCTTCTCGACGACCGAGGTGATGTTCTGCAGCGGGCCGGTGAAGCCCAGCTGGGTCGCCTCGTTCATCCAGTAGTGCATGTTGCGGTAGGCGCGGGTGCCGCCGGGCACCTTCGAGATGAAGGTCTTCTTCCGGCCGGTGATGTCGTGGTTCGACTTCGGCACGACCCAGGGCGCGGTGCGCTGGTGAACGTCGAGCTGGCCCACGATCGGCGCGATCTGGGGGATGAACTGGATCGCGCTCGCGCCCGTGCCGATGACCGCGACACGCTTGCCGGTCAGGTCGACGTCGTGGTCCCACTGCGCGGAGTGGAAGCGAGCGCCCTTGAACGACTCGGCGCCCTTGATCTTCGGGATGTTGGGGATGTGCAGGCCACCGATGCCCGAGACCAGCACGCGGGTGTCGTACGTCTCGCCGTTGGTGGTCACGGTCCAGCGCTGGGCGTCCTCGTCCCAGGTGGCGCCGGTCATCTCGGTGTTGAAGTGGATGACCTCGTGCAGGCGGTGCTTCTGGGCGACCCCGCGCATGTACGCGTGGATCTCGGCCTGGCCCGAGTACTCGCGCGACCACTCGGGGTTGAGCTCGTACGAGAACGAGTACATGTGGCTCTGGACGTCGCACTCCGCGCCGGGGTAGGTGTTGTCGCGCCAGGTGCCGCCGACGTCGTCGGCCTTCTCGAGCACGATGAAGTCGGTCCGTCCGGCCTCGCGAAGCTTCATGGCCATGCCCATGCCGGAGAAGCCGCTGCCGATGATGAGGGTGTCGGTGCTGATCACATTTCAGATACTATCGGTATCTGAGTGCTGCGCCAAGACGGAACGGCATCGATGTGAGGAGAGCGACGTGACGGTCGACGGAACGCGGATCACCCGGGCCGAGCGCCAGGCGCAGACGCGCGAGCGTCTCGTGGAGGTCGCTCGCGACCTCTTCCTGACCGAGGGGTACGCGGCCACGGCCCTCGACAAGGTGGCGGTCGCGGCCGGATTCTCCAAGGGTGCCGTCTACTCCAACTTCGCCGGCAAGGAAGAGCTGTGCCTGGCCGTGCTCGACAGCATGCACGCCGAGCAGATCGAGGGGATCGTCGAGGCGTTCAGCGCCCGTACCGACCTCGACGGCCGGATCGACGCCTTCGTGGAGTGGGCGCGCCGCAGCGTCGGCAGCCCGCGCTACACCGCGCTCGAGGTCGAGTTCGCCGCAGCCGCCCGCCACAGCCCGTTCGTCGCGCGCGAGCTCGTGAAGCGGCACCGCGAGATGCGGTCGATGGCCGCCGGTCTGATCGCTCAGATCGCCGAGGAGGAGGGCTTCGAGCTCGCGCTCACGCCCGATCAGGCGGCGACGTCGCTGCTGAGCCTCGGCATCGGCATGGGGGCCATGCGCTCGCTCGACAGCTCGATCGACGTCGGCGTCTTCGCCCCCGCGATCCGTGCCCTCGTCCGCCCGCGCGACAGCTAGAACGACAACGCTCCCCGCCATTGGCACCAGCCATGGCGAGGAGCGAAGCGACGAGAAGTACTCCGGGCGAAGCCCGGCCCAGGACCGCCTCGAGCCGCCAGAACGACGACGCTCCCCGCCGCTGGCGTTAACCAGTGGCGAGGAGCGAAGCGACGAGAAGTACTCCGGGCGAAGCCCGGCCGCGACGAAGTCGCGGAGACGCGCGGAGCGCGTCAGTACCCTCCGTTGTCGGTGAAGCGCTGGAAGCTGGCGCGGATCTCGGCCTCGGCCTCCTCGCGGCCGACCCACAGGGAGCCCTTCTCGACGAACTTGTCGGGCTCGAGGTCCTTGTAGGTCTCGAAGAAGTGCTGGATCTCGCCGCGGTCGAACTCGGCCACGTCGGTGATGTCCTGCAGGTGCACCTGGCGCGGGTCGGTGGCCGGGACGCACAGGATCTTGTCGTCGCCGCCGGCGTCGTCGGTCATCTTGAACATGCCGATCGCCCGGCACTCGATGACGCAGCCCGGGAACGTCGGGAACGGCAGGACGACGAGGGCGTCCAGCGGGTCGCCGTCGTTGCCGAGCGAGTCGTCGATGAACCCGTAGTCGGCCGGGTAGGTCATCGAGGTGAAGAGCGTGCGGTCCAGACGGAGCCGGTGCGTCTTGTGGTCGAGCTCGTACTTGTTGCGCTCGCCCTTGGGAATCTCCACGGTGACGTCGAAGATCACATGTCCTCCAGGTGGTGGCCGGCCGGAGTCGCTCACGGCAGGTCGTCAGTCGTCGGTGGCCGTCCACTCCGATGATCCGAGGCGGGAGGCCGTCTCTATAGTCTGGCCCATGTGACGTCGCGCAACAGCCACCGGGTGCGGAAAAGCACTGGGAGGCGAGTCCTGGGTGTCCTTTCCTGGGCCATGGCACTCGTGGTCCTGGCAGGTGCCGTCGCCGGTGGCGTGGTGCTGCACCAGCGGGGGGCGCTGAACGACTTCCTCTGCGGCGGCGACTGCGGCGACCGGTACGTGTCCGAGCCGGAGGCGCTCCGGGCGCCCGGCCCCGCCGACCAGACGGTGTCCGCGGTTCCGCCGGCGTCGGCCGATGCCACGGCGGTCGCCCGGGCGGTCGAGTCGGCCTCCGGACAGCCGATCCTCGGGCCGCACGTCGGCGTCTCGGTGCGCGAGCTCGACGGCGACGAGCTGCTCATGACCTCGCCCGACGCCTTCATCCCGGCCTCCACCACCAAGCTCCTCACGGGGTACGCGGCGTTGACCACGCTCGACCCTCAGGAGCGGTTTCGCACCACGACGGTGCTCGACGGCGATCGCCTCGTCCTCGTGGGCGGCGGCGACCCCTATCTCATGGCCACGCCGGCCGACCGAGGTTTCGCGGCTCGTGCCGACCTCGCCACCCTCGCCGACCGCACGGCGCAGGCGCTGGTCGAGCAGGGCGTGACCCAGGTGCGGCTGGATTACGACGACACCCTGTTCACCGGCCCTGCCGACAATCCGACGTGGGAGCCGTCCTACGCCTCCCAGAACCAGGTCAGTCCCATCACGGCCCTGTGGGTCGATCGCGGTCGCATCGACCAGCGCCGGGTCGAGGACCCCTCGGGCTCGGCGGCCGGGATCTTCGCGGCGCAGCTGGTCGAGCGGGGCATCGCGGTCGGCGAGGTCCAGCCCGGCCAGGCCCCGGTCGACGCGGCGCCGGTCGCCCAGGTCGAGGGCCCCACCGTGGCGCAGGCCGTCGAGCGCATGGCGGTCACGAGCGACAACGGGGCCGCCGAGGTGATCGCTCGGCAGGTCGCCCTCGGGTCCGGGGCCGAGCCCAGCTTCGAGGGCGCCACGAGCTCGATCGTCGCGGCGCTCGAGTCCGGGGGCATCGACACGTCGGGACTCGTGCTCCGGGACGGCAGCGGTCTGTCGCGGCAGAACCGCATCGCGCCGTCGACCCTGACCTCGGTCGTGGCCGCCGCCGAGCTCGCCGCGCCCCAGCTCACGGGCGACCTGCCGGTGGCGGGGTTCACCGGCACGCTGGTGGAGCGGTTCGTGGGGCTCGCCGGCCGCGGACTGGCGCGGGTCAAGACGGGGGCGCTCAACCAGGTGCACTCGCTCGCCGGCACGGTCACGACCGCCGACGGCGTGGTGCTGACCGTGGCCGTCATGGTCGACCAGGCCGACGTGGCCCTGGCGCTCGACGCACGGGCGGCGGTCGACGCCGTCGTGGCGTCGCTCGCCGCCTGCAGCTGCGCGGCCTGACGGGGCCGGCGCCGGTCCAGCGCACTTGGGCGCGGGACCGTAGGTTGAGGGGCATGATCGATTGGCGGCTCGCCCGCAGCACGGGAGCACGTCTCAGCCGTCCTGGACCCGAGGTCTCCCCGGGCGAGGCGGCCGAGATCGTCGAGGAGCTCCGGGTTGCGGCCGTCCGGTCGCAGGGCCCGGTGCGCGACTTCACGGGCCTGTCGGCCCCCACCGACGCCACCCCGATCCTCGTCGTCGACCGTCCGCGCTGGATCGAGGCGAACCTCGGATCGTTCTCCGGGCTGCTCGGCCCGGCGCTCGACAAGCTCGACGAGCGCAGCAGCCCGCTCGTGCGGCGCGTGGGTGGTGCCGTCAGCGGCGCCGAGCTCGGTGCGGTCCTGGCCCTCGTCTCGAGCCGGGTGCTCGGACAGTTCGACCCGTTCTGGACCGGACCCGGCGGCGAGCCGGGCCGTCTGCTGCTCGTCGCGCCCAACGTGGTCCAGATCGAGCGCAAGCTCGAGGTCGTCCCGGCTGACTTCCGCCTGTGGGTCTGCCTCCACGAGGAGACCCACCGGGTCCAGTTCACCGCCAACCCGTGGCTGCGCGACCACCTCCGCAGCATCGTGCAGGAGTTCCTCGACCAGACCGACTCGGAGTCGATGGGGCACGTCCTGGAGCAGATCGGGCGGGCGGTCCGCGGTGAGATCGAGCTGTCGCTGGCCGAGCTGTTCCAGACCGAGGAGCAGCGCCGCCTGGTCGGCAAGGCCACGGGCGTCATGTCGCTGCTGGAGGGCCACGCCGACGTCGTGATGGACGGGGTGGGTCCGGAGGTGGTGCCCACGGTCGCCACGATCCGCCGTCGCTTCACCCAGCGTCGCGACCAGGCGAGCCCGATCGACCGCCTCGTCCGCAAGCTGCTCGGGATGGAGGGCAAGCTGCGCCAGTACAAGGAGGGCGCGGAGTTCGTGCGCGCCGTGGTCGACCGGGTCGGGATGGACGGGTTCAACGCCGTCTGGACCTCGCCCGAGACCCTGCCCTCCCACGAAGAGGTCCTCGAACCGAAGCTCTGGCTCGACCGCGTCCACGCCTGACCGCTCGCGAGAGACTTTGTTGGTGGTCACGAGCGAGTTTGTTGGTGGTCACGAGTGACTTTGTTGCGGCGGGCGCTCGGCGGTCCGCACGAACTCTCTCCTCGCCACCAACAAAGTCTCTCCTCGCCACCAACAATCTCTCTCGCGAGCGGAACGGCTGAGAGGGTGGGGGCGTGGGCGGAGGACGGATGGACCCGGCGGTGGCGGCGGGGCGCGCCGCGGTCCGTGACGCGCTGGGCGACGTCGCGCCGGGCAGCGCCGTCGTGGTCGGCGTCTCCGGCGGTGCCGACTCGCTGGCCCTGGCCGCGAGCCTCGCGTTCGTGGGGAGCCGTGCCGACTGGCACGTGACCGCGGTGGTCGTCGACCACGGTCTGCAGGCCGGGTCCGCGGAGGTCGCGGCGCGCGCTGCCGCCCAGTGTCGCGACCTGGGCCTCGCGGCGGAGGTCGCGACCGTGGCCGTGGGGGAGGAGGGCGGACCCGAGGCGGCGGCTCGCACCGCCCGGCACGCAGCGCTGCAGACGCGGTCCGCCGAGCTCGGAGCCGTGGCCCTCTGCCTCGCGCACACCCTGGACGACCAGGCCGAGACGGTCCTGCTGGGCCTCGGCCGCGGCTCGGGACCACGGTCGCTCGCCGCGATGGCGACGCGCACCGGCCTGGTGCGACGACCGTTCCTCGGTCTTCGTCGCCTCGACACCGAGGCGGTCTGCGCGGCGCTCGGCCTCGTCCCCTGGCACGACCCCCACAACGCCGACCCCCGGTTCCGGCGCTCGCGCGTGCGGCACGAGCTGATGCCGCTCCTCGACGACGTGCTCGACGGCGGCGTCGCCGAGGCGTTGGCGCGCACCGCGGAGCAGCTCCGGCGTGACACGGAGCTGTTGGAGTCGCTGGCCGCGGGCTGGCTCGACGCCCACCCCGAGCCGAGGATCCCCGAGATCGCGGCGCAGCACCCGGCGGTGCGCAGCCGGGTGCTGCGCCGGCTCGCGCTCGCGGCCGGGGCGTCGGCCGGTGACCTGACGGCCGCTCACCTCGCGCACCTCGACGGCCTGGTGACCGACCTCCGCGGCGGTCGACGGATCGAGCTGCCCGGCGGTATCGCCTGCACTCGGGAGGCCGATCGCCTGGTCTTCGTCCCGACCCCGCCCGTGCCGTGACGCTGTGGCACCCTGAACCCGTGGACCGCGCAGACATCGAAGCCGATCTCGACCTCAGCCAGACGCTCTTCACGGAGGAGCAGATCCAGGCTCGACTCCGGGAGATCGCGCAGCAGATCCAGGCCGACTACGAGGGCCGCGACGTCCTGCTCGTGGGCGTGCTCAAGGGCGCGGTCATGGTCATGGCCGACCTGGCCCGGTCGCTCGACCGCCACGTCGAGATGGACTGGATGGCGGTCTCGTCGTACGGCTCGGGCACCAAGAGCTCGGGCGTCGTGCGCATCCTCAAGGACCTCGACGCCGACATCAGCGGTCGTGACGTCCTGATCGTCGAGGACATCATCGACACCGGCCTCACGCTGTCGTGGCTCGTCGCCAACCTGAAGTCGCGCAAGCCGGCCTCGGTCGAGATCGCCACGCTGCTGCGCAAGCCCGACGCCCTGCAGATGGAGGTCGACGTCAAGTACGTGGGCTTCGACATCCCCAACGCCTTCGTGGTCGGCTACGGCCTCGACTACGGAGAGCGCTACCGCAACCTGCGCTGCATCGGCACGCTCGCCGAGCACGTCTACCGCTGAACCGTCCTGCGATGCCGGGCCTCGAGCCCGTGCGGGCGGAACCTGACGGGTCCTCCGGACGTTGCTCACGCGTGACCTGTGCGCGTGTACGGTTCACCTACCGTCGATTCGCCGAGGAGAGGGTGGGCTGACGCCCCATGAATGTCAAGAAGATCGTGAAGGGCCCCTGGCTCTGGATCGTGGTCATCGCCCTCGTCGTGATCGGCATCCTGCAGTTCTCGTCCTCCTCCGACGGCTACCGCGAGGTCGAGACGTCGACCATGGTCAAGTACCTCGAGAACGACGAGGTCGAGACGGTCACGTTCGTCGAGGGTGAGCAGCAGATCCAGGCGACCCTCAAGAAGGACGACGAGCATGTCCGGGCCACGTGGCTCGGTGAGCAGGGTGCGCGCCTCGTGGAGTCCGCCGAGACCGCCGTCGCCGACAAGCAGCTCAAGAGCTTCGACGTCGAGAACCCCACGACCAACACGTTCGTGTCGCTGCTCTTCACGCTCCTGCCGATCCTGCTGATCGTGCTGGTGCTCTTCTGGTTCATGGGCCGCATGCAGGGCGGTGGCGGCGGTGTCATGAAGTTCAGCAAGTCCAAGGCCAAGCTCATGACCAAGGACACCCCGCAGACCACGTTCGCCGACGTCGCCGGCTGCGACGAGGCGATCGAGGAGCTCGGCGAGATCAAGGAGTTCCTCGCGGAGCCGGCCAAGTTCCAGGCCGTCGGTGCGAAGATCCCGAAGGGCGTCCTGCTCTACGGTCCGCCCGGCACCGGCAAGACGTTGCTCGCCCGCGCCGTCGCCGGTGAGGCCGGCGTGCCGTTCTACTCGATCTCGGGCTCGGACTTCGTCGAGATGTTCGTCGGCGTCGGCGCGAGCCGCGTGCGCGACCTCTTCGAGCAGGCCAAGGCGAACGCCCCGGCCATCGTCTTCATCGACGAGATCGACGCGGTCGGACGTCACCGCGGCACGGGCATGGGCGGCGGCCACGACGAGCGCGAGCAGACCCTCAACCAGCTCCTGGTCGAGATGGACGGCTTCGACGTCCGCGGAGGCGTCATCCTGATCGCGGCCACCAACCGCCCCGACGTCCTCGACCCGGCGCTGCTGCGTCCGGGCCGTTTCGACCGCCAGATCGGCGTCGAGGCGCCCGACCTGCGCGGACGCGAGACGATCCTCAAGGTCCACGCGCGCGGCAAGCCGCTCGGTCCGGACGTCGACCTGCACGCCGTCGCCAAGCGCACGCCCGGCTTCAGCGGTGCCGACCTCGCCAACGTGCTCAACGAGGCCGCGCTGCTCACGGCCCGCAACGGCGACAAGGTCATCACCAACGAGGCCCTCGACGAGGCGATCGACCGGGTCATGGCCGGACCGCAGAAGCGCACGCGCCTCATGAACGAGAGTGAGCGGCTCGTCACGGCCTACCACGAGGGTGGCCACGCGCTCGTGGCTGCGGCGCTGCCGCAGAGCGACCCCGTGCACAAGATCACGATCCTGCCGCGCGGGCGCGCCCTGGGGTACACGATGGTGCTGCCCGACGAGGACAAGTACAGCCAGACGCGCGCCGAGCTGCAGGACAAGCTCGCGTACATGATGGGCGGCCGCGCGGCTGAGGAGCTCGTGTTCCACAACCCCACGACGGGCGCGGGCAACGACATCGAGAAGGCCACCGGGCTGGCCAAGGCCATGGTCACGCAGTACGGCATGAGTGACCGGATCGGCGCCATCAAGCTGGGCAGCGACAACAGCCAGCCGTTCCTCGGCGCCGGCACCGGCATGGGTCACTCGCGCGACTACTCCGAGCGGGTCGCCGCGGTCGTCGACGAGGAGGTCACGGTCCTCATCACGAACGCGCACCAGGAGGCCTTCGACATCCTCCACGAGAACCGCGACGTCCTCGACGCGCTCGTCGTGGAGCTCATGGAGAAGGAGACGCTCGACAAGGCCCAGGTGGCCCGCATCTTCGAGCCCCTGCGTCGCCGGCAGATCCGTCCGCCGTGGACCGGGTCCGACACGCGGGTGCCCTCTGACGAGCCGCCGGTCGTCATCGCTCCGGCCCAGCCCCCCGTCTCCGACGGGGGCGTCAACATCGGCCCCGTCGTCGACGGAACGGACTGATCCGTGGCCGTCGACCTGCCTCGGGCCGAGGCGGCCGTCCGCGAGCTGCTGTTCGCGATCGGCGAGGACCCCGACCGGGAGGGGCTGCGCGAGACGCCCGCCCGGGTCGCGCGGTCCTACGGTGAGCTCGTGGCGGGCCTCGACCAGGACCCCGCCGAGGTCCTCAACGCGACGTTCGACGTCGGTCACGACGAGCTCGTGCTCGTCAAGGACATCGAGATGTGGAGCATGTGCGAGCACCACCTGGTGCCGTTCTTCGGCGTCGCCCACATCGGCTACATCCCGGCTGCCGAGGGCAACGTCACCGGCCTGTCCAAGCTGGCCCGCCTCGTCGACGTCTTCGCCCGGCGCCCCCAGGTGCAGGAGCGGCTCACGACCCAGATCGCCGACGCGTTGATCGAGGTGCTCAATCCCCGGGGCGTGATCGTGGTGATCGAGGCCGAGCACCTGTGCATGACGATGCGAGGCGTCCGCAAGGGCGGCGCCAGGACGATCACGAGCGCGGTCCGCGGTCAGCTGCGTGAGGTGGCCACCCGGAACGAGGCGATGAACCTCATCAAGGGATCGTGACCCGGCCACTGGTCCCCGGCCTCGCCGGTGCCCCCGGCGCGGACCGCACCCTCGTCATGGGGGTCGTGAACGTCACCCCTGACTCCTTCTCCGACGGTGGTCTATGGCTCGACGCCGACGCGGCGGCCGCCCGCGGCAGGAGCCTCGTGGCCGACGGCGCCGACCTCGTCGACGTGGGCGGCGAGTCCACCCGGCCCGGCGCCCAGCGGGTCGACGAGGCGACCGAGCTCGAGCGGGTCGTCCCCGTCGTCCGGGCCCTCGCGCGCGACGGTGTGGCGGTCTCGGTCGACACGATGCGCGCCTCCGTGGCGGCGGCGGCGTGGGACGCAGGTGCCGCGCTCGTCAACGACGTCTCGGGCGGCCGGGCCGATCCCGACATGCTGCGTGTCGTGGCCGACGCGGGTGCGCCGTTCGTCGTGATGCACTGGCGGGCCCACTCCGCCGCGATGCAGGACGCCGACCACACGCACTACGACGACGTCGTGGCCGACGTGCGGACCGAACTCCTGCTGCAGGTCACTGACGCGCTCGCTGCGGGCGTCGCGGCCGACCGCCTAGTGGTCGACCCCGGTCTGGGCTTCTCCAAGACCGGTTCGCAGAACTGGGAGGTGCTCGAGCGTCTCGGCGTGTTCGCCGACCTCGGGCACCCGTTGCTCGTGGCGGCCAGCCGCAAGCGGTTCCTGGGCGAGCTCCTGGCGTCCCACGACGGGCTGAGACCGGCGGCGGACCGTGACGACGCCTCCGCGGCCGTCTCGACGCTGTCGGCGCTGGCGGGCGCCTGGGCGGTCCGCGTCCACGAGGCCCGACCGTCGGCCGACGCCGTCCGCGTCGTGGCCCGTCTGCGAGGATCGACGCGTGACTGAGGCGCGGAGAACCCCATGAGCGGCGACGTGCTCGCGGTCCATCGCAGCTTCTACGAGTCGATCGAGTCCGGCGACGTCGACCTGATGGCGGCGCTCTGGATCGACCGGCCCGACACCTCCTGCGCCCATCCGGGCACGATGCCGGTCCGTGGCACCCCCACAATCCTGCGCTCCTGGACGATGCTCATGGCGCAGGCGGGCTACCTGCAGTTCTTCCTGACCGACGTGCACGCGTCGTACACCTCCGACGGCGCCGTCGCGATCGTCACCTGCACCGAGAACATCCTGTCGGGTGCCGGCCTGGAGAGCGCCGACGGCTTCGCCGGCGGACGCGTCACGAGCACCAGTGTCCTGGTGCTGCGCCAGGGGCGCTGGCTCTTCCACACGCGTCACGCGTCGCCCGTCATCGACTTCGACGCCGAGACCACCGAGGAGGACTGACGTGGCGATCCCCGACGGGCTCGACCGGATCGAGCTGACCGGCCTGCGCGGGTTCGGCCACCACGGCGTGTTCGACCACGAGCGTCGCGACGGGCAGGAGTTCGTCGTCGACGCCGTGCTGGGCCTGGACCTCACGGCAGCAGGCCGGACGGACGACCTGACCGAGACGGTGCACTACGGCGAGCTGGCCGACGGCATCCACGCGATCCTCGTGGGTCCGCCCGTGGACCTCATTGAGTCCCTGGCGCTGCGTATGGTGGACTTGTGTCTCAGGGACGCCCGCGTGCAGTGGGCGAGCGTCACGGTGCACAAGCCGAACGCGCCCATCACGCCCACGTTCACCGACGTGGCCGTCACGATCGAGCGGAGCAGACAGTGACCGAATCGCCCACCCCCTACGTGCTGGACGCGGACACCATGACCGGTGGCATGCGCCCCATCCGCCAGGCCGTCCTCGCGATCGGCTCGAACCTGGGCGATCGTCACGCCCGCCTCCAGGGCGCCGTCTCGGCGCTCGAGGACACCCCTGAGGTGCAGGTCGTCGCGATCTCCTCGGTCTACGAGACCGAGCCCGTCGGCTCCCCGTCGGACTCCGACAAGTTCCTCAACGCCGTGGTCCTGATCGACACGACCCTCACGGTGCACACCCTCCTCGATCGCGCACTGGCCATCGAGGACGCCTTCGGTCGCGAGCGCGCCGAGACCAACGCGCCGCGCACGCTCGACGTCGACGTCATCGTGGTCGGCGAGCGGGTGGCCGACGACGAGCAGCTGCAGCTCCCGCACCCGCGGGCCCACGAGCGCGGCTTCGTGCTCGTGCCGTGGCTCGAGATCGACCCCGAGGGCCAGATCCCCGGGCATGGCTTCGTGGCCGACCTCATCGGTGGTGTCGACACTGCCGGCGTGGTCAAGCGCGAGGATCTCGAGATCCTGCTCTGAGACGATGAGGTCCGTGCGCCCGACCTCGATCCGGTTGCTGGCCCTCGTGGTCAGCGCCGGGCTCGTGGTGGGTGCCGGCCTGCCGGTCCTGGTCCGCCGCCTCGGCGGCGACGTCCCGCTGCTCTCGTGGGGCCCGGCCCTGCTGCTCGCCGCGGCTGCCGGGGTCGTGGCCATCGTCGCGCGGGTCACGTGGAAGGCGGTCCACCAGGACCACCAGCGCGTCAACGCCGATCGGGCGCTGTTCCACCTGGCGCTGGCCCAGGCCTCCTCTCGGGTCGGGGCGCTGCTGCTCGGCGGCTACGCCGGGTTCGCGCTGGCCTACCTCGACCTGTTCGAGACCGCCAACGGTCGCGACCGGGTCCTGCACGGTGGCGGGGCCGCCGTCGCCGCGGCGCTGCTGCTCGCGGCAGGACTGGTCATGGAACGGGTCTGTCGCCTGCCCACCGAGGGCGACGAGGACGACGAGGACGACGACGGTTCGCGATCGAAGGCGAGCCCCACCCCCACCTGAAGGCCCCTCGTGCCGGCCTACGGCAGCAGGGTCGAGCGCAGCGTGCCGAGGCCGGCGCCGCCGAGCGCGAGCGCCTCGGCGTGGAAGCGGCGCAGGTCCGGGCCGTGGGTCGCCGTCCAGTCGTCGCGCAGCCGGGTCCACTCGCGCTCGCCGATCTTGTACGACGGCGCCTGGCCGGCCCACCCGAGGTAGCGGTTCGCCTCGAAGCTCACGAAGCCCTCGTCCATGTGCATGTGCTGGCGCATGAAGGGCAGGACGTCGTCGCCGCGCCACGGGCCGCTGCCATCGGGCTTCGGCAGGCCCAGGTGCACCCCGATGTCGACCACGACGCGGGCGGCCCGCTGCCGCTGGGCGTCGAGCATGCCGAGGCGGTCGCCCGGGTCGTCGAGGAAGCCCAGGTCGGCCATGAGCCGTTCGGCGTAGAGCGCCCAGCCCTCGCCGTGGCCGGAGTTCCAGCTGATCCGGCGCCAGCCGTTGAGCGTCGCGGCCGCGGCCACCGCGACGCCGCACTGGAGGTGATGACCGGGGACGCCCTCGTGGTAGACCGTCGTGCGCTCCCGCCACGTGCCGAACTCGGTGACGCCGGGCGGCACGCTCCACCACATGCGCCCGGAGCGGGCGAAGTCCTCGCTCGGTGGCGTGTAGTAGATGCCACCGTTCTGCGTCGGTGCGATGCGGCACTCGAGGGCACGGAGGCGCGGGTCGATGTCGACGTGCACGCCGGCGAGCGCCGAGATCGCTGCGTCGCTCGTCTCCTGCATCCAGGCCCGGAGGGCGTCGGTGCCGTGCAGCGTGCGACCCGGGTCGGCATCGAGCGCGGCGATGGCGTCGGCGACGGAGCCGCCGGGCACGATCTCCTGGGCCACCTCCTCCTGCTCGGTGACCATCCGCTGCAGCTCGTCGACGCCCCACGCGTACGTCTCGTCGAGGTCGACCTCGAGCCCGACGAAGGAGCGGGAGGCCAGCGCGTACGCGTCCCGACCCACCGCGTCGTGGTCGCGCGCCGCCGGGGCGAGGGTGTGGGCCAGGAACTCGCCCAGGCGGGCGTAGCCGGCGATCGCGTCGGCAGCCGCTGCGTGGAGCTCCTGCTGCTGGGACACCGGGCCCTGACCGGCGAGCTCGGCGAAGAACGAGGTCTCGCCGGCCAGCTCGCGGGTCTGCTTGAGCACCTCGCGCACCTGCCGGATCGCCGGGGTCTGGTCGTGCAGGATCCCGTCGGTCAGCGTGGCGACGTAGCCGTCGACGGCTGCCGGCACGTTGCGGAGGCGGCGGGCGACGTGGTGCCAGTCCTCGCCGGAGTCCGTGGGGACCAGGTCGAAGATCTCGCGCAGCCCCTGGGCGGGGGAGGCGATCACGTTGAGGTCGCGCCGCCACTCGCCGGAGGCGAACTGCTCGCCGGTCAGCGCGAGGGTGCGCTCCAGCTCGAGGCCGGTCACGCGGTCGACGTCGTCGACGGGTTCGGTCTCCCGCACCGTGCGGAGCGCCGCGGCCGCCGCGGAGGCGAGTGCGGCGTGGCCGTCGGGGGAGTGGTCGGCGTACTCGCCCTCGCGCCCGGGCCGGCCCAGCTCGACGTGCCACTCGGGCTGCAGCTCCAGCAGGGTGTCCAGCCAGTCCTCGGCCACGCGGTCCATGGGGGTGGGTTCGCGGTTCATGATTCGACGTTAACCCGCGCACCGCCACCGCCCGCTCGTGCATTCGGGCGGTAGGTCACCGGTGGCCTCGCCCCCCGCATGGTCCGTGGCCGCTGGTCACCCGCCCGCCGCCGGGGGTGACGACCAGCTGGCCGAGCGGCAGGTGACCGGGGTCACGGTGGCATGCGGCGGCCCCGGGGATAGACTGGCGTCGTCACTTTGTCTGGTACCCCTCCGGGACTGGAACGAAAGGCAACACCATGTCGCTTGCCCCCGTGGGCATCGTCGGCGCCGGCCGTGTCGGTGCCGTGCTGGGTGCTCGTCTGCGCGCCTCCGGGTATCCGGTCGTCGCGGTCGCCGCCCGGTCCGAGGCGTCCCTCCTGCGAGCGCGGACCTTTCTGCCCGGCGTCCCCGTGCGCGAGGCGGCCGAGGTCGTCGGTGCGAGCGAGGTGCTGGTGCTCGCGGTCCCGGACGACTCCCTCGCGGCCCTCGCCGAGGAGCTCGCGGAGCACGTGCGTCCCGGCCAGCTCGTGATCCACACGAGCGGTCGCCACGGCCGCGCCGTGCTCGCCCCGCTGGCCGAGGTCGGCGCCCGCACCGCGGCGTTCCACCCGGCCATGACGTTCACCGGAAGCGATGTCGACGTCGACCGCCCGTGCGTCGTCGGACTCACCACGACCGACGAGGACCGTGCCGCCGTCGAGGCGCTCGCCCTGGCGGTCGGAGGGACCCCCGTCCACGTCGCCGAGGCTGACCGCGTGGTCTACCACGCAGCCCTGGCCCACGGCGCCAATCACGTCGTCACGGTTCTCAACCAGGCCATGGATCTGCTGCGGTCGATCGGCGTCAGCGACCCGTCGTCCGTGCTCGAGCCGCTGGTCCGGGCGTCCGTGACCAACACGCTCGCCTACGGCGACGCCGCGCTCACCGGACCCGTCGCCCGCGGCGACGCGCACACGGTCGCGGCCCACGTGGGCGCCATCACCGACCGCGAGATCGCGTCCACCTACACCGCCCTCTCGGCCGCCACGATCGAGCGCGCGCTGCGCGACGGACGCGTCGACGAGTCGGCCGCTGCGCAGCTGCGTGGCACTCTCTCCGCGGGGATCGAGCGATGAGCATCAGGGTCGTCCGCACCGCAGCCGAGCTGCGCGGGCTCGACGGCACGATCGCGCTGGTCCCCACGATGGGCGCCCTGCACGACGGTCACGTCCAGCTCATGAAGCACGCCTGCCCGCTGGCCGACACCCTGGTCGCGTCGATCTTCGTCAACCCCACGCAGTTCGGGGCGGGCGAGGACTTCGGCGAGTACCCGCGCACGTGGGACGCCGACCTCGAGCGCTGCGAGGAGGCGGGGGTCGACGCCGTGTTCGCCCCCGAGGTCGCCACGATGTACCCGCACGGCCTCGTCAACCAGGTCATGGTCGACCCCGGCCCGCTCGGCGCGATCCTCGAGGGCGAGCAGCGACCCACCCACTTCCGCGGCGTGCTCACGGTCGTCGCGAAGCTCTTCGGCCTGGTGCGGCCGGACGTCGCGGTCTTCGGCGAGAAGGACTACCAGCAGCTCGCCCTGATCCGTCTGATGGTCGAGACCCTCTGCCTCGACGTCGAGGTCGTCGGCTGCCCCACGGTGCGCGAGGTCGACGGACTCGCGATGAGCTCGCGCAACCGGTACCTGACCCGCGACGAGCGCACGCGCGCCGTCGCCCTGTCGCAGGCCCTCGACGCCGGTGTGGCGGCGGGCCCGCACGGTCCGGACGACGTCCGGGCCGCGGCCCTGGCCCGCCTCGCCGACTTCGGCGTCGTGCCCGACTACGTCGCCCTCACCTCGCCCGACCTGGGTGAGCCCGTCCCCGGTGAGGCCCGACTGCTCATCGCCGCCCGTGTCGGCAAGCCCCGACTCCTCGACAACCGTGCACTCACCCTCGGGCCCGACGCCCTGGGGCACGCCCCGGAAGGAAGCTGACCATGCTCCGCACCCTCATGACCTCCAAGATCCACCGCGCCACCGTGACGCAGGCCGACCTGCACTACGTGGGCTCGGTCACGGTCGACGCCGACCTGCTCGACGCCGCGAACCTCATCCCCGGCGAGCAGGTGCACATCGTCGACATCGACAACGGCGCCCGCCTGGTCACCTACGTCATCGAGGGTGAGCGCGGCTCGGGCGTCATCGGCATCAACGGCGCCGCCGCCCGCATCGTGCAGCCGGGTGACCTCGTGATCCTCATCGCCTACGGCCAGATGGAGGACGCCGAGGCGCGTTCCTTCCAGCCGAACGTGGTCTTCGTCGACGCCGAGAACGGCATCATCGGCACGGGCTCCGACCCGGCCGAGGCGCTGCCCGGCACGGGCCTCATCCGTGGTGACGTGACGCTCGGCAGCGACGTCCGCTCGAACCCCCTGGTCGCGGGCCGCGCGTGACCCTCCTGACCCTGGACGTCGGCAACAGCCAGACCGTCATCGGGGTCTTCGACGGCGAGAAGCTCGTCAACCGCTGGACCGTCTCGTCGGACGCGCGGCGCACGGCCGACGAGTGGTACCTCCTCGCGCTCGGCTTCGTGCGCTCGGCCGGGCTGGCCGACGTCGAGGCCGTCGCGATGTGCTGCACGGTCCCCGCGATCCAGGTCGAGCTGCGTGCCATGCTCGAGCGTCACTACGGCGCCCTCCCGGTCTCGATCGTCGGGCCGGGGGTCAAGACCGGCATTCCGATCCACACCGACAACCCGCGCGAGGTCGGCGCCGACCGCATCGTCAACGCGCTCGCGGCAGCCGAGCTCTACGGCGGGCCGGCCATCGTGGTCGACATGAACGGCACGGCCACGATCCTGGACGTGGTCGACGAGGCGAACCGCTACGTCGGTGGCGCGATCGCCCCGGCGATCGAGCTCTCGCTCGAGGCGCTCGCCCGCCGAGGTGCGCAGCTCCGGAGCGTGGAGCTCGCGATCCCGCGCAGCGTGATCGGCAAGAACACGGTGGAAGCCGTCCAGGCCGGTGCGCTCTACGGGTTCGCCGGCCTGGTCGACGGCCTCGTCGAGCGCATGATCGAGGCGCTCGGGGCCGACGTCGACGACGTGGCCGTGATCGCCACGGGCGCCTACTCCGACGTCGTGATCGACCACTGCCGGACCATCACGCACCGCGACCCGTGGCTGACCCTGACCGGTCTGCGGCTGGTCCACGAGCGCAATCACTCCTGAGGGCGGCAGGAACGCTGCGCGCCGGGCGCAGGCACGCCTGAGCGGTCGGAGGTTCCTCAGTAGGCCGACGGGAGGCCGTAGCGCTCCTCGAGCGTCAGGCCCGAGGTGGTCAGCTCCGTCGCGAGCTCGACGCCGAGGTAGCGCAGGTGCCACGGCTCGTACTTGAAGCCGGTGACCCCTTCCTTGCCGTCGGGGTACCGGATCACGAAGCCGAACCGGTGGGCGTTCGCCGCGACCCACTGGCCGGTGGGCGTCGCGCCGAAGCTCGTCGACAGGCTGTTGACGTCGATCGCGAGGCCGGTCTGGTGCTCGGAGTGGCCGGGACGGGCCATCCCGCGGTCGGCGACCTCCTGGCCCACGTTGGCCACGCGCTGGTTGTAGTTGTCCGCCTGGTGCGCGTGGCTGCGGTAGCCCGACAGGATCCACAGGGACAGCCCGGCCGCGGAGGCCTCGGCCCGCATCGCCGCGAAGGCTGCGTCGACCGCGGGGTCGAGAGCCCCTGGACCGAAGGTGGGCGGGAGCGCGAACGACTTGTTCACGACGACGTGGCCGTCGATGCGGAGCACGCCGTCGGAGCCGAACACGACGCCCGCGAGCTGGTCGATCCTCGTGGGTGCGGCACCGGACGAAGCTCCCGACAGCACGCCTGGCGGCGTCGTCGGTGCAGCGGAGCTCGGTGGCGCCGCCGGGGTCCGGGACGATGCGGCAGGACGACTCCCGGCGACCGTCGCAGCGATCGCCAGCGCGATCGCGACGGTGCCGATCACGAGACCAGCGGTGATCCGCCGGTCGGTCCGGTGCCTGCTCATCAGGGACGACGCTACCCGGATACGGGTGGTCCGGCCCGACTTGCGAACCCCCGCCACCGACCTACCGTGGAAGTGCGGGGCCGGACACGCCGGCCGTGACTGATCGGAGGAACCATGGGTATCGCCGACAAGGCTGAGAACGCCGCCGAGAAGCTGACGGGCCAGGCCAAGGAGACGACCGGTGACGCCACCGGTGACGACGAGCTCAAGGCCGAGGGCAAGAAGGACCAGACGAAGGGCAGCCTGAAGAACGCGGGCGAGAACGTGAAGGACGCGTTCAAGTAGGTCAGTCCCACAACGGAGGGTCCGGGGATTCCCCGGGCCCTCTGTCGTGCCCGCAGCACCCGCCCCGCAGCACCCGCCCCCACTGCTCGAAGGAGCTCCCCCATGCTCGGTTTCATCCTCGGCCTGCTCATCGTCGGCCTGATCGCCGGCGCCGTCGCCCGTCTGCTCGTTCCGGGCCGCCAGAACCTCTCGATCCCCGCCACGATCGTGGTCGGCATCATCGGCTCGTTCGTCGGTGGTCTTCTCGGCAGCCTGTTGTTCGACGCCGAGGCGTCGCTGCAGACCTCCGGCATCATCGGCTCGATCATCGGCGCCATCATCGTGCTGCTCATCTGGATCAAGGTCTCCGGCTCGCAGAAGTCGAAGCACTGACGCGACCTCGGGGTGATGGGCGTCGCACCACTACCCTTGGGGCGTGACCGACGTACCTGTGTCCGAGCCCGAGGACGACCTGCCCGAGCAGCTGCGCATCCGCCGCGACAAGCGGCAGGAGCTCATCGACTCCGGCCGGGCGCCGTACCCGATCTCGGTCCCGCGGACGCACACGCTCCGCGCGATCGTCGACGGGTACGACGCCGAGGCCCTCGGACCCGACCACCACTCGGGACAGACGGTCTCGATCACGGGCCGGGTCATCTTCCAGCGCAACACCGGCAAGCTCTGCTTCGCGCGGCTGCGTGAGGGCGACGGCACCGAGCTGCAGGCGATGCTGTCGCTGGCCGAGGTGGGGGAGGAGTCGCTCGCCGACTTCAAGCGGTTGGTCGACATCGGCGACCACCTCTCGGTCACCGGTGAGGTCATCACGAGCCGCCGCGGCGAGCTCAGCATCGCCGCGTCCTCGTGGGACCTCGCGGCCAAGACGCTGCGACCGCTGCCGAACGAGCACAAGCCCCTGTCGGACGAGGCGCGCACCCGCCTGCGGTACGTCGACCTGATCGTGCGGCCCGAGGCGCGCGAGAACGTCCGCACGAAGGCCAAGGTCCTGCAGTCGCTGCGGGCCACGCTCGACGGCCGCGACTACGTCGAGGTCGAGACCCCCGTCCTGCAGCACACCAACGGTGGTGCCGCGGCGCGCCCGTTCTCGACCCACGTCAACGCCTTCGACGAGCCGGCGTTGCTGCGCATCGCGATCGAGCTGCACCTCAAGCGGGCGCTCGTGGGCGGCATCGACCGGGTCTACGAGATCGGCAAGACCTTCCGCAACGAGGGCGTCGACAACACGCACAACCCCGAGTTCATGATGCTCGAGGCGTACGAGGCCTATGGCGACTACGACTCGATGGCGGCGCTGACGCGCGATCTCGTGGTCGGCGCGGCGAGGGCCGTGGGCCGCACCGTCGTGCCGGCCCGCGACGGGTCGACGATCGACCTCGAGGCCGAGTGGCGCCACGCCACGGTGCACCAGCTCGTCAGCGACGCGGTCGGCCAGCCGGTCGACGTCGACACGTCGGTCGAGACGCTGCGCGGGATCGCCGACCAGCGCGGCGTCGCGCTCCAGCCCGGCTGGGACGCGGGCCAGGTGGTGCTCGAGCTGTACGAGAAGCTCGTCGAGCACACCCTGATCCAGCCGACGTTCGTGCGTGACTACCCCGAGTCGGTGCGACCCCTGGCCAAGAAGCACCGATCGACGCGCGGACTCGTGGAGGCGTGGGACCTCATCATCAACGGCGTCGAGCTGGCACCCGCCTACTCCGAGCTCAACGACCCCGTCATCCAGCGGGAGCGGCTCGAGGAGCAGGCGCGGCTGGCAGCGGCGGGTGACCCCGAGGCGATGGACGTCGACGAGGACTTCCTGCGCGCGCTCGAGTTCGGCATGCCGCCGGCCGGCGGCGTCGGCCTCGGTGTCGATCGCCTCGTGATGCTCCTGCAGGGCATCGGCATCCGCGAGGCGATCCTGTTCCCCATCACCCGGGCGGAGTAGGGCGGTCAGCTGACCGCGGCCGTGGGCTGGCGACAAGCGGCCACGGACCAAGAACCGATGGCCCGTTCTTCCGGGTCCTCGACCTCGGGCGGTGAGATAGCGACCCTTCACAGCGGGTAGCGGTGAGTCAGCGACCTCAAAATGTGCCCGACAGGTCGCTGACACGCCGCCGGGTCGGGAGTGAGGTCGCTAACTCACCGCCCGCCGCTCCGTCAGATGCCGCACTCGGGGGCCCGAAGCCTGTGGTCCGTGGCCGCTTTTCGGTCAGGACCGAGGGAGGTTGGCTGAATCAGGCGACCTCAGGCGAGGGCGTCGCGGGCGGCGGTGCGGGCGGCGTCGGGGGTGTCGGCCAGCAGGGCGGCGTGCGCGGCGGCGCGGCACTGGTCGAACGTGACTGCTCCCACCTGCGCGCCGACGGCTCGAACCGCGGTGGCGGCGCACGAGAGCGACGTGACCCCGAGACCGACGAGCACGCACGCGAGCATCGGGTCGGCCGCGGCCTCGCCGCAGACGCCGACGGGCTTGCCGGCCCGGAGACCGGCGGCCGCGACCTGCTCGATCAGCATCAAGAGGGCCGGCTGCCACGGATCGGTCAGGTGGGCCAGTGCCGACGACATGCGGTCGGCGGCGAACGTGTACTGGCTCAGGTCGTTGGTACCGATCGAGACGAAGTCGACGTGCTCGAGGATGCGATCGGCCAGGAGGGCGGCCGACGGCGTCTCGATCATGACCCCGGCCCGGAGACCGCGGGCGTGGATCCGTTCGGCGAGGGCAACGGCCTCGGGCGTGACCGAGACCATGGGTGCCATGACCCACACCTCGGCCTCGCTGTCGGTCGCGGCCAGGGCGACGGCATCGAGCTGGTGGTCGAGCAGCTCGGGCCGTGACTCCGCGATCCGCAGGCCCCGCACCCCGAGGGCCGGGTTGGGCTCGTCGCCCATGTCGGCGAACTGCAGCGGCTTGTCGGAGCCGGCGTCGAGGGTGCGGACCACGACCTTCTGGCCGGGCTGCACGGCGGCGAAGACCTCGCGGTAGATCGCAGTCTGTTCCTCGACCGTCGGCTCGGTGCCGCGGTCGAGGAAGCTGAGCTCGGTCCGGTAGAGGCCGAATCCCTCGATCGGCTGCTCCGCGGCACGCCGGGCGCCCGGTCCGTCCTGCACGTTGGCCAGCACCTGGACGCCATGACCGTCGGCCGTGCTGCCGGGGCCGGTCCAGGCGGCACCCGCGGTGCGTCGCTCGAGGTCGGCCGCGCGCCGCGTCTCGACGTCGGACGGGTCGGGATCGAGCACGACCTCGCCGGTCGTGCCGTCGACGAGGGCCGTCGCGCCGGCGTCGGCGTCCAGGTCGAGGGGGAGGTCGGCGATGCCCACGACGCACGGGATGCCGAGCTGGCGCGCGATGATCGCGGTGTGGCTCGTGGTGCCGCCGAGGCGGATCGCGATGGCCACGATGCGGTCCGGGTCCAGCCCGGCCGTGTCGGCGGGGGCGAGGTCGTCGGCGAACAGCACCGACGGCTGCTCGGGCTCGGGCACCCCGGGCTCCGGCACACCGAGCAGCTCGGCGACCACGCGATCGCGGACGTCGTGCAGGTCGGTCACGCGCTCGGCCATCAGTCCGCCCGCGGCGGTGAACATCGCGGCCAGGTCGGCGACGGCTCGCGTGGTGGCGGTGGCAGGTCCGGTGGCATCGGCGTGCTTGCCGACGAAGGTCGCGAGACCTCGGTCGGCTGCCATGGCTGCGGTGGCCTGCAGCACCTCGGAGGCGGCGCCGGACGCGTGGCCGGCGCGGGCGGTGAGCCGCTCGGCGACGGTGGCGGCAGCCGCCGTGAAGGCTGCGACCGTGGCATCGCTGTCGACGAAGACCTCGTCGGCCGGCGCCTCGGCGCGGGCGCCGGGACGGACGACCGGGCCGGCTCCGACACCGGGGACGACGGGGGTACCGGTGGTGCTCATCTCACTCCTGACCGTGACCGAGGCGACATGTTCGCGAGGACTTTTTCGCCCATGCGCTTGACGTGACGCCACGTTAACGCGTAGAACAACACAAAGCAACAGAAATCCACACGAATCCACATCCGCCGATCCGGTGGGTGGATCGGGTGGCCGGACGGAAGGAACACCGGTGTACGCATCCGAACGACGGACCGCCCTGGCGCGCAAGCTCCGCGCCGACGGTCGGGTGAGCGTCCCCGACGCCGCCCGGGAGTTCGGTGTCTCCGGCGAGACCGTCCGGCGCGACCTGGCCGCCCTGGAGCGGCACGGGGTGGCCCGCCGGGTCCACGGCGGCGCCGTCGCGCGGACGTCGGTGCAGGCCGTCGAGCTCGACCTGGTCGAGCGCGAGAACCGCCAGTCCGGCCAGAAGCAGGCGATCGCCATCGCCGCGCTCGCCTACCTCCCCGATGCTGGCGGCAGCATCATCGTCGATGCCGGCACCTCGACCGCCGCGCTCGCCGACCACCTGCCGACCGACCTGCCCCTGGTTGCGATCACCCACGGCGTCGTGACCGCCGCCCAGCTCGCTCGGTCGGCATCGATCGACCTCCACGTGCTCGGCGGCCACGTCCGCGACGCCACGGGCGCAGCGGTCGGCTCCGGCACGGTCGAGGCCTACGGGCAGGTCGGCGCCGACGTCGCCTTCGTCGGCGCGAACGGCATCTCGCCGGAGCGTGGCCTGACCACCGCCGACTTCGCGGAGGCCGCCGTCAAGCGCGCCGTCGTGACGGCCGCCCGGCGCACCGTGGTGCTGGCCGACGCCACGAAGCTCGACACGGACTTCGTCGTCACGTTCGCCGCGCTCGAGGACGTCGACGTGCTCGTGACCGACGACTCCGCGCCCGCCGACGCGGTCGCGCGTCTGCGCGAAGCCGGCATCGAGGTGGTGCTCGCATGAACGCACGACGTACGACCGCCCCGGGCACGACCGCCCCGCACCGGATCGTCACCGTCACCGCCAGCCCGGCGATCGACCGGCTCATCGCCTTGGACGCCCCGCTCGACCGGGGCGCCGTGGTGCGAACCGGAACGCCGGTGGACCAGCCCGGCGGCAAGGGCGTCAACGTGGCCCGCGCGATCCACGGTGCGGGCGAGTCGGTCATGGCGGTCTTTCCCGCCGGCGACCACGACTCCTTCGTCGCGGCGGTTCGGGAGACCGGCTTGCACCATGTGGTCTCGCCCCTCGCATCGCGCGTCCGGGTCAACCTGACGCTCGCCGAGCCCGACGGCACCACGACGAAGCTCAACGCGCCCGGGGCCGAGCTCGGCCCCGCCGACCTGGAGCTCCTCGTCCGCACCGTGATGTCGAGCGCTTCCGGGGCCAGCTGGGTCGCGCTCTGCGGCTCGTTGCCGCCGGGGGTGCCGGGCCACTGGTACCGCGACCTCACCGGCCGGCTCCACGAGGTCGGGGCGCGGGTCGCCGTCGACACGTCGGGCGAGCCGCTCGCCGCCGTGCTGGCCGACGCCGCGCACGCCCCCGACCTGGTCAAGCCGAACGCGCAGGAGCTCGTCGAGCTCGTGGGCGGCGACGCCGACGAGGTGGAGTCCGACCCGCACCTCGCGGGTGAGCTCGCGCAGCGCCTGCGCGCCGACCGCGGTCCTGGCGCCGTGCTGCTGACCCTCGGCGGCGCCGGTGCTGTGCTCGCCACGGCGGACGGCACCTGGTTCGCGCCGTCGCCCCGCATCCGCCCCGTCTCCACGGTCGGCGCCGGCGACTCGGCGCTGGCGGGCTACCTCCTCGCCGACACCCGCGGTGCCGACGGGCCCTCAGCGCTCGTCAGTGCCGTCCTCCACGGCAGTGCCGCCGCTGCCCTCCCGGGCTCCACGCCCCCACGTCCGTCGGACGTCGACGCCCTCGAGGCGCCGCACGTCCGCGAGCTGTTCACCACCCCCACCCCGCAGCATCCCTGAAGGACAGTCATGTCATCACTCATCACCGCAGACCTGGTCAGCCTCGACGCCGACCTCGGATCCCAGGCATCCGACGTCATCGCCCGACTCGCGGCCACCGTCGCCGCCGCCGGTCGCGCCACCGAGGCGGACGGCCTCACGGGCGACGCGCTCGCGCGTGAGGCCCAGTCCGCCACAGGGCTGCCGGGCGGCATCGCCATCCCGCACTGCCGGTCGACCTCCGTCACGGAGCCGACGCTGGCCTTCGCCCGACTCTCGCCGAAGGCCGACTTCGGTGCGCCCGACGGCCCGGCCGACCTCGTCTTCATGATCGCGGCCCCGGACGGTGCCGGAACCGCGCACCTCAAACTCTTGTCGTCGCTCGCTCGGGCGCTCGTCCGCGCCGAGTTCACCGACGCCCTCCGCTCGGCCACCACGGCCGACGAGGTCGTCGCCCTGGTCGACGGTGTGGTCGCGCCCGCGGAGGGAGCCGGCGCGGCCACCCCGTCCGCGTCACCCGCCGCCGCCGAGCCGAAGCACGCCGCAGCCCCCAGCGACGGGTTCAAGGTCGTGGCGGTGACCGCCTGCCCCACCGGCATCGCGCACACCTACATGGCCGCCGACTCGCTCGCGCAGGCCGCGGTCGACGAGGGCATCGACCTCCAGGTCGAGACGCAGGGCTCCTCCGGCAGCACGCCGCTCAGCCCAGCCACGATCGCCGCCGCCGACGCCGTGATCTTCGCGACCGACGTCGGCGTCAAGAACGAGGGTCGCTTCGCCGGCAAGCCCGTCGTCGTCAGTGGCGTGAAGCGCGCGATCAACGAGCCGTCGACGATGCTCGCCGAGGCCCGCAAGGCCGCGACCGACCCGAAGGCCCGCCGCGTGGGCGGCTCGGTCGAGACCACGACCGACGAGACCGAGGGGGGCGGCATCGGCCTGAGGCTGCGCCAGTGGCTCCTGACCGGCGTGAGCTACATGATCCCGTTCGTCGCCGGAGGCGGCCTGCTGATCGCGATCGGATTCCTGCTGGCGGGCTACGAGTACAACGGCGACCCGGCGCGGGCCGTGTTCGACGACTTCTCGCTGACGAACCTGCCGCCGGCGGGTGAGCACGCCCTGTTCGGCAGTGCGCTGCTGACCTACGTCGGGTCGCTGTTCAACGTGCTCGGCGGCTGGGCCTTCAGCTTCCTGGTGCCCGCTCTGGCGGGCTACATCGCCTACGCGATCGCCGACCGCCCGGGCATCGCTCCCGGCTTCGTGATGGGCCTGCTGGCCAACGAGATCGGCGCCGGATTCCTCGGCGGCATCGTCGGTGGTCTGCTCGCGGGCCTCCTGGCCGGCTGGATCGCCAAGCGGCCTGCTCCTCGCTGGCTCGCCGGGCTCATGCCCGTGGTGATCATCCCGCTGATCACGATCACCGTCGTCGGCTTCCTCATGCTCCTCGTGGTGGGCCGTCCGATCGCCGACGCCTCGCAGGGTCTGGAGAACTGGCTCAACGGCCTCTCGGGTGGCTCGATCGTGCTGCTCGGCGCGATCCTCGGCCTGATGATGGCGGTCGACCTCGGCGGTCCGGTCAACAAGGCGGCGTACGTCTTCGCCACGACCGGCCTGACCGCGGACGCGATCGCGAACGGCGGCACGGAGGTCAAGATCATGGCCGCCGTCATGATCGCCGGCATGGTGCCCCCGTTGGCCATGGCGCTGTCGACGGCCCTCCGCCCCCGCCTCTACACGCAGTCCGAGCGGGAGAACGGCAAGTCGGCGTGGCTCCTGGGCGCCGCCTTCATCTCGGAGGGCGCGATCCCGTTCGCCGCGGCCGACCCGTTGCGGGTGATCCCGTCGATGATGCTCGGCTCGGCCACGGCCGGCGCCATCTCCATGGCCGCCGGAGTCACCTCCGCCGCGCCCCACGGTGGTGTGTTCGTGTTCTTCGCGATCGACCAGGTGATCTGGTTCTTCGCCGCCATCGTCGTGGGTACGCTCGTGGGCGCGCTGTCTGTGACCGCCCTGAAGCAGATCGGACGCGACCGCACCGAGGGTGCCTTCGCGTACGAGCACGAGACCGCCCCCGCGAACGCCTGACGGCCGACGCCCCGCAGAAGGAGACACCATGCCCAGCAAGACCGTGACCGTCGGATCCGCCGTCGGCCTGCACGCCCGCCCGGCCGCCACCATCGCAGCGGCCGCTGCCGCCCAGTCGGCCCCGGTGACCCTGGCGACCGAGGGCGGCGAGCCGGTCGACGCCGGCTCGGCGCTGCTCATCATGACGCTCGGAGCCGCCAAGGGCGACAGCGTCACGGTCGAGTCCGACGACGAGGGCGCGCTCACCGCGATCGCCGACCTCGTCGAGGCCGACCTCGACGCCTGACCGGGCCGCAGCGGGGCCCCGGGGCGGTCGTCACGACGACCGTCCCGGGGCGCCGCTGTACGCCGAGAGCGAACGCGGGGAACACCGGCCCCCGTGGTCCAGTTATCTAGGTGTGCGGACAGCAGTCTGCACAGGACCTGTCCGCCCGTAGACTGGGCGGACAGCCCAACACCGGGAGGGACGCCATGTTCGAAAGATTTACCGATCGGGCCCGTCGTGTGGTCGTGCTTGCGCAGGAGGAAGCGCGCATGCTCAGCCACAACTACATCGGCACCGAGCACATCCTCCTGGGCCTGATCCACGAGGGCGAGGGCGTCGCCGCCAAGGCTCTCGAGAGCCTCGACATCTCGCTCGAGGCCGTGCGCGCGCAGGTCGAGGACATCATCGGCCAGGGCCAGCAGGCCCCCAGCGGCCACATCCCCTTCACGCCGCGCGCCAAGAAGGTGCTCGAGCTGTCCCTGCGCGAGGCGCTGCAGCTCGGTCACAACTACATCGGCACCGAGCACATCCTGCTCGGCCTGATCCGCGAGGGCGAGGGCGTCGCCGCCCAGGTCCTCGTGAAGCTGGGCGCCGACCTCAACCGCGTGCGCCAGCAGGTCATCCAGCTCGTCCAGGGCTTCCAGGGCAAGGAGGCCGAGACCGCCGGCGCCCCCCAGGAGTCGGCCCCGCAGGGTTCGACGGTCCTCGACCAGTTCGGCCGCAACCTCACGCAGGCGGCCCGCGAGGGCAAGCTCGACCCGGTCATCGGTCGCGAGACCCAGATCGAGCGGGTCATGCAGGTCCTGTCGCGCCGCACCAAGAACAACCCCGTGCTGATCGGCGAGCCCGGCGTCGGCAAGACCACGGTCGTCGAGGGCCTCGCCCAGGACATCATCCGTGGCGACGTCCCCGAGACGCTCAAGGACAAGCAGATCTACACGCTCGACCTCGGCGCGCTCGTGGCCGGCTCGCGCTACCGCGGTGACTTCGAGGAGCGCCTGAAGAAGGTCCTCAAGGAGATCCGCACCCGCGGCGACATCATCCTGTTCATCGACGAGATCCACACCCTCGTGGGTGCGGGTGCCGCCGAGGGCGCGATCGACGCCGCCAGCATCCTCAAGCCGATGCTGGCCCGCGGTGAGCTGCAGACCATCGGTGCCACGACGCTCGACGAGTTCCGCAAGCACTTCGAGAAGGACGCCGCGCTCGAGCGCCGGTTCCAGCCCATCCAGGTGCCGGAGCCCTCGGTCGCGCACACGATCGAGATGCTCAAGGGCCTGCGCGACCGCTACGAGGCGCACCACCGCGTCACGATCACCGACGAGGCACTCGTCGCGGCGGCCAACCTGGCCGACCGCTACGTCACCGACCGGTTCCTCCCGGACAAGGCGATCGACCTCATCGACGAGGCGGGCTCGCGCCTGCGCATCCGTCGCATGACGGCGCCGCCGGTCCTCAAGGACTTCGACGACCAGATCGCCGACGTCCGCCGCCGCAAGGAGGGCGCGATCGACTCGCAGGACTTCGAGGCCGCTGCCTCCCTGCGCGACGAGGAGAAGAAGCTCATCGCGGCCAAGGCCGAGCGTGAGAAGCAGTGGAAGGCCGGCGACATGGACGCCGTCGCGGTCGTCGACGAGGAGCTCGTGGCCGAGGTCCTGGCGCTCGCCACCGGCATCCCGATCTTCAAGCTCACCGAGGAGGAGTCGAGCCGACTCCTCAACATGGAGGAGCACCTGCACAAGCGCGTCATCGGTCAGGACGAGGCCATCAAGGCCCTGTCCCGGGCCATCCGTCGCACGCGTGCCGGCCTGAAGGATCCGCGCCGTCCCGGCGGATCGTTCATCTTCGCCGGCCCCTCGGGCGTCGGCAAGACCTGGCTGTCCAAGACGCTCGCGGAGTTCCTGTTCGGTGACGAGGACGCGCTGATCCAGCTCGACATGAGCGAGTACTCCGAGAAGCACACGGTCGCGCGCCTGTTCGGCGCGCCTCCCGGCTACGTCGGGTACGAAGAGGGCGGCCAGCTCACCGAGAAGGTGCGGCGCAAGCCGTTCAGCGTGGTGCTGTTCGACGAGGTCGAGAAGGCCCACCCCGACATCTTCAACTCGCTCCTGCAGATCCTCGAGGAAGGCCACATGACCGACAGTCAGGGCCGACTCGTCGACTTCAAGAACACCGTCATCATCATGACGACCAACCTCGGTACCCGCGACATCGCCAAGGGCGTGAGCCTGGGCTTCGGCCAGGCCGATGACGTCGAGGGGTCGTACCTGAAGATGAAGGCGAAGGTGTCGGAGGAGCTCAAGCAGCACTTCCGCCCCGAGTTCCTGAACCGTGTCGACGAGGTCGTCGTGTTCCCGCCGCTGACGCGCGAGCAGATCGCCTCGATGGTCGACATGATGATCGCCTCGCTCGAGAAGCGCCTGCTGGACCGGGACATGGGCATCGAGCTGACGCCGGCCGCGAAGGACCTGCTGGCCAAGCGTGGCTTCGACCCGGTGCTGGGCGCGCGTCCGCTGCGCCGCACGGTGCAGCGCGAGATCGAGGACGCGATGGCCGAGAAGATGCTGTTCGGCGAGCTGCGTCCGGGACAGATCGTGCTGGTCGACGCCGAGGGCGAGGGCCCCGAGGCCACGTTCACCTTCGTGGGCACGGCCAAGGCCGATCTCGAGCTGGCCGAGGGCTCCGAGCCCCTCGCGGTCGAGGCCGGCAGCTCGGAGTGATCCGGACCGTCTGACCGATCCAGGCCCCCGTACCCCCTGTGGGTGCGGGGGCCTCGTCGTGCCGCCCGAACCGAGATGTGCTGACGTGTCCACCGTTTCGATGCGTCAGAACGGCCGGTTGGCCAGCAAGTCTGGGCGGGGCCCCGGGTCAGAGCGTGAAGGTGCCGTCGGGTCGTGGCGTGACGAGTCCGTCGTCGATCAGGGAGTCGAGGCAACGTTCGCGCTGGCCGACGTCGTCCCAGGCCAGGTCGAGGTCGGGCTTCGGGACGGGGTCCGCCGACTCCCGCAGCACCGCCAGCAGTCGGCCTCGGCACTGCCGGTCGGTCCCGGCCCAGGCCTGGCCACGACGGGGCGGACCGTCGTGCTCCGGGTGTCCGGCCAGGTGCCAGCGGCACACGTCGGCCACGGGGCAGGCCTCGCAGCGGGGCGCCCTGGCCGTGCAGACGACGGCGCCGAGCTCCATCGTGGCCGCCGCCCACCGGTGGGCATCCTCCTCGGGCAGCAGGGACGTCGCGAGCTCGCGCTCCGCCTTCGTGACCGACGTGTGCGGGTACTGCCGACCCTCGGCCACCCGCGCGAACACGCGCCGCACGTTCGTGTCGAGCACGACATGGCGCCGAGCGAAGGCGAACGACGCGATCGCCGCCGCGGTGTAGTCGCCGATGCCGGGCAGCTCCAGCAGCTCCTCGTAGGTCCCCGGGACCTCTCCGGCGTGACGGTCGACGATCGCGACCGCTGCCGCGTGCAGGCGCTGGGCACGACGCGGGTAGCCCAACCGGCCCCACGCGCGCACCGCCTCGCCGACCGGCTCGGCGGCCAGGTCGCCGGGCGTGGGCCACCGCTCCATCCAGGCCGCGAACATCGGGAGCACGCGCACGACGGGCGTCTGCTGCAGCATGAACTCCGAGACCATGACCGGCCAGGGATCCGGGGCGTCGCGCCAGGGCAAGGACCGGGCATGGGCCGCGAACCAGGCGTCGACTCGCGCGTGCAGGACGGCGGGGTCGAGCGGGTCGGTGAGCGCGGATTCGACGGGCGAGGTCATGGCGGGTCGATCCTGTCACGCGCGGGGTGACGGCTACCGTAGCCGGGTGAGTCGTCCGCTGCCACCTGAGATCTACCGGCGGCGCCGCATCGTCCTCGTGTCGGGAGTGGTGGGCGTCGTGCTGGTGGTGTGGTTGCTCGTCCGCGCCGTCACCGGTGGCGACTCCGCCGGCGACACGTCAGCGACCCCGCCCCCGACGCCCACCGCGACCGAGGCGGCGGAGCTCCCCGCAGGAACCGTCCCGGCCAGCCTCAAGACCGGCGACCGCGCGTGCGACCCGGAGACGGTGCGCATCAGCCCGAGCGTGGCCGCCGACCAGACGGCCGGGGCCGACGTCACGATCACGCTGACCGTCTCGACCACGGCGAGCACGGCCTGCGTCCTCGAGGCCTCCGCCTCCGAGCTCGTCGTCGTGATCGACGACGGCAGCAACCCGGTCTACGACTCGACCTCCTGTGCGGCCTCGCTCCTGGGGAGCCCGGTCTCGCTCAGCCCCGAGTGGGCCACCGTCACGACGGCCACGTGGAGCGGGCGGGTCTCGGGATCCTCGTGCTCGGACGCCGAGGCCTTCGCCGCGTCGGGCGACTACACGATCAAGCTCGGCACCCTCGGCGGGGAGCCGGGCGAGGCCACCTTCACGCTGGGTGAGGCGCCGCCGCCTCCCGCTCCGGACCCGGTCGTGCCGGATCCCACGGTGCCAGACCCCGCGGTGCCTGACCCCACGATGCCGACCCCGGCTGCCACCGACCCGGCCGCCGACCCCGAAGCCCTGCCGGTTGGCTGACGGTCAGACGTAGCGCTCGAGGATGCTCGAGTCGGCCAGGCGGGAGAGGCCTTCACGCAGGCTCTTGGCGCGAAGCTCGCCGACACCCTCGACGAGCGTGAGGTCGTCGACGCTCGCGGCGAGCAGCTTCTGGAGCGATCCGAAGTGCTCGACGACCCGCTCGGCGACGGTGGTCGGGATGCGGGGGACCCGGTCGAGCATGCGGTGCCCGCGGGGCGACAGGGGGGCGTCGAGGGTGTCGTCGGTGCCGATCCGCATGGCCCGGGCGATGCGGCCCAGGTCGACCAGGTCGGGCGCGTCGACGGCCTCGAGGTCGGTGAGCACCTGCGCGGTGGGGCGCGCCCGGCGGCCGCGGGGCATGTAGTCGCGGATCAGAAGCTCACGCTCGTTCTGGACACCGCTGACGAGCTCGTCGAGCTGCAGCGCGAGCAGGCGACCCTCGACGCCGAGCTCGAGCACGTAGGCGTCGATCTCGCGGGCGATGCGGTCGACCATCTCGAGGCGCTGGGCGACCTGGGCGACGTCGCGGACCGTGACGAGGTCCTCGATCTCGAGGGCCGAGAGCGAGTCGGCGACCTCGTCGAGACGGTGGCGGTAGCGCTCCAGCGTCTGCAGTGCCTGGTCGGCGCGGCCGATGATGGCCGCCGACTCCTCGAGCACGTGGCGCACCTCGCCGAAATACACGGCGATGGTGTGCATCGAGGCCGAGACCGAGATGACGGGCAGCCCGGTCTGCCGGGCCACGCGGTCGGCCGTGCGGTGACGGGTGCCGGACTCCACGGTGGGGATGCTGGGGTCGGGCATCAGGTGCACGCTGGCACGCAGGATGCGCTGGGCGTTCGCGTCGAGGATGATCGCGCCGTCCATCTTGGCCAGCTCGCGCACGCCCGTGGCCGAGAACGGCACGTCGAGCACGAAGCCGCCCGTGGAGAGCGACTCGATCGGCTTGTCCTGGCCGATCACGATGAGGGCGCCGGTGCGGCCGCGCAGGATGCGCTGGAGGCCCTCGCGCAGCTCGGTGCCGGGCGCGACGGACGCCAGGACGGTCCGCAGGTCAGGGGGGTTCGGCACGGCCTCAGTGTAGGGGCGCTGCGGCCACTGGTGCGCGGAGCAGCCTGGTCAGGAGAGGGCGGCGCGGATCGCGGTGGCGACGTCGCCGACCGCTGCGACGGTGATGACGCCGTCGAGGCCCGAGAGATCGCTGCCGGCCGGCACGATCGCCCGCTTGAAGCCGATGCGGGCGGCCTCGCGCAGGCGTGGCGCGAGCTCGTGGACCGGTCGGACCTCACCGGCGAGGCCGACCTCGCCGATCGCGACGAGATCGGACGGGCAGGGCTTGTCGCGGACGGCCGACGCGAGGGCGATCGCGGTGGCGAGGTCGACCGACGGCTCGGTGAGTCGCGCCCCGCCGACCGATGCGGTGTAGACGTCGGACTGCTGCACCTGCAGGCCGCAGTGCTTGGTGAGCACGGCCAGGATCATGGCGACGCGCGAGCCGTCGAGACCGCTGGACGTGCGGCGGGGGTTGCCGCCGGCCGTGGCGGGCACCGTGAGTGACTGGACCTCGGCCAGCAGGGGCCTCCGGCCCTCCATCGTGACCGTGACGCACGTGCCGGCGACCGGCTGCTCGTGCCGCGAGACGAACAGCCCGGTGGGGTCGGGCACCTCGACGATGCCCGTGCCGGTGAGGTCGAAGCAGCCGATCTCGTCGACCGGGCCGAAGCGATTTTTGACGGCTCGCAGGAGCCGGAGCCGGGAGGTGCGGTCGCCCTCGAACTGCAGGACGACGTCGACGAGGTGCTCGAGCACGCGTGGCCCGGCGACCGAGCCGTCCTTCGTGACGTGGCCGACCAGCAGCGTGGCGATGTGGTCGGTCTTGGCGCGGCCGATGACGGCGGCGGCCACCTCGCGGACCTGCGTGACGCCCCCGGGGACACCCTCGACGTCGGTCGAGCCGATCGTCTGCACCGAGTCGACGATGAGCAGGCTGGGCTTGACCTGGTCGACGTGGGTGAGCAGCGCACCGAGGTCGGTCTCGGCAGCGAGGTACAGCTCGTCGGTGATGGCACCCGTGCGCTCGGCCCGGAGCCGGACCTGGGCGGCCGACTCCTCGCCGGACACGTAGAGCACGCGGCGGCCGGCACGCGCCCAGCAGGCGGCGGCCTCGAGCAGGAGCGTGGACTTGCCGACGCCGGGCTCGCCGGCCATGAGAAGCACGGCACCCGGCACGACGCCCCCGCCGAGGACGCGGTCGAGCTCGGGGATGCCAGAGGTGACGGAACGGGCGTCCTCGGAGCGGACCTCGCCGATCGGCACGGCGGGTCGGCTGACCGCGGCCGGCGCCGTGCGCCCGGCGGAACGGTCGCTGCCGGCGACGTCGACGGTGCCCCAGGCCTGGCACTCGCCGCACCGGCCGACCCACTTGGTGGCGGTCCAGCCGCACTCGGTGCAGCGGTAGGTGGGGCGGGCCGCCTTCGCCGCCTTGGAGGTCGCCATGGGATCAGCCTAGGCGGCGGCGCCGACACGGTCCGAGCCCTGCACCGATGCCGACGCGATGCCATGCTGGCGAGGTGAAGCGCGCGCTGGTGGTGGGTCTCGTCCTCCTCGCGGGCGCCGCGACCGTGTACCTCGGGGCGACGACCGACGCCTGGTTCCTCGACGCCGTCGGGGTCGTCGTCGTCCTTCTCGGTCTCGTGGGCGTGCACGACCTGGTGCAGACCCGGCACAGCATCACGCGCAACTATCCGATCGTGGGCCACCTGCGCTTCCTGCTGGAGCACATCCGTCCCGAGATCCAGCAGTACTTCGTCGAGACCAACACGGCGGGCACGCCGTTCGACCGGGAGACGCGCGACCTCGTGTACGACCGTGCCAAGGGCAACCACGGCGAGGAGCCGTTCGGCACGGAGCGCGACGTCAACGCGGTGGGCTACGAGTTCGTGGCCCACTCGATGCGCGCGCGCCCGAAGCCCGACTCGGCCCAGCCGCGGGTGCGTCTCGGCGGCCCGCACTGCGCCCGCCCCTACGACATCGCCCTGCTCAACGTCTCGGCCATGAGCTTCGGCTCGCTCTCGGGCAATGCGATCGAGGCCCTCAACGCGGGCGCGGCGCTCGGCGGCTTCGCGCACGACACCGGCGAGGGATCGATCTCCCGCCACCACACTGCGCACGGCGGAGACCTCGTGATGGAGGTCGCGTCGGGCTACTTCGGCTGCCGCACGCCCGAGGGGCGCTTCGACGACGAGGCGTTCGCCGCCCGGGCGGAGCTGGACCAGGTCAAGGCGATCAGCATCAAGATCTCCCAGGGGGCCAAGCCGGGGCTGGGCGGACTGCTCCCGGGGTCGAAGGTCAACGCCGAGGTCGCCGAGGCGCGGGGCGTGCCGATCGGCACCACGGTCGTCTCACCGCCCACGCACCCCGAGTTCTCGACGCCGCTGGGCCTGGTCGACTTCATCGACCGGCTCCGAGGCCTCAGCGGCGGCAAGCCCGTGGGCTTCAAGATCTGTATCGGCTCGCGCCGGGAGTTCCTCGCGATCTGCAAGGCGATGCTGGAGCGGGGGAGCGCCCCGGACTTCATCATCGTCGACGGATCCGAGGGCGGAACCGGCGCCGGTCCGGTCGAGTTCGAGGACCACGTCGGCATGCCGCTCACCGAGGCACTGATGTTCGTCCACAACGCCTTGGTCGGCGTGGGCCTGCGGCCTCAGGTCAAGATCGGGGCGAGCGGCAAGGTCGCGACGGGCATCGACATCGTCAAGCGCATCTGCCAGGGCGCCGACTTCACGATGTCGGCACGGGCCATGATGTTCGCGATCGGGTGCATCCAGGCGCAGACGTGCCACACCAACACGTGCCCCGTGGGCGTCGCGACGCAGGACGCCTCGCGGGCGCGGGCCCTGGTCGTGGACGACAAGATGCATCGGGTGTTCCAGTACCAGGAGAAGACCGTCAACTCGGCGCGCCAGATCGTCGCCTCGATGGGCCTGGACAGCTTCGACCAGCTCAGCCCGCGCAAGCTCTTCCGACGGATCGACCCGCAGGTCACCACGACCTACCAGGAGCTCTTCGCGTGGCTCGAGCCCGGCGAGCTGCTCACGGCGCCGCCCGAGGCGTGGGAGCGCGACTGGCGCGAGGCCGTGGCGAGCTCCTTCGAGGCCGCCAGCGATCTCGACCCCTCCGAGCGACGTCCGGCCATGAGCCGCGGCGACGACTGAGCGCCGTCACCACGCGCATCCGCCGGTCGGGGTACGGAGCCGTGCCCTGCAGAGCAGCACCAGGCGTCAGCCAGGCGAACCGTCAGATGCGGACGTCGCCGTGGGGGGTGCGGAATGTGACGGCGAGGATGCCGGGCATGCCGTTGGGGGCGGCCCAGTCGACCTTGATCGACTCGAGCGCGTCGAAGACCGTCTCGCCGAGCCAGTCGGCCACGCGCTGCGGATCGCCGGCGATCTCCATCTGCACCAGCTCGACGTCCGAGGGCGCCGCCTGCGACGGGTGCTCCTCGGGGGCGATGTCCCAGCGGGTCACGTACGGGAGCTGCGGGTCGGCCTTCATCGAGCTCGTGCCGATCTGGTGCCACTCGAGGTTGAAGCCGTCGGGGCGGTGACGGTTGCCGGGCACCGCGTGGCGACCCATGCGCTCCTCGACCTCGGCCAGCTGCTCGACCGCGAGGCACCAGTGCAGCCAGCCGCCGCCGGCCTCGGACCGGGCACGCACGACCTGGCCGAACGCCAGCTTGTCGGCGGCCGGGTGGTCGAGCACCTCCACGACCTCGAGGTACTGACGATTGCGCAGCGGCAGGATCCGGTTGCGCGTGCCGAAGCGCGGATGGACCCCTCCGTCGACGAACGTCGAGCCGAGCGCAGAACCGAGCTTCTCCGTCGTGGCGTCGAGCCCATGAGGCCCCACGGCGAACGTCACGTGGTCGAGATGCATGCCGTCAGTCTCGCCCGGGCGACTCGACCGAGATTTCTCAGGGTGGCCTAAGTCACGTGGGCGGCACGGGCGAGGGGCGTGCCGAGGCGGGGTGGGGGACGGGGATGCCTGCCGCCTCGAAGGCCTCGCAGTGGCGGGCGAGCTCGTCGTAGCCGGCAGCGCCCATGAGCGCGGTCAGCTCGGGCCGGTTGGACCGGTAGACCGGTTCGGCCCCGACGTGCGCCTCGGTGTTCGACGAGCAGTACCAGTCGAGGTCGTGGCCCCCGGGGCCCCAGCCCGCGCGCACGTACTCGCCGATCGTGACCTCGGTGTACTCGTCGCCGTCACCGGGATCGACGTCGCGGAACTGGCGGCGCAGCGGCAGCTGCCAGCAGACCTGCGGCTTGGCCTCGAGCGGCTCGATCCCCTCGGCGAGGGCGAGGCCGTGCAGCGCGCACCCGTAGCCGCCGGAGAACTCGCGGGAGTTGTGGAAGATGCAGGCACCCTCGACCGCACGGGTCTTGAGCTCGCCGTCCTCGTCGCGCTCGGTCCAGCCGTTCGCGAGCCCGTCGTCGTGGCGCTCCCACCGTTCGGGCGTGAGGCGCTCGACGAAGGTGGCGACGGTCTCGTGGTCCTCGTCGTCGGCGAAGTGCGCCCCGAGCGTGCAGCACCCGGCCTCGGGACTGGACTCGTAGATGCCGGGGCAGCCGGCCCCGAAGATGCAGGTCCAGCGCGAGGTCAGCCAGGTGAGGTCGCAGCGGAAGACCTCGGACGTGTCGTCCGGGTTGGGGAACTCCACCCACGAGCGGGGGAATCCGAGGTCGACTTCGGGCATGGTGCCGGCCACTCTACGTCGGGGCGGCCCGAGCGCGAGCCGAGCGCGTGGGACGATGGCCGGCATGCGCATGGGCGTTCTCGACATCGGCTCGAACACGGGGCACCTCCTCGTGGTCGACGCCTTCCGTGGTGGCCCACCGGTCGCGGCCTACTCCTACAAGGAGCCGCTGCGACTGGCCGAGCACCTCGAGCACGGCGCGGTCACCGAGGACGGCGTCCGCCGGCTCGTCGCGTTCTGCCAGGAGGCCAAGCGCGCGGCCGAGGACCAGGGGTGCTCCGAGGTCATGGCGTTCGCCACCTCCGCGGTGCGTGAGGCGAGCAACGCCGAGGACGTCATCGCCGAGGTCAACGCCTCCACCGGACTCGACCTGCAGGTCCTGGGCGGCGCCGACGAGGCACGTCTGACCTTCCTGGCCGTGCGTCGCTGGTTCGGGTGGTCGGCCGGACGCATGGGCGTGTTCGACATCGGCGGAGGGTCCCTCGAGATCGCCGCCGGCGCCGACGAGAGCCCGGATGTGGCGTACTCGCTGCCGCTCGGCGCGGGTCGGCTCACGCGGGACTGGATCGACGCCGGTTGCGGGGTCGACGACCTGCGCCGCCACGTGCGTGCCGAGATCGCCGCGGGTGCCGGTCCGATCCTGCGCGCCGGAGCGTTCGACCACGCCGTCGCCACCAGCAAGACCTTCCGGTCGCTCGCCCGGGTCTGCGGCGCCGCCCCGTCGGGCGAGGGCCGTTTCGTGCGCCGGTCCCTGGCGCACGCCGACCTGCTGACGCTCGTCGACAAGCTGCGCGAGCTGACCGTCGAGGAGGTCGCCGATATGCCGGGCGTCTCGGCCGACCGCGCCCACCAGCTGCTCGCCGGGGCCCTCGTCGCCGACGCCACGATGAGCCTGTTCGGCCTCGAGCGGCTCGAGGTCTGTCCGTGGGCGCTGCGCGAGGGTGTGCTGCTCGAGCGCATCGACCGACTCTGAGACCGGGGGAGCCGCGCCATGACCTCCACGATCGTCCTGACCCTGACCTGCCCGGACCGCGCGGGCCTGGTCTTCGCTGTCTCCCGGTGGATCGCCGAGTCGGGCGGGAACATCCTCGACAGCCAGCAGTTCACCGACACTGCCGACGGGGAGTTCTTCCTCCGGGTCCACTTCGACCACCCGGAGACGGTCGCCGCGCTCCGGGAGTCGTTCTCGCCCGTCGCGGCCGACCTCGACATGGTCTTCCAGCTCGTCGCGGCCGAGCGCCCGACCCGCACGCTCGTGATGGTGTCGAGGGAGGGGCACTGCCTCAACGACCTGCTGTACCGGCAGAGCACGGGGGCGCTCCCCGTCGAGGTGCCGGCCGTCGTGTCGAACCACCGCGATCTCGAGGGTCTCGCGACCGCGTACGGCGTGCCGTTCCACCACGTGCCGTCCGGCGACAAGGCCGCCGCGGAGGCCACCGTCCTGCGCCTCGTGGCGGAGCTCGACGTCGAGCTCGTCGTGCTGGCGCGGTACATGCAGATCCTGAGCGACGGCCTGTGTCGAGCCCTCTCGGGGCGGGCGATCAACATCCACCACAGCTTCCTGCCCAGCTTCAAGGGCGCGCGCCCGTACGCCCAGGCGCATGCCCGCGGGGTCAAGCTGATCGGTGCGACCGCCCACTACGTCACCGCCGACCTCGACGAGGGGCCGATCATCGACCAGGAGGTGCAGCGCGTCGACCACCGGATGACGCCCGCCGACCTGGCCCGCGTGGGACGCGACGTGGAGGCCCGCACGCTCTCGCGCGCCGTGGCCCTGCACGCCGAGTCGCGCGTCCTGCTCAACGGCCCGCGGACGGTCGTCTTCGACTGAAGCGCGCCCCCCAACCGGGGGCGGTGAGTGTTCCACCCTTGGTGGCTGGGGCGGTGAGTGTTCCACCGCACCAGCTCTGGGGCGGTGGAACACTCACCGCCCGTCCGCCCGTCCGCCCGTCCGCCCGTCCGCCCGTCCGCCCGTCCGCCCGTCCGCCCGTCCGCGCGAAGGTGGAACACTCACCGCCCCGGGGCGGGCTGGAGGGTGAACCGGTGCCCGGTTCCTGGGGGTCGGGCCTAGGCTGGCCGTCGTGTCCTCTCCCGTCCGTGTGTCGCTGTCGACGTCATCGGTGTACCCGGGTTCCACGGCCAGCGCCTTCGAGGCTGCTGCGCGGGTCGGCTACGACGGGGTCGAGGTCATGGTCGGCACCGACGAGGTCAGCGCCGACATCGAGGCGGTCACGCGGCTGGCGGAGTTCCACGGCGTCCAGGTCGTCTCGGTCCACGCGCCGACACTGCTCCTGACCCAGCGCGTCTGGGGCACCGAGCCGTGGGGCAAGCTCCATCGGGCCGCTGACATGGCGAACGCCGTCGGGTGCGACACGATCGTGGTGCACCCGCCGTTTCGGTGGCAGCGCGAGTACGCCGCCGAGTTCGTCCAGGGCATCGCCGACCTCGAGGCCGAGCACGGCCTCACCTACGCCGTCGAGAACATGTACCCCTGGCGCACGGGCCGCCGCGAGTTCCAGGCGTACGCCCCCGACTGGGACCCGGTCGGCCAGGACTACGCCCACGTCACGGTCGACCTGTCGCACAGCGGTACCGCCAAGCAGGACCCGGTCCAGATGGTCCGCGACCTGGGCGACCGGCTCGCGCACGTGCACATCGCCGACAGCATGGGCAGTGCCAAGGACGAGCACATGATCCCCGGCCGCGGCAGCCAGCCGTGTGCGGAGTTCCTCGCCGAGGTCGCCCGGTCGGGCTACTCCGGCGAGGTCGTGGTCGAGATCAACACGCGCAAGGCGCTCGACACCCGCACCCGCGAGGACGCGCTGATCGAGGCCCTGGACTTCACCCGCCGCCACCTGGAGCCGTGATGGTCACGGGAGGCCAGCTCCTGGCGTTCGGCCTGGCCGTCACGAACCACCGCTGACCCATCAGCCCACCGGCTCCTCCGGCGCCGCTCGCCCGAGTCGCTCGGCCAGGATCGAGCTCACCACGAGCTGGAACTGGTGGTAGATCATGAGCGGCAGCACGATCAGCGCCGCCGTGGCCCCCGGGAACAGCACCGCCACCATCGGCAGCCCGCTCGCGAGGCTCTTGGTCGATCCGCAGAACATCAGGGCCATCCGGTCGGGTCGGGTGAACCCGCCCCAGCGCCCCACGAGGGCAGTGCCGCCCAGGGCCAGCGCGAGCAGGGCCGCGCAGACCACGGCCACCAGTGCGAACGACGAGGCCGGCACGGCCGACCAGATCTCGGCCTCGGCACCTTCGCTGAACGCGACGTACACGACGACGAGGATCGCACTGCGATCGAACCGCTTGAGCCAGCCGTCGTTGCGCTCGACCCAGCGACCGACCAGCGGGCGCAGCAGCTGGCCGGCGGCGAACGGGGCGAGCAGCTGCGCGACGATGCGGGCGATCGAGCCGCCGTCGACGCGACCCTCGCCCCCCATCAGCAGCGCCACGTAGAGCGGGACGAGGAAGACCCCGACGAGGTTCGACGTCGAGGCGCTGACGACCGCCGCCGCGGTGTTCCCGTGCGCGATCCGGGTGTAGACGACGCAGCCCTGCACGGTCGACGGCACGAGGCAGAGCAGCAGCACCCCCGCTGCCAGCGGCCCCGGCAGGACCGACTCGGGCGTCAGGCGCACCAGCAGCCCGACGAGCGGGAACGCGACGAAGGTCGTGGCGAGGATCGTCAGCTGCAGGCGCCAGTTGCGCAGGTTGCGCAGGGTGTCGGCAGTCGAGAGTCGGGCGCCGTAGAGGAAGAACAGCAGCCCGATCGTGACCATTGCGCCGATCTTGACGACCTCGAGCCCGTCGCCCGTGGCCGGCAGGAACGTCCCGACACCGGCGACCGCGAGGAGCAGCAGGAGGAACGGATCGAGTCGCACCCGTCGACCCTAGAGCGGGGCGCGCGTCCCGCGGCGCGCGGCTTAGGCTGGCGACATGACGACGATCGCGTTCCTGGGTGCCGGTGTCATGGGCGAGACGATCCTCGCCGCGATCCTGAGGGCCGGTCAGGCTCCTGGCGACGTACGGGTCGCCGAGAAGAGCCCCGACCGGGCCGAGGCGCTCCGCTCGGCGCACGGTGTGACGGTGACCGACGCGCGTAGCGCGGTCGAAGGCGCCGACGTCGTCGTCGTGGCGGTCAAGCCCCAGGACGTGCCGGCGGTGCTCGCCGACGTGGCCGACGCCGTGTCGCCGTCGTCCACGGTCGTCTCGATCGCTGCGGGGGTGCGCACGGCGACCTTCGAAGCGGCACTTCCCGCCGGGACCGCCGTGGTGCGCGCCATGCCGAACACCCCGGCGCTGGTCGGCCAGGGAATGTTCGGCATCTCGGCGGGCTCGTCGTGCACGCGGGAGCAGGTCGAGGCCGTGGCCGCCCTGCTCGGCACCGCCGGCGAGGTCGTCGTGGTCGACGAGTCGCTGCAGGATGCCGTCACGGCGGTCTCGGGGTCCGGGCCCGCCTACGTCTTCTACCTCGTGGAGCAGATGATCGCCGGCGGGGTCGAGGCGGGGCTCGACGAGGCCACCGCTCGGGTGCTGGCCACCCGCACCCTCGTGGGGGCCGCGACGCTGCTCGACCGCTCCGGCGACGAGCCGGCCGAGCTGCGTCGGCGGGTCACCTCCCCCGGCGGCACGACGGCCGCGGCGATCGCCACGTTCGACGAGTCCGGTGTCGCCGCCGGACTGCGTGCCGGCGTCGTGGCGGCGGCCCGGCGCTCTGCGGAACTGTCCGGCTGACGCCGGGGGGGCGGAACTGTCCGGCTGACGCCGGGGGGCGGAACTGTCCGGCTGACGCCGGGAGCCGAACTGTCCGGCTGACGCCGGGTCAGCGGTCAGCGACCGAGGCTCGGGGACTACCCTCGAGAGGTGGGTCACAACCATCGTCCGGTCGTCGTGTTCGACGAGGCGGTCACGTCGTACAACTTCGGTCCGACCCACCCCATGGCGCCGGTCCGCGTCGAGCTGACGTTGGAGCTCGCCGGGGGGCTCGGGGTGCTCGACCACCTCGACCTGGTCGGAGCGGTCTCGGCCACCGACGACGAGCTCGCCGCGATCCACTCGACCAGCTACATCGAGCGGGTGCAGAAGCTCAGCGCCCACCCGATCCACCGCGACCTCGGCATCGGGCTCGGCGGTGACGACAACCCGGTCTTCGGCGGGATGCACGAGGCCAGCGCGCTCATCGCCGGCGCCAGCGTGGAGGCGGCTCGCCGCGTGTGGACCGGTGAGGCGCCCCGCGCCGCGAACGTCGCCGGCGGCCTGCACCACGCGATGCCCGACCGTGCCAGCGGCTTCTGCATCTACAACGACATCGCGCTGGCGATCCGCTGGCTGCTCGACCACGGGGCCGAGCGCGTCGCGTACGTCGACGTCGACGCCCACCACGGCGACGGCGTCCAGACGATGTTCTGGGACGACCCACGCGTCCTGACGGTGTCGATCCACGAGGGCCCGCAGACCTTGTTCCCCGGCACGGGGTTCGCGACCGAGACCGGCGGGTCGCAGGCGCCGGGCACCGCCGTCAACATCCCGCTGCCGCCCGGCACGTCGGACGCCGGCTGGTTCCGGGCGTTCCACGCGCTCGTGCCGCAGGTGCTGCGGGAGTTCAAGCCGCAGATCCTCATCACCCAGCACGGGTGCGACTCGCACATGGACGATCCGTTGACCAACCTGATGCTCAGCGTCGACGGCCAGCGTCAGTCGTACGTCGTGCTCCGCGAGCTCGCCGACGAGCTCTGCGACGGCAAGTGGGTCGTCACGGGCGGCGGGGGCTACGCCGTCACCGAGGTGGTGCCACGGGCGTGGACCCATCTGCTCGGCATCGTGGCCGACCATCCGATCGACCCCGCGACCCCGACCCCGGCCGACTGGCAGGCGTTCGTCCAGCACCGTCAGGGCGTCGTGGCGCCGACGCGCATGAGCGACGGACGCACGCCGACCTACCGCCCCTGGGAGCAGGGCTTCGACCCCGCGAGCTGGCTCGACCGGTCGATTAACGCGACCCGCCAGGCCGTCTTCCCGCTGGTCGGCATCGACCCGCTCTACTGACGTGCCGCCCGCGGGCCGGCCGAGCCACGGGAGAGATGTGGCTCACGGTTCCTGAGGGTCTGCTGAGACGAATTCGGACAACCCCTGTACGCCCGGGACATCGACCCACTAGTGTCACCGACAAGCACGCGCGCTGCCTCTCCGGTGGGGAAGCCGGAGAGCGCGCGTGCCCTCACGTGGAAAGGGAACGCAGATGGCGTCCGCTGGCGAATTTCTGACCATTGCCGAAGTCGCGGCGCAGATGCGTGTCTCGAAGATGACCGTCTACCGTCTGGTGCACGGCGGTGACCTCGAGGCGGTGCGCGTCGGCCGCTCCTTCCGGGTCACGCAGAAGGCCGTCGACGACTTCATCGACAAGTCCTTCTACCAGGCCGGCTGAGCCCGCCGCCGGGTTCCTCCGGCACCGCGGTCCGTCACCGCGACCTCCGCCGGATCGGTCGTTCGTGCTCGCCGCTGTCGCTCCGCTGTTGGCGGTGTGTGCAGGTCAGGCCGAGGCGGGTACGCTGAGCCGTCATCTCCATCAACACCAGTACTGGGGTTCCTCTGTGGGTTCTGTCATCAAGAAGCGTCGCAAGCGGATGTCGAAGAAGAAGCACCGCAAGATGCTGAAGCGCACGCGCGTGCAGCGTCGTCGTCTGGGCAAGTAGTCCCCAGGCGCCATGGGCAAGGTCGTTCTGGTCACCGGCGTCTCCGACTCCTTCGCCACCCTCGTGGCACGGAGCCTTGCCGACGAGCCCTCGATCGAGAAGGTCGTCGGTGTCGACACCGTCCTCCCGGACGGTGACCTGAGTGGCGTCAAGTTCGTTCGAGCCGACATCCGCACCCCGGTCATCGGCAAGGTCATCGCGGTCGAGGACGTCGACACCGTCGTGCACCTCGACCTCAGCCCGCAGGTACGAGGTCGAGGCGGCGGCAAGGAGCTCAACGTCATCGGCACGATGCAGCTGCTGGCCGCGTGCCAGCGCTCGTCGGTCGTCCGCAAGCTCGTGCTGGGTTCGTCGACCGCGGTCTACGGCTCCTCGCCGCGCGACCCGGCGCTGTTCCGCGAGTCCACGAGCGCCCGTGGGGGAGTCCGCTCGGGCTTCCCGAAGGACATCGTCGAGGTCGAGTCGTACGCGCGTGGTTTCGCGCGGCGCCGGCCTGAGGTGCTGATCACCACCGTGCGCTCCGCCCACCTGCTCGACGTCGACCACTTCTCGCCGCTCGGGCAGTACTTCCGCAGCGCCGCCCTGCCGGCGGCCCTCGGTTACGATCCGCGCCTGCAGTTCGTCCACGTGCAGGACCTCCTGGCGGTCCTCGAGGAGTCGGTCCGCAAGGACCGCCCGGGCACCTTCAACGTGGCCGGTGACGGCGTCGTGCTCCTGTCCCAGGCCGCTCGACGCCTCGGCCGACCGGTCGTGCCGGTGCCTCCCTTCGGCTTCGCCGGCGGAGCACGCCGTGTCCTGCGCGCCGTCGGGTCCGACATCTCGCCCGATCTGCACCGCCTCCTGATGTACGGGCGCGTGGTCGACACGTCCGCGCTGAAGGAGATCTTCGGCTTCGAGCCGACCTACACGACCGAGCAGATCCTGGAGCAGTTCCGCCGCACGGTGCGGCCCGGGGTCCTGTCCGGGCTGGGAGCTCGGGCATGAGTGAGTCAGGGGGGACCACGTCATGAGCGACGATCCGCGCAAGAACATCGGTGCCCGGTCGGCCAAGCCCGGCTCGGGTCGCACCTCGCCGTCCTCGGCCGCACGATCCCTCGCCGGAGGGTCGGCGCCCCGCAAGCCCCCGACCAAGGCCAAGCCGAAGACGCCCGCCAAGCCTGAGGCCGCGTCCGCGGAGTCGGCGCGGAAGACCGCGAGCACCTCCAGCCCGACGAAGAAGCCGTCGAAGTCCACGGCCTCGAAGCCTGCAGCCTCGAAGTCCGCGACCTCGAAGCCGGCCACGTCGAAGAGCTCGAGCCCGAAGGCACCGTCGTCCACGGGCGGTCGCGCGAGCAGCACCGGCGGCCCCGCGACGACGCCCAGCTCGTCCGCCCGCAGCACCGCCACCGGTACGCGCCTGCGCGCCGTCACCGACGACGACGCCGCTCGCGCCGCCGCCGATGCGGCGGAGGAGGCGCAGCGCCGCACCCGGTCCGCGGGTGCCACCCCGGCCGCGGCGGGCATCCCGATCGACGAGATCGTCGCGGCCGTGATCCAGGCCGCACAGCGCGTCCTCGGCTCGGACTGGGACACCCGGCTCGCCACGCTGTTCGCGGGGCTCCGCCGCCGCATCGGTGGCGAGTACGCGGTCGACGAGTTCGGCTTCGACCCGCAGATCACCGAGATCCTCGTCGGGGCCGTCGAGCCGCTCGCCGAGAAGTGGTTCCGGCTCGAGGTGCGCGGCGTCGAGAACATCCCCACCGAGGGGGGCGCGCTGCTCGTCTCGAACCACTCCGGCACGGTGCCCATCGACGGGGTGATGGTCGGTTACGCCGTCAAGAAGTACGCGCAGCGCAACCTGCGCCCGCTGGGCGCCGACCTGGTCTTCCAGCTGCCGTTCGTGAGCCAGCTGGCCCGCAAGCTCGGCGCCACGCTGGCCTGCACCGAGGATGCCGAGCGACTGCTGAGCAACGGCGAGCTCGCCGGTGTCTGGCCGGAAGGCTTCAAGGGCATCGGCAAGCCGTACGCGGAGCGGTACAAGCTGCAGCGATTCGGTCGCGGTGGATTCGTGTCGTCGGCCATGCGCGCGCAGGTGCCGATCGTCCCGGTCTCGATCGTGGGCGCCGAGGAGATCTATCCCCTGATCGGCAACGTCCCGTCCCTCGCCCGCCTGATGGGCGTGCCCTACCTGCCGATCACGCCGTTCTTCCCGCTGCTCGGTCCACTCGGCCTGGTGCCGTTGCCGAGCAAGTGGATCATCGAGTTCGGCGAGCCGATCCGCACCGACGCGTACGAGCCGGAGGCGGCCGACGACCCGATGCTGCTGTTCAACGTGACCGACCAGGTGCGCGAGACGATCCAGCAGACGCTCTACACCCTCCTCGTCGACCGAGGCAGCGCCTTCTTCTGAGGGTCAATTCGTTCTGCGGGTATCCCGCCAGATCAGACAAGCGGCATGGACGACAGCCGTGGCTACGGCTGGAGAAGCGGTGAGCCTACAGACTGCGTCAGCCACCCGTGGTGACCATGGGCCGAGCCGAAGGCGAGGCAAGCGCCCGGACGAAGTCCGGCACCGGCGAGGAACGAGCCGGTGATGCGACGAGGTACGAGTCGCGCGCTCTACTTCTGACCCAGCAACCCGCCGAGGAGCGACGGCACCAGGCCTTCCTCACCCAGCAGGCTATCGACGAGCGGGGTGACGATCGGGACCTGAGGCGCAGGGGACGGCGTCGACGAGGGGGCCGGGGTGGTCGGCTGCGTGAGCAGGGGGGTCTTGGAGGGCGTGGGGGCCGGCGCGCCGGTGGCCGAGGGCGATGACTTGGTGGGCGTCGGCGCGGGACCAGCGCTGGGTGCGGCGGAGGTCGTGGTGCCGTCCGTGGGGCTGGCGATGGCCTGGAGCTCGGGCAGCGTGATCGGGCCGCACTCGAGGCAGAGCGCGCTGGCCTGCGTGGCGATGTCGCGCACCGTGTTCATCGCGAGCTCGACCGGGTCCGACGACGTGGACGTGGACGTGGACGGGAACTGCTCGGCCAGATCGGTCAACGTGCCGGCGGACTCGACAGCGAAGTCGTTGACCGACTCGACCGAGGCGCTCTGGCCTTCGGCCTCGTAGTCCGTGAACAGGTCGGCCGTGCCGGCGTCGGCCTGGTTGCGGAAGTCAGCCAGGGCCGTGGCGGAACGTTCGAGGTCGCCCTCGTCGGCCAGGTGCTCGGCCTCGGCGAGGCGCTCGCGCGCCTGCTCGAGCTGGAACGTGCCGCGTGCCTCGTCGGTCCGGTGCAGGGCGAGCTCGACCGACTCGACACTGCGCTTGACGCCGTAGAGCATGTCGCCCGGGACGGCCTGCGCGCTGGAGGCGACGATGCCGACGCCACCGACCGCGACGAGCGCGGCGGCGCTGAGTCGGGCGACGCGGCGGCGGAGGCCGCTCGTGCGCGGCGCCGCCACGGCCGTGGCGGCCGGACGGGGGTGGGCGGTCAGCAGCTCGGGGGCCTCGGCCATGAGGCGCTCGCGCAGGGCCAGGCGGAAGTCGTCGGACGGGGCCACGGTGGCGGCGCGGGCGCACAGGATCTCGGCGTGCCGGACCAGCTCGGTGACGGCCGCGTCAGCGGGCGCGCCGCGGAGAGCGGCCTCGAATGCATCAGCCTCGCGCTTGTGGCTCGTCATGATTCCTGCCTTGAAGCCATCGGGTGGTCACAGTACCGAACGACCATGAGACGGCGGGAGTTACGAATCATGACGCGGAACGGACGGGTCAATGTCATCGGACGTCCTCCGTCACGTTCTTGGCGAGTCGTCGGACCGCCCGCAGCTGGAGCTGCTTGACGGCTCCTTCGCTCCGGCCGAGGGCCGCCGCGGTCTGGGCGATCGAGAGTCCCTGCATGAAGCGCATCAGGATGCAGTCGCGCTGCTCCTCCGGGAGCGCGTTGACCGCCTCGAGGAGCATCGCGTTCGAGACGAGGTTCAGCACCTCGTCCTCGGGGGTCGGCGGGCTCGAGCGCGTCTCCGGGACGGAGTCGGACACGATCTCGAGTCGGGCGCGGCTGGACTTGAAGTGGTCGGTGATCAGGTTGCGGGCGATCGTGGTGAGCCACGCGCCGAAGTCCTTGCCCTGCCAGCTGAAACGGCTGATCGCGCGGAGGCCGCGGACGAAGGTCTCGCTCGTCAGGTCCTCGGCGAGCTGCGCGGAGCCGACCCGGTAGTAGACGAAGCGGTAGATGCCGCCGACGTAGTGGTCGTAGAGCTGGCCGAACGCCTCGGCATCGCCCTCGACTGCCAGATCCACGAGGGCCCGCAGACGCAGCCCCTCGGCGTCCAGGTGCGGCTCGGGGTCACTGCCGCCGGAGCCGGAACCGGGGCTGGGCGTGGAGTCGACGTGGGCCAGGGCGGCGAGCAGACCGCGGTCGTCGACGTGAGCACCGGCCACGGCCAGCACCCCGCGAAGTCCTACCAGATTCTCCCGCATGACCCTCCCAGATCAGTCTGAGCCTATCCGCCGGGAGCCCGTTCGCCCAGAGATTTCGAGAAATTGGCGGGAGGGAGTCAGCGACGCAGGCGGCGAGCGACCTGCCAGGCCGCCACTCCAGCCCCGGCCATGCCAGCCGTACGGGCCCCGGCCAGCGCCACGCGACGACCGGTGCGGTAGTCGCGGATCTCCCAGTCGTTGGCCCGTGCGTGGGAGCGCAGGGTCGTGTCGGGATTGACCGCGCACGGGTGTCCGACGAGTGACAACATCGGCAGGTCGTTGCTGGAGTCGGAGTACGCCGAGCATCGCGACAGGTCGAGGCGTTCGCGCTCCGCGATGGCCCGCACGGCGACGGCCTTGCCCTCGCCGTGCAGCATCTCGCCCACCAGCTGGCCGGTGTAGACGCCGTCGACGTGCTCCGCGACCGTGCCCAGCGCCCCGGTCAGGCCGAGCCGCCGGGCGATGACCTGAGCGATCTCGACCGGTGCCGCCGTGACGAGCCAGACCCGTTGGCCGCGGTCGAGGTGGGCCTGCGCGATCGCGCGGGTGCCCGGCCAGATCTTGTGCGCCATGTGCTCGTCGAAGATCTCCTCGCCGATCTCCTCGAGCTCGGTCACGCTGTGCCCGGCGATGAACGACAGGGCCGAGCTGCGGGCCTTCGCGATGTGTTCTGGGTCCTCGATGCCGGAGATCCGGAAGTAGGCCTGCTGCCACACGGCGCCGGCGAGGTCGCGGGCCGAGAAGAAGTCGCGCCGGTAGAGACCACGGGCGAGATGGAAGATCGAAGCGCCCTGCATGATGGTGTTGTCGACGTCGAAGAAGGCGGCGGCCCGCGGGTCGGCCTCGGGTGCGAGCGCGATCTCGACCTCCGCCGCCGCTGCGGCGGCCTGGCCCGCCAGCACTGATCGCGACTTGAGGTTGCGCCGCCGATCGGCCGGCGACACGGGCCGGGGGACGGACGGCGGGCGGCTCATGCGGTGAGGCTACCGCGCGCCGTGGGGCCCGGGCGGGTGTTCGGAGGCGAACCGGGGGAGCGGTGTGGAAGAGTTGCCGCGTGACCGTGACCGTGAACGTCAGCGAGATCCTCGCCGTCGCCGCGCGCCGTGACCCGGAGGGCACCGCCCTGGTCGAGGCCCGCGAGGAACGTCGAGCCGTCACCTGGGCCGAGCTGGACCACGCGGCCGACGCCGTCGCCCGCGGTCTCAGCGCCCGGGGGCTCCGGGCCGGTCACCGCGTCGCGCTGGTGATGGCCAACCGCATCGACCTGGTCATCGCGTACTTCGCCATCCTGCGTGGGGGCATGGTCGCTGTCCCCATCAACCCGCGCTCGACCCCCGCCGAGGTCGAGCGCATGATCACCGACTCCGGAGCCCGGGTCGTCCTCGCCGACGGGACCGCCGTCGACGCGGTCCGCGCGGCGGCCTCGGGCCTCGAGAACCTCACCGTCGTCGTCGACGGTCCGTCGCCCGAGGGCGGCGAGGTCGCGTTCACGGCGTTCCTGGACGCCGCCGTGCCGTCGCCCCCGGCTGCGCCGGCCGATCCCGAGGCGCTCGCGGTCATCCTCTACACGTCCGGCACGAGCGGACGCCCCCGCGGCGTCATGTTGTCCCACCGGGCCCTGCTCGCCAACATCGAGCAGGTCGCCACGCTCGACGTCGTCTCGGCCGACGACGTATGCCTCGGCCTGCTGCCGATGTTCCACATCTACGGCCTCAACTGCGTCCTGGGGCAGGCGGTCCACCAAGGTGCGCCGCTCGTCCTGGTCGACGGCTTCGACCCCGACGCCCTGCTCGACCTCGTCGTCCGCGAGGGCCTGACCTACCTCGCCGTGGCTCCGCCGGTCGTCGCCGCGTGGTCGGGACGGACCGACCTGCGCGAGAAGCTGGCCTCGGTCCGGGTCGTCGTGTCGGGCGCCTCGGCACTGGATCCGGACCTCGCCCGCGACTTTCGCGACTCGTCGGGGCACGTCATCGAGCAGGGGTACGGCCTCACCGAGGCCTCGCCGGTCGTGGCGGTCACGATCGGGTCTTCCCGCGACGCCGACGGTGCGCCGAAGCCGTACTCGGTCGGCGCCGTCCTGCCGGGCATCGAGGTCCGCGTCGTCGAGACCGTCGCGGGGCGTGAGGCGTCCCCCGGCGACCCCGCCGAGATCTGGGTGCGGGGCGACAACCTGCTCACGGGCTACTGGCCCGACGGCAGCGACGGACCGGACGCGGACGGCTGGTACCCCACCGGTGACGTGGGCCTGCTCGACGACGACGGTGACCTCACGCTCGTCGACCGGCTGCGCGAGCTCGTGATCGTGTCCGGCTTCAACGTCTACCCCCGTGAGGTCGAGGACGTCATCGCCGAGGCCCCGGGCGTCGACCAGGTCGCCGTGGTGGGCCTGCCGCACGAGGAGACCGGCGAGCAGGTGCTCGCGTTCGTCGTGCCGCTGCCCGGCACCGACGAAGGTGAGGTGGTGGCCGCAGTGGCGGCCGCGTGCCGCACCCGGCTGGCGCGGTTCAAGCAGCCCACCACGATCGAGATCGTCCAGGGACTCCCGTACTCGCCCACGGGCAAGGTCGCCAAGGGCCGGCTCCGGGCGCTCGCCCGGGGATCGGACCTGGGGCTGCGATGACCTCGGGTCCGTCCGCCGGCGCCTCGTCCGAGGTCCTGGGCTCGGCGCGCGTGGTGCTCCTGGTGCGTGACGGCTGTCACCTGTGCGAGGTGGCCACTGCTGTGGTCGAGTCGGTGACCCAGGAGACCGGCGACACGTGGACCACGGTGGACGTCGACACCGATCCCGCCCTCGCGGAGCAGTGGAACGACGAGGTGCCCGTGACGTTCGTCGACGGGCGGCAGCACGACTTCTGGCGGGTGGACCCGCAGCGGCTCCGCGCAGCTCTCGCGGGCTGACACGGCGACGTCACATCGTGACGATTTGGTGAACGACGAGCACCGATCGTAGACTGTGGGGGCGCCGCAGGCCTGTCCCGTCAGGGAAATCCCGAGGTTCGCGGTGCAGGAGAACTGTGACGATTCTGCACCCCTTCTTCCGTGATCTGGACTCCGATGACTCGGCGGTGAGCGTTCCGTGAGTGTGCTCGTGCTGGGCATGTCCCACCGCACCGCCCCGATCGAGGTCCTCGAGCGCGCGTCCCTCGACACCGACGACGGCGTCAAGCTGTCGCACAAGGTCCTCGAGTCCCCGCACATCAGCGAGTCCGTCGTGATCTCCACGTGCAACCGCGTCGAGGTGTACGTCGAGGCCGAGCGCTTCCACGGGGCCATCGAGGAGCTGTCGCGCCTCTTCGCCGACCACGCCGGGCTCGGGCGTGAGGAGCTGGTGCACCACCTCTACGTGCACTACGACGACGCCGCGGTGGCCCACCTCTTCTCGGTCGCGGCCGGGCTCGACTCGATGATCCTGGGCGAGAGCCAGATCCTGGGCCAGGTCCGTCTGTCGCTGCAGTCGGCGCAGGCCGAGTCCACCGTCGGCCCGGCGCTCAACGCGCTGTTCCAGCAGGCGTTGCGTATCGGCAAGCGCGGCCACGCCGAGACCGGCATCGACCGCCTCGCGCCCTCGGTCGTCACGGCCGCGCTCGACGCCGCCGGCGAGGCCATGGCGGCGTGGGTGCCGGGCGACGGGCGGCAAGATCGGCACGGGGTGCCGGGCGACGGGCGGCAGATCGGTGCCGAGACCCGGTACCTCGTGGCCGGCGCCGGCACCATGGCGAGCCTCGCGGTGCGCACACTCGTCGAGCGTGGCGTCGCGCCCGAGAGCATCATGCTCACGAACCGCACCTACCAGCGCGCCGCGGAGTTCGTGGCCACGTTCGGTGTCGGAGCGGTGCGCTGGGAGTCCCTCGACGTCGAGCTGCAGGGCGCCGACGTCCTCATCAGCTGCACCGGCGCGACCGGCGTCGTGTTCGACCAGGAGCGCATCGCGCGGGCCACGCAGGACGGCCGGCCCATGACCCTGGTCGATCTCGCGCTCCCGCGCGACATCGCCGCCGACGTCACCCAGCTGCCCAACACGACCCTCATCGACATGCAGGTCCTCGGCGAGCGTGCGGCCGACTCCGAGGTCGTCTCGGACGTCGCCGCGGTGCGCGCGATCGTCGATGGCGAGGTCGGCACGTTCCTGGCCGCCAAGTCCGCCTCGCGCGTCACGCCGACCGTCGTCGCCCTGCGCGGCATGGCGGTCGAGATCGTGGAGTCCGAGACCGAGCGCCTCGAGGCTCGCCTCGGAGATCTCTCCGACGTGCAGCGGGCCGAGATCCGCCGGGCGCTGCGCCGGGTCTCCGACAAGCTCTTGCACCAGCCCACCGTGCGGGTGCAGCAGCTCGTCGACGGGCCCGCCGGGCTGACGTACGCCGACGCTCTCGCCGACCTCTTCGCGCTCGACCCGTCCGCGGTCGACCGCGTCTCCGCCGTGGGGGAGGGGGCTGCCAATGACTGAGCCCCTGCGCCTCGGCACGCGTGCCAGCGAGCTCGCGCGCACGCAGTCCGGCCACGTCGCCGACCGCGTCCGCGAGCTCACCGGCCGCGAGGTCGAGCTCGTCACGATCAGCACCGAGGGCGATCGTTCCTCGGCCCCGCTCGACCAGATGGGCGGCACCGGGGTGTTCGTGGCCGCGCTGCGTGATGCACTCGTCGCCGGCGACGTCGACTTCGCGGTGCACTCGCTCAAGGACCTCCCCACGGCTGACGACCCGCGCCTCGTGCTCGCCGCGGTCCCGCCGCGCGAGGACGTCCGCGACGCCCTCGTGGCCCGCGACGGCCTGACCCTCGGCGAGCTGCCCCCGGGCTCCCGCATCGGCACCGGATCGCCGCGACGTGCCGCGCAGATCAACGCGCTCGGCCTCGGCGTGGAGGTCGTCCCGATCCGGGGCAACGTCGACACCCGACTGGGCAAGGTGCGCTCGGGCGAGGTCGACGCCGTCGTCCTGGCCCGTGCCGGGCTGCTGCGCCTCGGCCGCGCGGACGAGGCCACCGAGGTGCTCGACCCGATCCAGGTACTGCCCGCTCCCGGTCAGGGTGCGCTCGCCGTCGAGTGCCGCTCCGACCGGACCGACCTCATCGATCTGCTCGGGGTGCTCGACGACCCCGACACCCGTGCCACCATCACGGCCGAGCGCACGTTGCTCGCCACCTTGGAGGCCGGCTGCAGCGCGCCCGTCGGAGCCTTGGCCGAGGTCGCCTGGGGCGACGACGGCGATGAGCTCTGGCTGCGCGCCGTCGTGGCCGACCCGTCCGGAAGTCCATCCATCCGCCTGTCCGCGATCGGCGTGCCCTCCGGCGCCGCCGCGCTCGGCCTCCGTCTCGCCACCGAGATGCTGGCCGAGGGTGCCGACCAGATCATGGCTCCCGTCGCCTGATCGGTCGATCCGACCCGACCACCCGCAGACCCCGTCTGCACCAGAAGGAAGTACCCACGTGACCACCACCACCGCGACGCCGGACGCCACGTCCGTGCCGTCTCGTGCCAGCAAGCCGGCCAAGAAGCTCGGACGCGTCAGCTTCGTCGGCGCCGGCCCGGGCGACGCCAGCCTGCTCACGGTCCGCGCGGCCGAGCTCCTGCTCCAGGCCGATGTCGTCATCACCGAGCTCCCCGAGCAGATCGCCCTCGTCCCGGGCGACGCCGAGATCGTCGACGGCGGACTGGGTGAGGACGGCGCGCTGCTCACGCACGCGGCTCGCGCCCGGCTCGTCGTCCGCCACGCGAAGACCGGCGCCCACGTCGTCCGGCTCATCAGCGGCGACCCCTTCACGTACGCCACGGGCCCGGAGGAGGCCGCCGCGTGCGCCAAGGCCGGCATCGAGTTCGAGATCGTCCCCGGCATCTCGTCGGTGCAGGCCGTCCCGGCGTACGCCGGGGTGCCGCTCACCAACCGTCAGCACCGCGAGTTCCGCGTCGTGAGCGTCGGCGACACCCAGGTCGCGTGGGAGGAGCTCGGCAGCGACGACACCTTGGTGCTGCTCTCCGCCGTCGCGCGGATCGGCGAGGCGGCCGACGGCCTCATCGCCGCCGGGCGCTCGCCGCAGACCCCCGTCGCGATGACGCGGGTCGGCACCACGACCGAGCAGAGCACGATCGTCTCGACGCTCGAGGGCATCGCCGCCGACGCGAAGGCGGCGGGCATGACCGCGCCGGCCATCACGGTCGTCGGCGAGGTCGTGCAGATGCGCGACGCGCTGTCGTGGTTCGAGACCAAGCCGCTGTACGGCTGGCGCATCCTCGTGCCCCGCACGAAGGAGCAGTCGGCCAGCCTGGCGTCGCGCCTGCGCGGGTACGGGGCGGTGTCCGAGGAGGTCCCCACCATCTCGGTCGAGCCGCCGCGCAACCCGCAGCAGATGGACAAGGCCGTGCGCGGCCTCGTGGAGGGCCGCTACGAGTGGGTCGCGTTCACGAGCGTCAACGCCGTCAAGGCGGTCCGCGAGAAGTTCGAGGAGTACGGGCTCGATGCCCGCGCCTTCTCGGGTCTCAAGATCGCCGCGGTCGGTGAGAAGACCGCCGAGGCCATCGCCACGTGGGGCATCCGTCCCGACCTGGTGCCCACCGGTGAGCAGAGCGCTCGCGGTCTGGTCGAGGAATGGCCGCCGTACGACGAGACGCTCGACCCGATCAACCGGGTCTTCCTCCCGCGCGCCGACATCGCGACCGAGACCCTCGTCGCGGGGCTGATCGACCTCGGCTGGGAGGTCGACGACGTCACGGCCTACCGCACGGTGCGGGCGGCGCCGCCGCCGGCGCCGATCCGCGACGCGATCAAGACCGGCAAGTTCGACGCGGTCCTGTTCACGTCGAGCTCGACGGTGCGCAACCTCGTCGGCATCGCGGGCAAGCCGCATCCGTCGACGATCATCGCGTGCATCGGTCCGGCCACGGCCAAGACCGCCGAGGAGCACGGCCTGCGGGTCGACGTCATGGCCGAGTCGCCGTCCGTCGAGGTCCTGGCCGACGCGCTGGCCGCGTTCGGCGCGGCTCGTCGCGTCGCGTTCTTGGAGGCCGGCGAGCCGGTCACCAAGCCGTCCCAGCGCCGCCCGTCCACCCGGCGCAAAGCCTGACGACAGGTTCGAGAACGACCAAGGGGTCGTGGTCGCTCCGGCGGCCACGACCCCTTGGTCGTTGGTGGCCGCGGAACAGCGGCATGGACCAGAGCGCGGTTGGGGCGGCCGCGGTCAGCCGCCCCGTTCCCACGGGGACCGAGGATGATGCATCTGGGTAGTCCCGGCTGCCGAGGTGCATCATCCGTGATGTCTCGCGAACGACCGATGATGCATGCGGGTCGCCCTGGCTGCCGGGGTGCATCATCGTCAGTCCGCCAGCGGCCGGACTAGGCTCGATCCCATGACGAACCTGCCGCACCGCCCGCGTCGCCTGCGTTCCTCGCCGGCCACGCGACGGATCGTCCGCGAGACCCACACCGTCGCGTCGCAGCTCGTGCTGCCGATGTTCGTCGCCGAGGGCCTGGACGAGCCGCGGCCCATCGCGAGCATGCCGGGCGTCGTGCAGCACACCCGGGAGTCGGCGAAGAAGGCCTACCGCGAGGCGGCCGAGCTGGGGCTCGGCGGCGTCATGCTGTTCGGCGTCCCGGCGTCGAAGGACGCCACGGGGTCCGGGGCGCTCGACCCCGACGGCATCCTGAACCTGGCGATCGCCGACGCGCGGGCCGAGGTCGGTGACGACCTGCTGGTCATGAGCGACCTCTGCCTCGACGAGTTCACCGACCACGGTCACTGTGGCGTGCTCGATGCGCGGGGCCGGGTCGACAACGACGCGACCCTCGAGGTCTACGCGGCCATGGGGGTGGCCCAGGCCGATGCCGGCGCCCACTGGGTGGGTCCCAGCGGCATGATGGACGGCCAGGTCGGGGTCGTGCGTGCCGCGCTCGACGCCGCGGGCCACACCGACGTCGCGATCATGGCCTACACCGCGAAGTACGCCTCGGCCTTCTACGGCCCGTTCCGCGAGGCCGTGGACTCCTCGCTCCAGGGCGATCGCCGCACGTACCAGCAGGACCCGGCCAACGCCCGGGAGGCGCTGCGCGAGCTGGGGCTCGACCTCGCCGAGGGGGCCGACGTCGTGATGGTCAAGCCCGCGCTCGGCTACCTCGACCTCGTGGCGAAGGTCCGCGAGCGCACCGACGTCCCCGTGGCGGCCTACAACGTGTCCGGGGAGTACGCGATGGTCGAGGCGGCGGCCGCGCAGGGCTGGATCGATCGCGAGCGGGCGATCGACGAGACGGTCCTGTCGATCCGACGGGCCGGAGCCGACATCGTGCTGACCTACTGGGCGGCCGAGCTCGCCGCGCGCCTGCGCTGACGGCGGGTGCCGGCGAGGTCGGGCACGCGCGGCAGCCGGCCGGACCAGACGACGCCGACCACCACGAGGGCCCCACCCACGACCTCGAGCCCTGACGGGTGCTCGTCCAGGACGATCGCGGCGGTCAGGAGCCCGACGACCGGGACGAGCATTGAGAACGGGGCGACGACGCCCGCGGGGTGGCGCTTCATGAGCCAGACCCAGATGCCGGACCCGACGACGGTGCCCAGGACCACGGTGTAGGCCAGGCCCAGCCATGCGGGGAGCGCTGCCGCGCTGCCGGCCGTCGACCACGCGTCGCCGATGCGGGCCGGGCCCTCGACGACCAGCGACAGGGCCAGCATCGGCAGCGGCGGCACGACGGCCATCCAGCAGATCAGGTGGAGGGGACGCTCCGGTGCCGCCAGGCGGGTCGAGACGTTGCCGAACGCCCACCCGAGGGCGCCGAGCACGACGAGCCAGAACGGCCACCATCCGTCGGCACCACCGCGGGAGAGGCCGACCAGGCCCAGGCCGGCGACCGCGACCGCGATGCCGGCGAGGCGCCGGGCGGTCAGCGTCTCGCGCAGGAGCACGGCACCGAGCACCACGGTGAACGGGGCCGAGGCCTGCAGCACGAGCGAGGCCAGTCCCGTCGGGAACCCGGCCTCCATGCCCAGGTAGAGCCCCAGGAACTGCACGATGCCGAACCCGACGCCGTAGCCCAGCAGCCAGCGCGTCGGCACGTCCGGCCGTGGCACGAACAGCAGCGTCGGCACGGCCAGCAGCGCGAACCGCAGCGCCACGAGGAAGATCGGCGGGAACTGCTGCAGGGAGGCGTGGATCGCGAGGAAGTTGACGCCCCAGAGGGCGGCGACGAGGCAGGCGAGCGCGATGTGGCGAGGGGGCACGGATCGAGTGTGGGAGATCTGGCCATGAAGCACCAGCGAAGAGTTGTGACTTCACCCATTAGGCTCCCTTCATGGATGTTCGACATCTCGAGCTGCTCCGGGAGCTCCGGGACCGCGGGACCCTGGCAGCGGTCGCGGCGGCGACCCACCGGACGCCGTCGGCCGTCTCCCAGCAGCTGCGCACGGCGGAGCGCGACCTCGGGGTCGTGCTCGTCGAGCCGTTCTCCCGGGGGGTGCGTCTGACCTCGGCCGGACGGATCCTGGCCGACGGCTCCGAGGTCGTGGGCACCGCCCTCGCCGAGGTCCGGGCGCGGCTGGACGCGAGTCTCGGTGAGCCCAGCGGCCCCGTCTCGATCGGCACGCTGCCGAGTGCGGGGGAGGCCCTGCTGCCGGGCCTCGTCGAGCGCCTCGAGGGCTCGGCGATCGAGCTGAGGCTCGACGACTTCGACCTCGCGGAGACCGACTACGCCGCTCGCGCGATGGACGTCGACCTCGTGATCGCCCACAGCGTCGCGGGCGACGTGCCCCACGGCGCCGAGGGCCTGATCTGCACGCGACTGGTGGGCGAGCCGATCGACGTGGCCCTGCCCAGCACGCATCCGCTCGCCGACCGCGACCAGATCCACGCCGACGACCTCGCCGGTACCGTCTGGATCGGGGTTCCCGAGGGATACCCGTTCGACACGATCCTCACGGCGGTGGAGAACGTCACGGGGGAGCGGCTCGAGCGTCGGGTCCGGCTGCGCGACAACCACCTGGTCGAGGCCCTGGTCGCGACGGGCGTGGGCCTGGCGCTGCTGCCGCGCTACACGACCCGGCCGCGCCCGGGGGTCGTCCTGCGGCCGCTGGAGGGGGTGCGCGCGGTGCGCAGCATCGTGGCCCTGAGTCGTCCCGACCGCCAGGCCAGGCTGGCGGTGAGGACCGTGGTCGAGCACCTCGTCGCGGTCGGCGGGGGCCTGGAGTCGTGAGGTGTCCTGACGCGACGAGGCCCCCACCGGATCATCCGGTGGGGGCCTCGTCGGGCCGGGCCAGCCCCTAGCGCAGCAGGTTGGCGATGCAGGTCGACAGCGCGGCCACGTCGAGCGCCGAGATGCCGGTCGCCAGGCACTTCAGGTTGGCGTCGAGCCAACTCATCGTGTTGCCGAGCGGAGCGGACGGCGTGGTCGAGCCGGGCGTCGGCTGGCCCGTGAGGTCGCTGGCGAGCCCGCCGACGAGTCCGCTGACACCAGTCTTGGGAGGCGCCGGAGTGCTGCCTCCGCCTCCGCCACCCCCGGTGGAGCCTCCGCCACCGGGGGTGCTGGTGCCACCGCCGGGCGTGGAGCCCGGCGTACCGGGAGCAGTGCCACCCGGTGCGGCCGGGGTGGTCGCCGCCGTCTCCTCCTGCACGGCCGCGTCACGCTGCGCCTGGGTCGTCGACTGGTCGACGCTGCGCTGCACGAGCGGGCTCGAGGAGCTCAGGTTGTTGGGGGACTGCGTGAAGTTGCCCTGGGCGTACGCGGCGGAGATCGCCATGACCGTGTCGGCGTACGAGCTGGAGCGGTTGTAGCGCAGCACCGAGGACCGCAGGTCGGTCGGGTTGCTGAGGTCGCCCGGACCGGCGCACAGGTAGATGCCGGCCGAGGTGGCGGCGTCGCTGATGTTCTGCGGGTTCTTCACGCCGTCGTTGTCGGCGTCGACGCCGACCGACTTCCAGGTGCCGGGGATGAACTGCATCGGCCCCACGGCCCGGTCGAACACCGGGTCCTGGTCGAGCGCGCCGGCGTCGGTGTCGGAGATCTTCGCGGTGCCGTTGCTGCCGTCGAGCTGCGGGCCGAAGATGCCGGGCGTCGCGGTGCCCCGGCCGTCGAGCTGGTTGCCGCCCGTGCGTCCGTGGTTGGACTCGACACGGCCGATCGCGGCGACGAGGTTCCAGGGCAGACGGCACGAGGCGTCGGCCTGGGCGAGGAGGGTCTCGGCACGCTTGTAGGCGGACAGGGCGGCGTTGGGGATGCCGTCGGTCGACAGGGTCGCGACGGTGCCGTCGGTGCCCGCGCGCGGATCGATGCCCGCGGGAGCTTCCTGGACGCTGGCCGGGTCGTCGAACGCGGTGCTGGGCACCGAGGGGACGTCGCTCGGGTCTGCGCCGTCGGTGGCCGACGCGAGACCGGAGTTGGCGAGCGCCACACCCCAGGCGCCGACGAGAAGTGCCATCGGCACCAAGGCCCCGGCCTTCTGCCACCGAGTCAACTTTCCTGACCGCATCGAATTCCCTCCGGTCCTGCGACCTCGACGTTCGAGGCTCCCCCGCCCCGCATGGTAACTGGACGTGACGTCCGAGCGCCACGGGAGCGGCATTCGTACAACGATGGTACGTGACCTGGGTTACGCCGCTCGCCCACATCCGGGAGGACGTCTTCCACCCGCGCGGGGAGGCGTCGCCCTTGGTCAGGGGCCACGGCCGCTGCGCGCTCGGAGCGGCTGGGACACTGGAGGGGTGACCGACACGACCAACTCCCGCGAGCTCTTCCGCCGTGCCCTCGACGTCTCGCCGGGTGGGGTGAACTCACCGGTGCGCGCATTCCGCGCCGTGGGCGGCGCCCCCCGCTTCATGCGGTCGGGGTCCGGGGCGATCCTGACCGACGTCGACGGGGCCACGTACGTCGACCTCGTGGGCTCCTGGGGGCCCATGCTGCTGGGCCACGCCCATCCCGAGGTGCTCGCTGCGGTCGCCGACGCGGTGTCGCGGGGCACGTCCTTCGGCACCCCCAGCGAGCCCGAGGTGGCGCTCGCGGAGGAGATCGTGGGCCGCACGCCCGTCGAGAGCGTCCGGCTCGTGTCGTCGGGCACCGAGGCGACGATGTCGGCCATCCGCCTGGCCCGAGGCGCCACCGGTCGCGACACGATCGTCAAGTTCTCCGGCTGCTACCACGGCCACGTCGATGCCCTCCTGGCCGAGGCCGGCTCGGGCGTCGTGACCCTCGGCATCCCGGGCACGCCGGGCGTCCCGGCCCACGTCACCGCCGACACGGTGGTGCTGCCCTACAACGACCGCGAGGCCGTGACCGCCGCCTTCGCCGAGCTCGGCGACCGCATCGCCTGCGTCATCACCGAGGCGGCACCGGGCAACATGGGTGTCGTCCCCCCGGAACCCGGGTTCAACGCGTTCCTCTCCGCCACCTGCCGTCAGCACGGCGCGCTGCTCATCAGCGACGAGGTCATGACCGGGTTCCGCGCCAGTCGGCACGGGCAGTGGGGCCTCGACGGAGCCGTCGAGGGGTGGGCCCCCGACCTCATGACGTTCGGCAAGGTCATGGGCGGCGGCTTCCCGGCCGCGGCGTTCGGTGGACGACGCGATCTCATGGACCTGCTGGCGCCGGTCGGCCCGGTCTACCAGGCCGGCACGCTGTCGGGGAACCCCGTCGCCACCACGGCGGGCCTCACGACCCTGCGCCTCGCGACCCCCGAGGTCTACACGCACCTCCTCGCCGTGTCAGACCAGCTGCAGCTCGCGGTCGGACAGGCCCTCACCGAGGCGGGGGTGCGGCACACCGTGCAGCGCACCGGCACGATGTTCAGTGTCTTCTGGGGCGTCGACGAGGTGCGCGACTTCGCCGGTGCGCAGGCCCAGGAGACCTGGCGGTACCCGCCGTTCTTCCACGCGATGCTCGACGCGGGCGTGTACCTCCCGCCGAGCGCCTTCGAGTCGTGGTTCGTCTCGGCGGCCCACGACGAGGACGCCCTCTCTAGAATCATCGAGGCACTGCCCGCCGCTGCCCGGGCCGCTGCCGCCGCCCAGCCGGCCTGAACCGACCCCAGCACCGAACAGCGAGCACCGAGGACACCATGAGCACCCGAACGATCGTGCACCTGATGCGACACGGCGAGGTCGAGAACCCCGGAGGCGTCCTGTACGGCCGCCTCCCGGAGTTCTACCTGAGCGACCTGGGCCACCAGATGGCCGAGCGCGCCGCCGACTTCCTGGCCAAGAACGAGATCGTGCACGTCGTGGCGTCGCCGTTGGAGCGCGCGCAGCAGACCGCTGCGCCGCTGTCGAAGATCCTCGACGCGCCGATCACCACCGACGACCGCGTGATCGAGGCCGACAACCTGTTCGAGGGCCGCACGGTCGGCGCCGGGCCGAAGGCGTTCCGCCACCCCAAGAACTGGTGGATGCTCCGCAACCCGTGGCGCCCGTCCTGGGGCGAGCCGTACAAGGAGATCGCGGCGCGCATGCAGGCGGCCGTCGCCGATGCGCGCGACGCCGCTCGGGGCCACGAGGCCGTCATCGTGTCGCACCAGCTCCCGGTCTGGATCGCGCGCCAGGCCTACGAGGGCAACTCGTTCCTGCACGACCCCCGCAAGCGGCAGTGCACGCTGGCCAGCATCACCAGCCTGACGTTCGACGGCGACGACTACGCCGGGTTCGCCTACGCCGAGCCGGCCGGCGACCTGCTCCCCGAGGCGCTCAAGGGCAAGTTCGTCGGCGGCGCATGAGTCTCCTGCGTCCCCTCGTCGCGGTGCTCGCCTGCCTCGCCGTCGTGGCTGGGTGCGGCGGCGCCGGCAACAGCGGGTCGACGGGCGGTTACGTCAGCTCCGACGGCACCGTCACGATCGTCGACCCCAAGGACCGTGAGACGGCCCCCGATCTCGTGGGCGTCGACCTCGACGGGGAACCGCTCTCGACCGACGACTTCGCCGGAACCGTCATGGTCGTCAACGTGTGGGGCTCGTGGTGCCCGCCGTGCCGGGCTGAGGCGCCGGTGCTGAAGGAGCTGTCCGACAGCTACGCCGACGACGTCCAGTTCCTCGGCATCGTCAACCGCAGCAAGGACGCGGCTGCCACGGCGTTCAACCAGACCTACGGCATCACCTACCCGAGCTTCTCCGACGAGGGCGGCAGCCTGGAGCTCCGCTTCGTCGACTCGTTGCCGTCGCAGGCCATCCCCACCACGTGGGTCATCGACACCGAGGGACGGGTCGCGGCCCGCATCCTCGACGAGGTCGACGCCTCCACGCTCGGCGGCATCATCGACGACCTCCTGGCCGAGTCGGGCAGCGGGACCGGCGAGGGCGGCTCGTGAACGAGTGGCTCAGGGAGACGGCCTTCAGCGGCTCCCTGCTGCTCGCGGTTCCCGTGGCCGTCCTGGCGGGCCTGGTCTCCTTCTTCTCGCCGTGCGTGCTGCCGCTCGTGCCGGGCTACCTCTCGTACGTCTCCGGGGTGGGAGTGCAGGACCTCGACCGAGAGGGTGGCCGGCCCCGCATCGTGCTGGGCGCCGTCCTGTTCGTGCTCGGGTTCTCGACGATCTACGTGGCCGGTGGTGCGCTGTTCGGGGCCTTCGGTCTGCGGCTCGCGGAGCACCAGCGCACCTTCTCCGTCGTCGCGGGCGTCCTGGTGATCCTCCTCGCGCTGCTGTTCCTCGGGGTGGGCTCTCGCCTGCAGCGTGAGTTCCGCATCCACGCCGTGCCCACCGTCGGTCTGGCGATCGCGCCGGTCCTCGGGGTGTTCTTCGGTCTGGGATGGCTGCCGTGCGTCGGGCCGACGCTCGGGGCCGTGCTGGCCCTGGCCAGCAACGAGGCCACGGCCGTCCGCGGTGCCGCCCTGACCGCGGTCTACTGCCTGGGTCTCGGCGTCCCGTTCGTGCTGGCGGCGCTCGGTTTCGCCCGCTTCACCCGAGCGACCGGCTGGGTCCGCAAGCACCAGCGAGCGATCCAGGTCGCTGGTGGGGTCCTGCTCCTGGTCGTCGGCGTCCTGCTCGTCACCGGGTGGTGGGACTACCTCATCCGGGACCTGCAGAGCTGGGCCGGCGGATTCGGGGCCCCCCTGTGAGCAACGACCGCGACACCGACGGCACGATCCCCCGGCGCGACCGGAAGCGGGGAGCCGCACCGGCTCTGAACAGCTGGGAGTTCCTGCGCTGGATGTGGACGCAGCTGACATCGATGCGTACCGCGCTGCTGCTCCTGCTGCTGCTCGCGGTGGCGTCACTGCCCGGGTCCTTCGTGCCGCAGCGAGGGGTCGACGCGCGCGCGGTCGAGGCGTTCCGCCTGCGCCACCCCGACCTGTCACCGGTGCTCGAGAAGCTCGGCGCGTTCAACGTCTACGCGTCACCGTGGTTCAGCGCGATCTACCTGCTGCTCATGGTCTCGCTGATCGGCTGCATCCTGCCGCGATCGCGGGTGTACTGGCGCGCTCTGCGGGCACGTCCGCCGAAGGCCCCCCGCCGCTTCGACCGCCTCCCGGCCTCCGGCACGTTCGAGACCACGGCCGACGTCGAGACCGTGCTCGTCGCGGCACGCCGCGTCGTCGGGCGCGCGCGCATCGACGTCGTGACCGAGGACGACGGCGCCCGTGGCGAGCTGCGCTCCGAGCGCGGCTACCTGCGCGAGTTCGGCAACCTCGTGTTCCACGTGAGCGTCGTCGTGGTGCTGATCGGTGTCGCCGTCGGCTCCCTCCTGGGCTACCGCGGCGCCGTGATCGTGACCGAGGGAGACCGGTTCTCCAACGTCCTCACGCAGTACGACGAGTTCACGTCGGGCACGTGGTTCGACCCCGACAGCCTGCCGCCGTTCTCGCTGGAGCTCGACGACCTCGTCGCCGAGTTCGACATCAGCGACGGGCCCCAGCGTGGCGCTCCTCGCCTGTTCGAGGCCGACGGCACGTTCGTCGAGGGTCTCGACGGCGATCAGGACGACTACTCGATCCGCGTCAACCACCCGCTCTCGATCGGGTCGACCGACATCTTCCTGGTGGGCCAGGGGTACTCCCCGGGCATCAAGGTCACCGATCCCGACGGCACGGTCGTGTTCGACGAGGCCGTCCCGTTCCTGCCCGAGGACGCCACCTACACCTCCGGCGGTGTCGTGAAGGTGCCCGACACCGGTCCGGAGCAGCTCGGGATGCAGGGGTTCTTCCTGCCCACCGCCGCCCGCACGGCCGAGGACGAGGCGTCGATCTCGCTCTTCCCGGCGGCGGCCAACCCCTACATCGCCCTGCAGGCGTGGACCGGCGACCTCGGCCTCGACGACGGCACGCCGCAGTCGGTGTACGTCCTCGACACGAGCAAGATGACGCAGGTACTCGACGAGGACGGCAACCCGTTCCGGATCGAGCTGCAGCCCGGCCAGTCGAGCACCCTGCCCGACGGGACGGTCGTGGAGTTCACCGAGCTGAAGCAGTTCGCCCGGTTCCAGATCAGCTCCTCGCCGCTCGCCGGTCTGCCGCTGGGCGGCGTCGCGGTCGGTCTCGGAGGCCTGATTCTCTCGCTGTTCGTCCGCCCTCGTCGCACGTGGGTCCGTGCCGTCTCGGACGGCTCACGTACCGTGGTGGAGGCAGCCGCGCTCGACCGCGTCCCGCGCGACGACCTCCCGGACGACCTCACGTCCTTCGTCGACCGTCTGCGTGAAGCGCTCGAGCCCCAGGAGAAGAAGACCCCATGACCCTCGCCGACTTCGCCGAGTTCTCGAACTACGCCGTCGCGTCGGGCACCGTCGTGCTCGCGCTCGCCTTCCTCGCCCACCTGGCCGAGCTGCTGTTCGTCCGCCAGGAGGCCGTCGAGCCCGTCGCCGCCACGGTCGGTGCCGGTGCCCAGGGCTCGGTCGCCGTCGCGACGCCCGACGACGACGAGGTCCCCCCGCGCAGCGCGGTCCTGAGTCGCATCGGCATCGCGCTGACGGTCGTCGCGACCGGCCTGCTCGTGGCCGGTGTCGTCTCCCGTGCGCTCGCGTCCGAGCGGGTCCCGTGGGGCAACATGTACGAGTTCGGCCTCACGGGCGTCTCGATCGCCCTGGTCGTCTACCTCGTGCTCGTCCGCATCACCTCGGTGCAGTGGATCGCGCCGCTCGTCACGGGCTTCGGCCTGGCGATCCTCGGCCTGGCCTGGTCGGCGTACGTCCCGGCCGGTCCGCTGGTGCCCGCGCTGCACTCGTACTGGCTCGTGATCCACGTCGCGGCCGTCATGATCGCCGGTGCCCTGTTCCTGGTCGGTGCCTCCGCCTCGCTGCTGTACCTGCTCAAGGAGCGGGCCGAGAACCGCGGTTCGGTCGGGCCGATCCTGCGGCGCGTGCCGACGATCGCCGCGATGGACCGCCTGGCGTACCGCACGCACGCGGTCGGCTTCGTGCTCTGGACCTTCGGCGCACTGATCGCCGGCCCGATCTGGGCGCACTACGCGTGGGGCCGGTACTGGGGCTGGGACCCCAAGGAGGTCTGGGCCTTCGTCACGTGGGTCGTCTACGCCGGCTACCTGCACGCCCGCGCGACCGCTGGCTGGAAGGGCCGCCGCGCTGCGATCATCGCGCTGCTCGGCTTCGCCACGTTCCTGTTCAGCTACTACGGCGTCAACATCTTCGTCCCGGGCCTGCACTCCTACGCCAAGTGAGGCGCGCGGCTCCTTCGTCGCCGCTCCACCGGTTCGTTCCTCACCGGTGCCGGGCTGCGCCCGGGCGCCCGCCTCGCTTCGCTCGGCCCGTGGTCACCACCGGTGGTTGAGGTGTGAGTGCCGCCTGCGGCGCGAGCCTCGAAACCCCGTGCACCTGACGGGGAGGGGAGCCCCGATCTCCGACTTTCGGCGGACGCGGACCGGGGTCCTGAGCCACTAGCGTCGGGCCCATGGGGGTACAGATCGAGGTCGATCACCTGACGATGCGCTACGGCGCCGTCACCGCGGTCGAGGACATCAGCTTCACGGTCGCACCGGGCGAGTTCTTCGGCCTGCTCGGACCCAACGGGGCGGGCAAGACCACGACGCTCGAGACGATCGAGGGCCTACGTAGCCCCACGAGCGGCCGGGTCTCGGTCGACGGTCGCGACCCGGGCAAGCGGGAGCCCGACCTGCAGCGCCGCATCGGCGTGCAGCTGCAGTCGTCGGCGTTCTTCGAGCGACTCACGGCCGTCGAGCAGCTGCAGACCTTCGGGGCCATCTACGGGGTCCCGACCTCGCGCCTCGACGACCTGCTCGAGCAGGTGGGCCTCACGGAGAAGGCCAGCGCCCAGGTCCAGGACCTCTCCGGTGGTCAGAAGCAGCGGCTCTCGATCGCCTGCGCGCTGGTGCACGATCCCGACGTCGTCTTCCTCGACGAGCCCACCGCGGCGCTCGACCCGCAGGCACGGCGAAACCTGTGGGACGTCCTGCGCGGCATCAACGACTCCGGCCGCACCGTCGTCCTCACGACGCACTACATGGAGGAGGCCGAGGAGCTCTGCGACCGCGTCGCGATCGTCGACCACGGAAGCCTCCTCGAGATCGACACCCCGGGCGCGCTGATCCGCCAGCTCGACGCCGCGACCCGCATCGGGCTGGCGGTCGAGACGATCACGATCGACGACGCGCGGGCGCTCCCGGGCGCGGACTCGGTCACGCTGGGCGGCTCCGGCCTCGTGATCGAGACGCGCGAGCCCGCGACGGTGCTGGCCGAGCTCGGTCGCCGCGAGGCGCTCGAGGGACTCAGCGTCAGCAAGGGCACGCTCGAGGACGTCTTCCTCGACCTGACCGGACGGGAGTACCGCGCATGAGCACCAGCACCAGCACCAGCACGAGCACGAGCACGGGGACCAGCGCCGGGCCCGGCAGCCGGACCGAGCCGTCGACGGGTGCCGGCGACGCGAAGGCGGCCCGCCCGCTCAAGGCCCTCACCGTCGCGATGTTCAAGGGCTTCGTGCGCGATCGCATGACGCTGTTCTGGGCCATCGCCTTCCCGCTGATGTTCTTGGTCCTCTTCGGCGGCATCTTCACGAGCCAGGGCGACCTGGACCCGGCCGAGGTCGTCGTGGTGGGCGACGTCTCGGTCATCGACGACGCACCCGACGAGGCGCGGGAGTCCATCGACCAGTCGGTCGACATCACCCGCTCCGACGACCTCGACGCCGCGCTCGAGCAGGTCCGCGAGGGAGACGCCGACGCCGTCCTCACCGAGGAGGGCGGTGAGGTGACGGTGCGCTACTCGGCGGCCGACCCGGTCGCGGGTGCCCAGATCCAGAGCGTCGTGCAGGCGATCGTGCAGCAGGCCAACACCGCCGTCTACCAGCAGACGACGGGGGAGGCACCGGCCTTCACGTTCGCCTCGAGCCAGGTCGAGGACGAGTCGCTGGAGCAGATCCAGTACGTCACGCCGAGCCTGCTCGGCTGGGCCGTCGCGATGAGTGCCACGTTCGGCGCCGCCGCCAACCTCGTGATGTGGCGCAAGAGCGGCCTGCTGCGCCGCTTGCGCCTGGCGCCGGTGCGCACCAGCTCGGTCGTGCTGGCCCGGGTCGGCGTCAGCCTCGTCATCGCGCTCGTCCAGGCGGTCATCTTCGTCGGACTCGGCGTCGGGGCGTTCGGGCTGCAGCTCTCGGGCTGGTGGCCGCTCGTCGTGCCGCTGCTGCTGACCGGCACGCTGGCGTTCCTCTCGATCGGCATGCTCGCGGGCGCCGTGTCCAAGACCGAGGAGGGGGCCATCGGGCTGGCGAACTTCGTCGTGCTGCCGATGGCCTTCCTGTCCGGCTCGTTCTTCCCCCTCGACGGGGCGCCGACCTGGCTGCAGGTCGTCAGCAACTGCCTGCCGCTCAAGCACCTCAACCAAGGCATGCTCGACGTCATGGTGCGCGAGCAGGGGCCGTCGGCGATCGTGCTGCCGATCCTCATCCTCCTGGGCTTCGCCGCCGTGTTCGCCACGGTCTCGGCGCGCCTGTTCCGCTGGGAGGCGTGAGGCTCACGTGAGTGGTTCCTCGTGGACGTGGGACCAGCACGCCTGCCTGCCGCTGAAGCCCGACGCCGACGTGAGCGTGCTCGATCGGTACGACCGACCCGGCGGCGGGTTCGTGTCGGTCAACGTGGGCTACGCGCCGCAGACCGGTGACGACGCGCGGGCGCTCGTGGCGGCGTTCCGGCGCGGCGTCGAGGCGCGGCCCCGGCTGAGCCTGGCGACGACGCTGCCCGAGCTCGCGGCGGCCCGCGGGGCCGGGCTGATCGGTGTGGCGTTCGACCTGGAGGACTCCGCGCCTCTCGACGGTGACCTGGGGAACGTGCGGGCCTTCGTCGAGGCTGGCGTGCGCACCCTGCTGCCGACGTACAACCACGCGAACGCCGCGGGCTGCGGGTGTCTGGACACCCACGACACGGGCCTGACCCGGTGGGGTGTCGACCTCGTGCGTGAGATGAACGCGGCCGGCATGGTCGCGGACGGCTCGCACTGCAGCGAGCGGACCGGCCTGGACCTGTGCGCCATCTCGGAGAAGCCCGTCGTCTACAGCCACTCCTGCCTTACGTCGGTGTGGGACCACCCGCGCAACATCACCGACGACCAGGCCGTGGCCTGTGCCGAGACGGGCGGGGTCGTCGGCATCACGGGGGTCGGCATCTTCCTGGGGCCCAACACCCCCACGCTCGACGCCATGGCGCGGCACCTCGAGGCCGCGGTCGAGCTCGTCGGCATCGACCACGTGGGCGTCAGCACCGACCACTCCTTCGACCAGGCCGACTTCCACGCCGAGCTGGCGACGAACCCCGATCTGTTCGACGAGAGCTACACGCGCTGGGGGCCGCTCCAGTGGGTGTCGCCGGAGCTCTTCGTGACGCTCGACGACGTTCTCCTGGCTCGCGGCTGGTCCCAGCGCGACGTCGACGCGGTCGTGTCCGGAAACTTCCGGCGCGTGGCCGAGGCCGTCTGGTGACCAGCGCGCTCGCCCACCCGCGAACGGGTGCCGGCGTCATGGCTGCGCGTCAGCGTCGGCGCCGGGCAGCAGCTCGCGGGCCTCGACGCTGACGGTCTCAGATGCCGCGTAGGTAGTCGGGGTCGTCGTCGGGGCCGCGGGGCGGCCGCGGACCGCGACGGGGGCCGGGACGCATGCGCTTCGTGCCCGCGAAGATCCAGGCCAAGGCACCGAAGACGGGGATCAGCAGGATCACGATCAGCCACGCCGGCTTCGGCAGGAGCTTGACCTGCTGGCGCGGTGTGGCGATGGCGTCGAAGAACGCGTAGATCACGAGCACGACGGCGATGCCGACGAGGATGGCCTTGCCCATGGCCACACCGTAGCGAACGGGCCCAGCGATTCGGCTGCTGCACGTCTGCTGACTACGCTGGAGTCATGTCGCCGTTCTGGACCTACACGCTCTCCCGCCTCGGACTCCTCGCCGCCACGTACGCGGTCCTCGCCGGCGTGGGCTTCGGGTTCGGCCTGCTCGAGTTCAGCGAGCTGACCAACCTGATCGTCCTGTTCGCCGCGATGGTCATCTCGTCGGCCATCGGTTTCGTGCTCCTGAGCCAGCAGCGCGAGGCCCTGGCCCTGCAGGTCCAGGAGCGCGCGGAGAAGATCTCCGCCCGCATCGAGGAGTCCCGCAGTGCCGAAGACGTCGACTGAGCAGCGGGCCTGGATCGCCGAGGCGGTCCGCATCGTCGAGGCCGACGCCAACCGCAGCGCCGACACGCACCTGCACGTCCTGGACCTGCCGACCCCGGGCGTGGGCCTCTACCTCAAGGACGAGTCGGTCCACCCGACCGGCAGCCTGAAGCACCGGCTCGCCCGGTCCCTGTTCCTGTACGCGATCTGCAACGGCTGGCTCGGACCCGACTCCACCGTCGTCGAGGCGTCGAGCGGGTCGACCGCCGTCAGCGAGGCGTACTTCGCGCGGCTCATCGGCCTGCCGTTCGTGGCCGTCATGCCGCGGACCACGAGCCGGGAGAAGGTCGCGCTCATCGAGTGGCACGGCGGACGCTGCCACTTTGTCGAGTCGTCCTCCCACACCTACGACGAGGCGCGCCGCCTCGCCGCCGAGTGCGGCGGGCACTACATGGACCAGTTCACGTTCGCCGAGCGCGCCACCGACTGGCGGGGCAACAACAACATCGCCGAGTCGATCTTCGAGCAGATGGCGGCCGAGCCGCATCCCGTGCCGAGCTGGATCGTCGTCGGGGCAGGCACCGGCGGCACGTCGGCCACGATCGGTCGCTACGTGCGGTACCGCCGGCACGACACCCGCGTGCTGGTGGCCGATCCCGAGGGGTCGGCGTTCCTCGAGGGCTGGACCACGGACTCCTCCGACGTCGTCACCGGCACGACGTCGCGGATCGAGGGGATCGGTCGCCCGCGGATCGAGCCCTCGTTCGTCGGAGGTGTCATCGACGACATGCTGGAGGTGCCCGACGGCGCCTCGCTCGCCGCGATGGCCTGGACCTCCCACCGCCTCGGTCGTGACGTCGGACCCTCGACGGGCACCAACGTGTGGGCGGCGCTCACGCTGGCCACACGCATGGCCGACGCGGGGGAGCCGGGGAGCATCGTGTCGCTGCTGTGCGACGGCGGGGAGCGCTACCGCGCGAGCCACGCCGACCCGGCCTGGGTCACCGAGCAGGGCATCGACCCGGCGCCGTTCGCCGCGCAGCTCGACGCGTACGACGCGACCGGCCGCCTGGCCTGACCCCCCCCGGCCGGCGGGGTGTGCCGGGGGTCAGGCGAGGCAGAGGCCGACGGTGAGACCGAGGGCGAAGACGAGCTCGGCCACGCCCGTCGACTGGAGCACGGGGATCAGCGCCGGACCCGTGGCGCCCGAGGTCACGACGCGCACCCCGCGCACGGCCAGGGGGGCGAACAGCAGCGCCAGCAGCGCCCAGGGGGTCTCGGTCACGGCGAGACCGACGGCCGTGGCCACGGCCACGAGCACGAGCGCGACGTAGAACCCGCGGGTGCGCCGGTCGCCCAGCAGGACCGCCAGGGTCCGCTTGCCCGCGACCGTGTCGGTGGCGATGTCGCGCAGGTTGTTGGCCACGAGGATCGCGCACGCCAGCGCCCCGACTCCGACGCCGGCCAGCACGCTGGCCCACGTGACCTCCTCGACCTGCACGAAGGTCGTGCCGACGACCGCGACGAGGCCGAAGAACAGGAACACGCTGACCTCGCCGAGCGCACGGTAGCCGTAGGGCGACGGGCCCCCCGTGTAGGTCCACGCGGCGCCGAGGGCCGCGGCGCCGACGAGCAGCAGCCACCAGGTCGTGGTCGCGGCCAGGACGAGCCCGAGGACGCCGCCGAGGGCCAGGAACCCGAGCGCCGCCGCCTTGACCCGAGCAGCCGGGACGAGTCCGGAGCCGACGAGCCGCAGGGGACCCACGCGGTCGTCGTCGGTGCCGCGCACGCCGTCGGAGTAGTCGTTGGCGTAGTTGACGCCGACCTGGAGCGCCAGCGAGACGCCGAGCGCGAGCAGGGCCTTCCACCAGACGAAGCCGTCGGCCAGCACGGCCGCACCGGTGCCGGCCGCGACCGGGGCGACGGCGGCGGGCAGGGTGCGGGGCCGCGCGCCCGCGAGCCACAGGGCGAGGCCGTGCGGCGTCTGCGACGTGGGGGGCGTGGGGCCGGCGGTCATGGACGATGAGTCTGCCAGCCCCCTGATCGGTACGGTGGAGGGGTGGACCGTCCATTCCCGTGGGGCCTGCTCGTCATCGGTGTGCTGCTGGGCTGGGGCACGCTGTCGCTCGAGGACGGCTGGGTGCGGTACGGCGGCCTGGTCGCTGTCGTCGTCGTGGCCGGTGCGCTGGCCTATCAGATCACCCAGCGCGACAAGGCCCGCGCCGACGCGAAGCGACGTGCGGCCGAGGAGGACGCCCCCGACCCGTGGGACGGGGCCTGAACCGATGACGGCGTCGCTCCGTCCGGTGTCGGGAACGGCTGACGAGCTCGTCCCGCTGCTGCGCACCTGGATCGAGGGCGAGGAGCCCCTCTGGATCCGCACCAGCGGCAGCACGGGACGACCGAAGGACGTCGTGCTGTCACCGCATGCCGTGCGCGCGTCGGCTGCCGCGACGCACGCCCGTCTCGGGGGTCCGGGGCAGTGGCTGCTGGCGGTGCCCCCGACCGGGGTCGCGGGACTGCAGGTCGTGGTGCGGTCGCTGCTGACCGGCATCGATCCCGTCACGTCCCTGGACTCGTACACGGCGGAGCGCCGGTATGCCTCGCTCGTGCCCACCCAGCTGCACCGGCTGCTCGAGGCGGGTCGGGCCGGGCCGTGGGCCGCCTTGGACGCAGTGCTCGTCGGTGGCGGTCCGGTCCGGGCGTCGCTCGTCGAACGGGCGCAGGACGCCGGGATCAGCGTCGTGCGCACCTACGGCATGTCGGAGACCTGTGGCGGGTGCGTCTACGACGGGTTCGCGCTTGACGGCGTGCGGCTGCGGATCGACGACGGCCAGGTCATGGTGGCGGGAGACGTCCTGTTCGACGGCTACGTCGACGCGCCCCGTACGGACGAGTGGTTCGCGACGAACGACCGGGGCGAGATCACGAACGGTGAGCTGCGGGTCGTGGGCCGCCTCGACGACGTCGTGCTGAGCGGCGGTGTCAACGTGCCGCTGCCCGCGGTCACGGCGGCCCTGCAGGACGCCGCGGGCGTCGCCGACGCGCTAGCGGTGGGGGTCGACGACCCGGAGTGGGGGCAGCGCGTCGTCGCGCTCGTGGTGCCCGCCAACGCGGTGTGCCTCGAGGGCCTGTCGGCCGAGCGCCTCCGCGATGCCGTCGAGGAGGCGGGCCACCCCCGCACCTGGGGACCGCGCGCCATCGCCCTGGTCGACGCGATCCCGCTGCTCCCGAACGGCAAGCCCGACCGCCTGGCCGCTCGCGCCCTCTTCTCCTGAGTGCCGCTCGCGAGAGACTTTGTGTGTGCACAGGAGAGACTTTGTTGCTGCCGCGGACCAACAAAATCTCTCCTGACCACCAACAAAGTCGCTCGTGACCACCAACAAACTCTCTCGCGAGCGGGACGTCATCCTGCGGGTGGACGACGGGGGTGTGCGGCTCGCCTAGGGTCGAGGACGTGCTGGAAGGGACGCGGGCGCAGGCGGAGCGCGAGACGGGGGTGCGGGCGCCGTGGCGACCGGGACCCCGGCTGCGCCGACTGCTCGATGTCGCACCGGTGGGCGTCCTCGCCCTGGTGGTCGTGCTCGTGGGCGTCCAGTCCGGCGACCGGTGGTGGCTCCTGCTCGGCCTCGCCCAGACCGTGCCGCTCATCTGGCGCAGGAGCCATGCCGGCATGGTCTACGCGGTGGTCGCCGGCGCGAGTGCGGTGCAGGCCCTCGTGGTCGACATCCCCATCGTCAGTCAGCTCGCCTATCCCGTGGCGCTCTACAACCTGGCCCGTCACCGTGGTCCGCTCGCGGGCGCGATCGGCCTGGGGGTGGGCCTCGCCGGCGCCGTCGTCGCCTCGGTCGTGTGGGTCGAGGGGTATCGACCGCCGTACGTCGAGCGGGTCTGGGCCGACTACGTCCCGTACGCGTTCACGGTGGGCGCGATCGTCGTCGTGGCCTGGGCCCTCGGCACGCTGAGCCGGGTGCGCGAGTCGTACGTCGCGGCGATCCTCGAGCAGGGCGAGCGGAGGGTCGTGGAGGCGGAGCAGCGTGTCCTGCTGGCGGCCGGCGACGAGCGGGCCCGTATCGCCCGGGAGATGCACGACGTCGTGGCCCACGGCCTCTCGGTCATCGTCGTGCAGGCCGACGGCGCCCGGTACGCCGCCGCCCAGGATCCCGACGTCGCGGTGCGCACGCTGGAGACCGTGGCAGCGACCGGCCGCGCCTCCCTGGCCGACATGCGACGGTTGCTCGGCCTCCTCCGCACCGGCGAGCAGGCCGAACGCGCGCCGCAGCCCGGCCTCCCGCAGCTGGACGACCTGATCGACCTCGCGCGCGGGTCCGGCACGCGCGTGACCGCCCGGCTCCCCGCGGAGCACCTCGAGCTTTCCGAGGGGGACGGGCTCACGGTGTACCGGATCGTGCAGGAGTCGCTCACCAACGTCCGCAAGCACGCCGGTCCCGACGCATCGGTCGCGATCTCGGTGCACGTCGGCCACGAGGTCGACGTCACCGTCTCCGACACGGGCAGCGGCGGGCGGCCCCTCGCCCCCGGCGGCGACGAGCGCGGGCTCGGGCTCCTCGGGATGGGGGAGCGGGTCGCCGTGCACGGCGGTGAGCTCACGGCCGGCCCCGGGGTGGACGGCGGCTGGGTCGTGCGGGCACGGTGGACGCGATGACGTCCCCACCCCGCTCCGTGATCCCGACCACGGGCCCGATCCGGGTCTTCGTCGTCGACGACCAGCAGATGGTCCGCGCCGGGTTCCGCATGCTCGTGGAGAGCCAGGCCGACATGGTCGTGGTGGGGGAGGCCGGCGACGGCGGCGAGGCGCTCGAGCGGCTCGCCGTCACGACGGCCGACGTCGTGCTGATGGACGTCCGCATGCCCCGACTCGACGGCGTCGAGGCCACCCGTGCGCTGCTGGACCGGACTGCCGAGGCCGAGACCGCCCCCCGGGTCATCGTGCTGACGACGTTCGACCTCGACGAGTACGCGTTCGCGGCGCTGCGGGCAGGGGCGTCGGCGTTCCTGCTCAAGGATGCCGCGCCGCCGGAGCTCCTCGGCTCGATCCGCTCGGTGCACGCGGGCGATGCCGTGGTGGCGCCGTCGACGACGCGTCGCCTGCTGGAGCACTTCGTGCGAGGTGCACCGGAGGGCGGTTCGTCGTCCGCCGGACCTGCCGTCCCGGCGGAGACGCACGCACGTCTCGCGGCCCTGACCGAGCGCGAGCGCGAGGTCCTGCAGCTCGTGGCCGCGGGGCGCTCGAACACCGAGATCGCGGCCGACCTCGTCGTGGCCGAGGCCACGGTCAAGACCCACGTGAGCCGGCTCCTGGCCAAGACCGGGTCGCGCGACCGGGTGCAGCTCGTGGTGCTGGCGTACGACGTGGGTCTGACGGGCCGCTGATCCCCGAGGTCGTGGGTACGACCAGGGGTGGACCCGCGACCGGCCGAGACCGTCCTGCGGGCAGACGATCGCGGGGCGTGATCTTCCTAGCGTTGTCGACATGAACCAGACGACCTCGACCCACCCGTCCCCGCCCGCCCCGTCGCCGGACCCGGACACTGCCGCCGCGGCCCGCGGACTGTCGCGCACCTACGGGTCCGGCCCGACCGCGGTCCATGCCCTGCGCGAGGTCGACCTCGACCTGCCACGGGGGCGGTTCACCGCGATCATGGGTCGCTCGGGGTCCGGGAAGTCGACCTTGATGCACTGCCTCGCGGGCCTCGACCAGCCGAGCGCCGGCACGGTCACGATCGCCGGCACCACGATCACGGGTCTCGGCGACGACGACCTGACGCGCTTCCGGCGCGATCACCTCGGCTTCGTGTTCCAGGCCTTCAACCTGCTGCCGATGCTCACCGCCCGCCAGAACGTGCTGCTTCCGCTCGAGCTCGGTGGGCATCGTGTCGACCGTGACGTGCGGGCGCGGCTCGACCACGTCGCCCGGGTGCTCGACCTCGGCGATCGCCTCGACCACCGGCCCGGTGAGCTCTCCGGCGGTCAGCAGCAGCGCGTCGCGATCGCCCGGGCACTGGTGAGCGAGCCCGACCTGGTGTTCGCCGACGAGCCGACCGGCAACCTCGACAGCGAGACCTCGGCCGAGGTCCTCGGCCTGCTGCGCCGCGGGGTGCACGAGCTGGGGCAGACCGTCGTGATGGTGACCCACGAGCTCGAGGCCGCGGCCCATGCCGATGACGTCGTGGTGCTGGCCGACGGTCGCGTGCGCGAGCACCTGATCTCGCCGGACGCCGAGACCGTCGTGCAGGCCCTGCACGGCTCGGCGCTCGGTGCGCCCGTCGGAGGTGCGCGATGAGGACCGTGCTGCTCGCCTCCCTCCGGGTCCACACGCGGCGCTACGTCGCCGCACTGCTGGCGGTCGGACTGGCGGTCGCCTTCGTCGTCGCGACCGACGCCCTGTCGTCGGCCGCACGGTCGGGGCTCAACGCCGGTGTCGGCGCGCCCTATGCAGGAGCGGACCTCGTGGTCGGCGAGTCCTACGGGACCTCGCTCGACGACGAGGCGCGGGCGGTCGAGGCGGTCCGCGACGCGGGCGGCTCGACCGCCACGATCGGTCGGGCGTGGGAGCAGCTCACGTCCGAGGACGGGCGCCAGCTCGACGCCGAGACCTCGGTCGGCACGGTCTCGACCGACGAGGCGTTCCGCTGGCAGGAGGTCGCGGCGGGTCGCGCGCCGACCGATGACGACGAGGCGTTGGTCGACGAGCGTGCGGCCGCCTCGCGGGGCATCGAGGTCGGTGACACCCTGACGATCGGGTCCGGGTCCGACGTGCTCGAGATGACCGTCGTGGGTCTCGCGGCCCCGACGTCGTACCTGTCGTCGACGATCTATGTCCCGTGGGACGCGCTCCGGGCGCTGCCCGGGGCGCAGCCGGACGTCGTCCTGGCCGCCGCGGGAGGGTCGGGCGCCGACGTCGACTCCTTGACCGCCGACCTGGCGGGTGCGGTGGGGACCTCGGTCCGCCCGACGGCGGACTTCGTCGACGAGCGCCGGACCCAGGTCAACAACGGCATCGACGTCGTCTCGTACCTGGTGCTCGTGTTCGCGGCGGTGGCAGCGTTCGTGGCGGTCCTGGTCGTGGCCAACACCTTCACGATCCTGTTCGCCCAGCGCGCGCGTGACCTCGCGCTGCTCCGCGCCGTGGGCGCGCGCCGCAAGCAGCTCCTGCGCGCCGTGCGCGTGGAGGCGCTGGTGATCGGCCTGCTCGCCTCGACCCTCGGCCTTGTGGCCGGCGTTCTCGGCGGCCTCGGGATCACGGCGGCCGTCCGAGCCGTCGCGGGGCCCGAGCGCATCGGTGCGGTCTCGTGGTCGCCCGGCTGGTGGGTCGCGGCCTTCGTCGGCGGCGTGCTGGTCACGGTCGTGGCCTCCTGGTGGCCGACCCGGTCGGTCGTGCGCATCAGCCCGTTGGCCGCCCTGCGTCCGGAGGAGCCGACGCACGCGCGCAGCGCGGTCGGACGCCGGCGCATCGTGCTCGGCACGGCCGTCGCCGCCGTCGGAGCCGTGCCGCTCGGCCTCGGGGTCGCGACGATGCACCTCGCACTGGCGATCCTCGGGTGCTTCGCGACGTTCGTCGGGGTGCTGGTGCTCGGCCCCGTCGTGATGCCGGCCGTGATCCGGCTCATCGGCCGGTTGCTCGGTCGGGCTGGGGCGCCGGCCCGCCTCGCGGTCGACAACGCGGTCCGCAACCCGCGCCGCACGGCGGCGACCACCGCGTCGTTGCTCGTCGGCGTCACGCTCACGGCGACCGTGCTGACCGTCATGGCGACGGGACGCGGCGCGATGCAGGCCCAGATGGACCAGGAGTACCCGATCGACCTGGCGCTCTCGTCCGCGAGGGCCGCGTCCGACGAGGTGCTCGCGAAGGTCGAGAGCACGCAGGGCGTCGAACGCGCGGTCGGGGTGCCGGGGACGACCGCGACCGTGGGTGATCTCGGGGAGGTGGTGGTGCTGGCGCCCGGCGACTCGGCCGCTGCAGCCACGCGGGACGGCGGCGCGGCGCTGGACGTCGGTCGCGAGGAGGTGCTGGTGCCGTACGACGCCGCTGGCCTGGGCGACGTCGGGATTCCGGAGCGGCTGACGCTGACCGGTCCTGCGGGAGTCGTCGAGGTCGCGACCCGCGTCGTGCCGGCGCGGTTCGGTGGCGCGTACGTCGTCTCGCCTGCCACCCTCCAGCGGCTCACGCCCGAGCCCGAGCTGCAGGCGGTGTGGGCCCGGGCCGAGGTGGGCGCGGACGGCGACGAGCTCGGCGGGAGCCTCGGTCTGATCGCTCGCGAGAGCGGCCTCGAGCTGACCAACCAGCTCGACCGGAGAGCCAGGGTCGACCTGCAGCTCGACGTCCTGGTGGGTGCGGTCGTCGGCCTGCTCGGCATCGCGGTCCTGATCGCGCTCGCCGGCATCGGCAACACGCTCGGTCTGTCGGTCCTGGAGCGTGGCCGTGAGAACGCCCTGATTCGCGCGCTGGGGCTGACCCGCGGTCAGCTGAGGCGGTCGCTGGGGGTGGAGGGCCTGCTGCTGGCCGCGGCGGCCGGCCTGCTCGGCACGGTGCTCGGTATCGGGTACGCGTGGGCCGGTGTCAGGACCGTGATCGACGTCGCGGTGCCCGACGCCACGATGGTGGTGCCGTTCGGCCAGCTGTCCCTCGTCGTCCTGGCCGCTGCGGTGGCCGGGCTCCTGGCCTGCGTCCTGCCGGCGCGACGAGCGGGTCGCATCGCTCCGGCTGAGGGGCTCGTCGCCGACTGAGCGGAGGGCCGATCACGCACGAGACGTCTGCACCCCGGCCGGGGTGCAGACGTCTCGGGGGAGCGGGTCCCTGTCAGTGATGGCCGGCGGTCGCCTGGGTGACGGCCTCGAGCACGGGGGTGGTGCCGCCCACGACGTCCCACTGCTGGCGGACCGAACGGCCGTCGTCGACGACCGCGGCGATCGCGGAGGCGACGTCCTCGCGGCTGATCTCGCCCCTCGCTACGTCGACGCCGAGCGTGATCTGCCCGGTGCCGGGATCGTCGGTGAGACCACCCGGACGCAGGATCGTCCAGGACAGCGACGACTCCCGCAGGTGGGCGTCGGCATCACGCTTCGCCTCGACGTAGACGCGCCAGACGGGCTCGACGTCGTCGCCGAGCGGCTCGTCGACACCGATCGCCGAGACCTGCACGAAGCGGGCGATGCCCAGCGTCTCGGCCGCCTGCGCGGACCGGATGGACCCCTCGAGGTCGACGGTTCGCTTGCGGGCGGCGTCCCCGTCGGGTCCGCCTCCAGCGGCGAAGACGACGGCGTCGGCGCCCTCGAGCGCGGCGCGGAACGCCTCGTCGTCGTCCTTCTCGATGTCGAACAGGCGGGCCTCGACGCCGGCCTGCTCGAGCTCGTCAGCCTGCTCCTGGCGACGGACGAGGGCGCGGGGCTTGTGCCCGGCATGGATGAGCTTGGGATGGAGGAGGCGAGCGATCTGGCCCGCCCCTCCGACAATTGCGATGGTGGCCATGTCTCGAGCCTACGGTCGCTCGGGTGACTAGGCTCCCTGAGTGTGGACCCCCGTGTGACGCCGATCGTGTTCTCGCTGCCGCTGCGTGACCGGTTCCGCGGCATCACGCACCGCGAGGGTGTCCTGCTCGAGGGGCCGTCGGGCTGGGGCGAGTTCGCGCCCTTCCTCGAGTACGACGACGCGGAGGCCGTCCCGTGGTGGTCCGCGGCGCACGAGGCAGCCCGGCTCGGGTGGCCCGATCCGGTGCGCGACCACGTTCCGGTCAACTGCATCGTGCCGGCCGTCACGCCGGAGCGCGCCGCCGAGATCGTGCGGGCGTCAGGATGTCGCACGGCGAAGGTCAAGGTCGCCGAGCAGGGTCAGGACCTCGCCGACGACCTCGCCCGGGTGGCCGCGGTGCGCGAGGCACTGGGCCCGGACGGGCGCATCCGCGTCGACGCGAACGGCGGCTGGGGTGCGACCGAGGCGTTCGTCGCCGTGCTGGCGCTCGACGACGAGGTCGGGCTCGAGTACGTCGAGCAGCCCTGCATGCGGGTCGAGGACCTCGCGCGCGTCCGGCGCGAGACGGGGGTGCTGGTCGCGGCCGACGAGTCGATCCGCAAGGCGGACGACCCGTACCGCGTCGCCGAGCTCGAGGCCGCCGACATCGCGGTGCTGAAGGTGGCCCCGCTGGGCGGTGTCCGCGCCTGCCTGACGATCGCGGAGCAGATCGGACTGCCGATCGTGGTCTCCAGCGCCGTCGACTCCTCCGTGGGGCTCGCCGCCGGACTCGCCCTCGCCGCGGCGCTGCCGGAGCTGCCGTACGCGTGCGGTCTCGGCACCCAGGCGCTGCTCGAGGCCGACGTGGTCGCCGACGTCCTGGCGCCGGTCGACGGGATGCTGGCGATGCGTCGTCCCCCGATCGACCCCGAGCTCCTCGAGGGGGTCCGCGCCGACGAGGAGCGCACGGCGTGGTGGCTCGACCGGCTCGCGCGGGTCGAGGCGCTCGCGGGCGGTCCGGCGTGACCCCGCGCCCCACCGCCGTGGAGACGGCCCGCCACCTCGTCGAGCGACTCCTGGCCCTGGGTGCCAGCGAGGCGGTCCTGGCGCCCGGCTCGCGGTCCGGGCCGCTGGCGTTGGCCCTGCACGCGGCCGACTCGCAAGGGCTCCTCCGCCTGCACGTCAGGGTCGACGAGCGCGAGGCCGGCTTCCTCGCGCTGGGCCTGTCGAAGAGTCTGCGGCAGCCGGTGCCGGTCGTCACGACGTCGGGCACCGCGGTCGCCAACCTGCATCCCGCGATGCTCGAGGCGTGGCACACCGGCGCCCGGGTCGTCGCGGTCACGGCCGATCGGCCGGCGCGCATGCGGGGCACCGGGGCGAGCCAGACCACCGACCAGCGCGCGATCTTCCCGCGCGTGCGCTTCGTCTCGGCCGTCGCCGACCTCGCACCGATCGGCGGACCCGTGCACCTCAACCTCGAGCTCGACGAGCCCCTGGTCGAGCAGGTGGCGTGGGACTTCCGTGTGGAGCGGCTCGCTCCGCCGCACCCCATGCCCGCACCGGGGGAGCGCCTCACCGCCGGTCCGCGGACCGTCGTCGTCGCCGGTGACGGTGCCGGCCCGACAGCGCGCGAGATCGCCGAGGCCGGGGGATGGCCGCTCCTGGCGGAGCCGAGCTCGGGCGCGCGTGACGACCGGGCCCTCGGTGCGTACCACCTGCTCCTGGCCTCGCACCCGCTCACCGCACGGATCGAGCGGGTCGTCTCCTGCGGGCACCCCACGCTGTCGCGGTCCGTGACGGCCCTGCTGATGCGCGCCGATCTCGACGTGGTCCACGTCGGGGGTCCTTCCACGTTCCCCGGTCCGGCGGGGTCGAACGTCCGGTTCGCCTCGTGGATCGACGTCGACGAGCCCGACGACACCGACTGGTTCGACGCGTGGCGCGAGGCGGACCAGCTCGCCCGCACCGCGATCGACGCGGTGGCCCCGCCCGCGCACCGGCTCGCCGAGGCGGTGTGGCGCGCGACTGCGGGGGGTGTGCTGGTCGTCGGCTCCTCGAGCGTCGTCCGCGACCTCGATTTGGTGACTCCCGGCCCGGGGCCGGACGTCGTGGTGGCCAACCGCGGACTCGCCGGGATCGACGGCACGGTCTCCACCGCCGTCGGTGTCGCGCTCGCGACGGGCCGACCCACCACCGTCGTGATGGGCGACCTCACGTTCCTCCACGGCGCGAACGGGCTCCTGATCGGCCCCCGAGAGCCTCGGCCCGACCTGCGCGTCGTGGTGGCGTCGGACGACGGGGGAGCGATCTTCTCGCTGCTGGAGCAGGGTGCTCCGACGTACGCCGACGCGTTCGAGCGGATCTACGGCACCCCGACGGGCGCCGACCTCGCAGCCCTCTGCCGGGCGTACGGAGCGGGCCACCGGCTGGTCGACGTCGACGACCTCGCTGCGGTGCTGGCGACCGCACCCGAGGGGCTATCCGTGGTCGAGGTGCCGCTCGACCGCACGACCCGCCGGGCCGACTCCGTGGCGGTCGCGGCAGCGGTCCGGGCCGCATTCTGACAGTGCCACTGGCACGGTCAACCGACCGGGAGTACGGTGGTGGCGTGGGTCACAACGCTGAGGTCTTCGACTACGTCATCATCGGGTCCGGAAGCGCGGGCGGCGTCATCGCCGCCCGGCTGAGCGAGGACCCCCAGGTCAACGTGCTGCTGCTCGAGGCAGGGCCGATGGACGACGACGACATGATCCATCTGCCGGCCGGGTTCTCGACGCTGTTCCGCACCAAGTGGGACTGGGCGTACCGCACCACGCCGCAGAAGATGCTGTCCGGACGCCGCTCCGACTGGCCGCGCATGAAGGCGCTCGGCGGCTGCACGTCGATGAACGCCATGATCTACATCCGCGGCAACCGGGCCGACTACGACGAGTGGCGTGACGCCTACGGTGCAGAGGGCTGGGGCTACGACGACGTCCTGCCCTACTTCAAGCGCTCCGAGGGCAATCAGCGTCTCGGCGGCGAGTACCACGGGTCCGACGGCCCGCTGTGGGTCGAGGACCGTCGCTACAACCACGAGCTCACGCACGCCTTCGTCGACTCCGCGGTCGCCTCCGGCTTCAAGCCCACCGACGACTTCAACGGCGCCGAGCAGGAGGGTGCCGGGCTCTACCAGGTCACGTGTCGCAAGGGCCGCCGCTGGTCGGTCGCCGACGCCTTCATCCGGCCCGCGATGGACCGTCCGAACCTGACGGTGCGCACCGAGGCGTTCGTCACCAAGATCGAGCTCGACGGCACGCGCGCCACCGGTGTCACCTACCGGCGCCACGGGGTCACCGAGACGGTCAGGGCCGAGGCCGAGATCGTCCTCTCCGGCGGCGCCGTCAACAGCCCGCAGCTGCTGATGCTCTCGGGCATCGGTCCGGGCGCGCAGCTGCGCGAGCACGGGATCGACGTCGCGGTCGACTCCCCGGAGGTGGGCCGCAACCTGCAGGACCACCCGATCACGGCGGTGCTGTTCGACACCAAGAACACGTCCGACCTGTCCGAGAACCTGAACCTGCTGAACCTCCTGAAGGCGCAGAAGCTGGGGCGCGGTCCGCTGAGCTCGAACGTCGCCGAGTCGGGGGCGTTCTTCAAGTCCAGCGAGGACCAGCCGGCGCCCGACCTGCAGCTGCACGTCCTGCCCACGGGCTTCTGGGACAACGGCCTGCACGAGGTCACCAAGCGCGGCCTGGTCATCGCGCCCACCCTCGTGCGGGTCGAGAGCGTCGGCCAGATCACGCTCCGCTCGGCCGATCCGACCTGGCACCCCGAGATCGACCCCGCGTACTACTCGGAGCCGTCGGACATGGACCGCATCATCGTGGGCATGCGCAAGGCCTTCGAGGTCGCCTCCACCGGGGCCTTGACCCGCTACGTCGACCGCCCCTGGACGCCCAGCAGCTGGAACCCCACCGACGACGAGATCGTCGCCACGGTCTCCCGCCTGGGCCAGACCGTGTACCACCCGGTGGGCACCTGCTCGCTGGGCAAGGTCGTCGACGCCGACCTGCGGGTCATGGGCGTCGATGGCCTGCGCGTCGCCGACGCCTCCGTCATGCCCCGCGTCCCGCGCGGCAACACCAACGCCCCCACCATCATGATCGGCGAGAAGGCCGCCGACCTCATCAAGGAGTCTGCATGAGCGTTAGTCCTACCGGCCCCGAGATGTCCGGTCCGCTGTTCGGCGCCGGCGAGCCGCCCGTGTCGTCCCTCCCGGTCCGCGAGGGCCCCACGTTCGAGTCGCTCGACCCCCGCACGGGTGACGTCGTCGGCGAGCACGCGATCCACAGCGCCGAGGAGGTCGAGGCCGCCGTCGAGAAGGCCCGCCTCGCCGCGATCTGGTGGCGCGACATCGGCTTCGAGGGTCGCAAGGAGTTCCTGCTGCAGTGGCGCAGTGTCATCACGCGCCGGCTCGCGCAGCTCTCGCACCTCGTGCACCTCGAGACGGGCAAGCCCCACGGCGACGCGCAGCTCGAGATCGGGCTCGCGATCGACCACGTCAACTGGGCGGCCAAGAACGCCAAGAAGGTCCTGGGCGCCTCGTCGGTGTCGTCGGGCGTCTTCGCGATCAACCACGCGTCGTCGGTGCGGTACAACCCGCTCGGCGTCGTCGGCGTGATCGGCCCCTGGAACTACCCGGTCTTCACGCCGCTCGGCTCGATCACCTACGCGCTCGCGGCGGGCAACGGCGTCGTCTTCAAGCCCAGTGAGTACACGCCCGGCGTGGGCCGCTGGCTCGTCGACACCTTCACCGAGGTCGTCGGCGGACGCCCGGTCCTGCAGCTCGTCACGGGCTACGGCGAGACAGGTGCGGCGCTGTGCCGCGCCGGCGTCGACAAGGTCGCGTTCACGGGCTCGGCCAACACCGGCAAGCGCGTCATGGCCGCGTGCGCCGAGAACCTCGTGCCCGTCGTGATCGAGGCCGGCGGGAAGGACTCCGTCATCGTCGACGAGGACGCCGACATCGCCGCCGCCGCCGAGGGTGCGCTCTGGTCGAGCATGTCCAACGCCGGTCAGACGTGCATCGGCGCCGAGCGGGTCTACGTGCACCGCGCGATCTTCGAGCCGTTCATGGCCGAGCTGCTCGAGCAGGCCCGCGCGGTCACGGCACACGCCGCCCCCGACTCGCTGATCGGCCCCATCACGATGCCGTCGCAGCTGCCGATCATCCAGCGTCACATCGACGACGCGATCGCCAAGGGTGGCCGGGTCGTGCTGGGTGGCTCCGACGCGGTCGGCGAGCGCTTCGTGCAGCCCACGATCATCACCCACGTCCCGGAGGACTCCCAGGCCGTCACGGAGGAGACCTTCGGCCCGACGCTCGTCGTCAACCCGGTCGACGACATGGACGAGGCCGTGCAGCTCACCAACGCCACGGAGTACGGGCTCGCCGGCTCGGTCTACGGCAAGCGGCGCGCGGTCTCGATCGCCGAGCGGGTCCGGTCGGGCATGACCTCGATCAACGCCGTGGCGATGTTCGCCGGGGTCCCGTCCCTGCCGTTCGGTGGTGTCGGCCAGTCCGGCTTCGGCCGGATCCACGGCCCCGATGGCCTGCGCGAGTTCACGTACGCCAAGGCGATCACGCGTCAGCGCTTCAAGCCGCTGCTCAACCTCACGTCGATGCAGCGCGACGAGTCGACCGACAAGAACGCCGCCCTGCTGATCAACCTGCTGTACGGCGGCCGCAAGACCCTGCGCTGACCCAGCTCTGACTCCGTCAGCAGCACCCCACGTGACCCGCCGGGCGAGAGTTGCCCGGCGGGTCACGTGTCGTTCACCGGCCGCCTGACCGGTGGCCGCCGTGGTCCCCGTAGCCTGCAGGGGTGACGAGGCGGATCATCCACCGGCGGTTTGTCGCCCTCGGCGACTCCTTCACCGAGGGGATGGGCGACCCCGATCCGCAGCGCCCGAACGGGGTGCGCGGCTGGGCCGACCGGGTCGCCGAGCAGATGTCGGTCGCGACGCCGGGCGTGCAGTACGCCAACCTCGCGATCCGCGGCAAGCGGCTCGAGCAGGTCGTGGCGGAGCAGCTCGGTCCGGCGCTCGCGCTGCGCCCGGACCTGGTGGCCCTGTTCGCCGGGGTCAACGACCTGATGCGCCTACGCGTGCGCATGGACGAGCTCATGGCGGCCTACGAGGACGTCGTGGTCGCGGTCCGCGCCACCGGGGCCCGCGTGCTGCTGTTCACGATCAGCGATCCCGAGCCCGTGTGGGTCTTCCGTCCGTTCCGTGGGCGCATCGCGATCTACAACGAGCTCGTGCGTCGCATCGCGCGCCGCCACGACGCCACCGTCGTCGACCTCTGGGACGTGCTCGACCTGGGCGATCGCCGGTTGTGGGGCGACGACCGCCTCCACCTGGCTGCATCCGGCCACGCGGTCGTGGCCGGCGCGGTCTGCGCGGCGATCGGACTCGCGCCCACCGCGTCGGTCGAGCCGGAGCTGCGCGCCGCCTCACGCGGACGCCGTCACCGCCTGGCGTGGCTCGCGCGCCACGCCGTCCCGTGGGTCCTGCGCCGTGTGCGGGGGCGCTCGCTGGGCGACGGCCTCGCGCCGCGCTACCCGGCACTGACGCCGCCGGTGCTGTCCGGTGCCCCGGTCGTGGGTGCGACGTCGCCGTCTAGCCTTCAGGCATGCGATTCCGCCGTTACGTCGCCCTCGGAGACTCCTTCACCGAAGGCGTCGGCGACGCCGATCCCGGCCGACCCAACGGGGTTCACGGATGGGCCGACCGATGTGCCGCCGCCCTCGCGCAGCGCGATCCCGCACTGACCTACGCGAACTTGGCGATCCGAGGTCGCAAGCTGCGGCCGATCCTGGCCGAGCAGGTCGCCCCGGCGCTGGCGCTGGAGCCGGACCTCGTCTCGATCTACGGCGGTGCGAACGACGTGCTGCGGCCGCGGATCGACATCGACGCCCTCGTGGCGGAGTACGACACCGCGGTGGCGCGGCTGTCGGAGCGGGCGCACGTCGTGATGTTCACGGCCTACGACCCGGGCGAGGCGCCGGTCTTCGCGTTCCTGCGGGGCCGGTTCGCGATCTACAACGAGCTCGTGCGGGAGGTCGCCGAGCGGCACGGGGCGACCCTCGTCGACTTCTGGCGGCTGCGCGAGTACCGCGACGACCGCTACTGGGACATCGATCGCATGCACATGTCGCGGGCCGGCCACGAGCGCATGGCGATCGCGGTGCTCGACGCGCTCGGCGTCGACCACGACCTCCAGCCGCCGGTGCTGCCGCCGCCCCCGCCCCGGTCACCGGCCGAGCGCCGGTCGGCCAACGTGGCCTGGGCCCGCGAGCACGCCGGCCCCTGGATCGGCCGCCGCCTCCGCGGCACGTCCTCCGGCGACACCCTCGCCCCGCGCTTCCCCACGCCCGTCACCCCCACCTGACGTTCCGCTCGCGAGAGACTTTGTTGGTGGTCAGGAGCGACTTTGTTGGTGGTCACGAGCGACTTTGTTGCGCTTCGTGGTGGACGACCTCGAGGCGCGACGCGCCCACGCTCTCGCCGGCACCACCAAGCCCCCTCGCGAGGGGAACGTTCAGTCGCGGGGGGAGAGGGCGGCGCGGACCGGGATGAGCTTGGCGTCGGACTCGGCGAGCTCGTCGGCGGGAACTGATCCGGCGACGATGCCGCAGCCGGCGAAAAGCCGGGCCGAGCGGGCGTCGGGCGCGAGCTCGGCCGACCGCAGGCCGATGCCCCACTCGCCGTCGCCGTTGCCGTCGATCCAGCCGACCGGACCGGCGTAGCGGCCGCGGTCGAGTCCCTCGATCTGCGCGATCAGCGCGATGGCGTCGGCCGTGGGGGTACCGCCGACGGCGGCTGACGGGTGCAGGTCGGCGACCACGGACAGCACCGAGGTGCCGGCGGGCACGACGCCCGCGACGTCGGTGGCGAGGTGCATGACGTTGGGCAGGTGCAGCACGAACGGCGACTCCGAGCGCTGCACCGCCGAGCAGTGGCTGTGCAGCGCGTCGGCGACCGAGCGCACCGCGTACTCGTGCTCCTCGAGGTCCTTGCTCGACCGGGCGAGCGAACCCGCCAGGGCGGCGTCGTGCGCGTCGTCGCCGGTGCGGCGGATCGTGCCGGCGAGCACGCGCGAGGTCACCAGGCCGCTGTCGAGCCGCACCAGCATCTCGGGCGTCGACCCGAAGAATCCGTCGACGTGGAACGTCCAGCAGGCCGGGTAGTCGCGGGCGAGGCGGGCCAGCGGCCACCGGACGTCCAGCGGGTGCTCGAACTGAGCTCGGCTGGCCCGCGCGAGCACGACCTTGTCGAGCTCGTCGTCGTCGATGCGCTGCACGGCCGCGGCGACGGTGGCGGTCCACGCCTCGACGTCGCCGTCGTCGAACGTGACCGGCCCGGGCGGCGCCGGTCGGTCGGTGGGTCGCAGGTCGGGAACCGGGGTGAGGGCGGCGCCGATCGTCGAGACCCAGGTGCGTCCGTCGCGCCGGCCCACCACGACCTCGGGCACGGTGAGGTGCCCGGCCCCGTCGGCGGCGAAGTCGAACGTGCCGAACGCCACGAGGCCCGAGCCGGGCGCGCCGACCTCGTCGCGCACGACGGCCTGGCGCCGCACGGTGTCCCACCAGCGGGAGGCCTCGGCGAAGCGGTCGGTGCCGGTGACGTCGTACGTGGCGGCGCGTCCCCACCCCACGAGGCCGTCGCCGTCGTGCACCCAGGCGAGGAAGTCGTGCGAGGGGACCAGGGCCAGCAGGTCGTCGACCTCGACCTCGCGGGTGCGGACCAGGAGACGCACGGGGGCGTCCGAGGCGGCAGGTCCGGCGGGGTTGGTCACGACGATCCACGATACCCGTGGGAGAGTGATCGGGTGAGTCGAGCCGGATTGGACAAGGACCCCCGCGCGGTCGCGAGCATGTTCGACCAGGTCGCGGATCGCTACGACCTCACGAACGACGTCCTCTCGCTCGGGCAGGACCGTCGCTGGCGCCGAGCCGTCGTCGACCTCGTCGACCCGCAGCCGGGGGAGCGCATCCTCGACCTCGCGGCCGGCACCGGGACCTCCAGCGAGCCCTTCGCGGCCGCCGGGGCGCTCGTGGTGCCCTGCGACTTCTCGCTCGGCATGCTGCGCGTGGGCAAGCAGCAGTTTCCCGACCTGCCGTTCACGGCTGGCGACGGGATGCGCCTGCCCTTCGCCGACGACTCCTTCGACGCCGTCACGATCTCGTTCGGCCTGCGCAACATCCACGACCCGGTCGAGGGCCTGCGCGAGCTGCTGCGCGTCACCCGCCCCGGCGGGCGCGTCGTGGTGTGCGAGTTCAGCACGCCGACCTGGGCACCGTTCCGTGGCCTCTACGTCAACTACCTGATGCGGACGCTGCCGCCGGTGGCGCGTGCGGTGTCGTCGAACCCCGACTCGTACGTCTACCTCGCCGAGTCGATCCGCGCCTGGCCCGACCAGAAGGGCCTCGCGCTGCGGTTCGTCGAGGCGGGCTGGGGGCGGGTCGAGTGGCACAACCTCTCCGGCGGCATCGTGGCGCTGCACCACTCGGTCAAGCCCGGCTGAGTCGCAACAAAGTCTCTCCTGGCCACCAACAAAGTCTCTCGTCGGCACCAACAAACTCTCTCGCGAGCGGTACCTAGGGGGCTTGGGCGCGGAGCGCCTGGAGGTACGCCTCGGTGTCGGCCTGGCTCCTGAGGTGGACCAGGGCCAGGTCGGGGTGGGCGGCGCGTGCCTCGGGCACGAGCGTGCGGTAGTCGTGGCGCGTGCGCCAGGCCCAGCGGACGATGTGGTTCGGCTCGGTGAAGACCGTGCGCAGGGGCGGCTCGACGTTGCCGGCCCAGAGCTCGGTGCGGTTCCGCACCCGGCCCACGGTGCGCCGGGTCAGTCGCGTCATCGTGACCCGCACCGGCAGGTCGAGCCACACCAGCAGGTCCGCGTGGGCCGCCAGCACGGGACGAGCCTGCGGGTACTGCCACTCCGTGACCCAGGCCTCGGACGTGGCGAGCGCCAGCACGTCGTCGTCGAACTGCGGCCGCGGCGTCCAGTCCGGACCGTGGTGCAGCGCGTCGAGCTCGGTGTACGGCACATCGGCTGCGGCGGCGACCTGCCGGGCGAGCGTCGACTTCCCAGCGCCGGGTCGGCCCGCGACGAGGATGCGACGAGCGGCGGGCACGGGTCCATCCTCTCGCAGGCGCCGGGGCGGACCACGCCTCCGATCTTCTTAGTGTGACCTAAGTTACACAAGGCTCTCAGGCGGGCGTAGCGTGTGCCGCGACGCGGATGTGACCCGGTTCACAGCCCGTCATTCATCCGACCGAATGCCCTGCGGGAGGTGCGATGGACGCCTACACCCCGGTCCTGGTGCTGGGCGCTCTTGCGGCGGGCTTTGCCGTCTTCAGCATCGCGATCGCCCCCTTCACCGGCCCGCGTCGGTACAACCGCGCGAAGCTCGACCGGTACGAGTCCGGCATCTCGCCCAGTCCCCTGCCCGACGGCGGCGGCAAGGTCAGCGTCAAGTACTTCTTCACCGCGATGATGTTCATCGTCTTCGACATCGAGATCGTCTTCCTGTACCCCTTCGCGGTCGCCTTCGACCAGCTGACGTGGTTCGCGGTCCTCGCGGTGCTGCTGTTCCTCGTCAACCTCACGATCGTCTACGCCTACGAGTGGCGTCGCGGTGGAATGGAGTGGACCTGATGGGTCTTGAGGAGAAGCTTCCCAGCGGAGTCCTGCTGTCGACCGTCGAGGGCCTCGCGGGCTACATGCGCAAGGCCTCGTTCTGGCCGGCCACGTTCGGCCTCGCGTGCTGCGCGATCGAGATGATGACGTTCGGTGCGCCCCGGTTCGACTCCTCGCGCTTCGGCATGGAGGTCTTCCGTCCCAGCCCGCGCCAGGCCGACCTGATGATCGTGGCCGGACGCGTCAGCAACAAGATGGCCCCCGTCCTGCGACAGATCTACGACCAGATGGCCGAGCCGAAGTATGTGCTCGCGATGGGCGTGTGCGCGAGCTCGGGCGGCATGTTCAACAACTACGCGATCGTGCAGGGCGTCGACCACGTCGTGCCGGTCGACATGTACCTGCCGGGCTGCCCGCCGCGACCCGAGATGCTGATCGACGCCGTGCTCAAGCTGCACGACAAGATCCAGCACACCAAGCTCGGCGTGAACCGCGAGAACGAGATCACCGAGCTCGAGACCGTCGCGCTGTCCGCCACCCCGACCCTGGCGCAGAAGGGCCTGCTGCGGTGAGTCAGGACGACCAGACGACGCCCGAGACGGCCGTCGTCCCCAGCGACGCCCAGCAGCTGGAGGTCATCGGGGTCCGTGAGGGCGCCTTCGGCGTCACGGGCACGGGCGACACGAGCGGCTTCGGCGGCCTGACCCGACCGGTCCTCATGCCGCCGCCGAGCACCGCACCGTTCGGCGGCTGGTTCGACGAGGTCGCCGAGCACCTCGAGGACGGGGTGGCCGGCGCGATCGAGAAGGTCGTCGTCGACCGAGGCGAGATCACGTTCCACGTCCGCCGCGAGCTGCTCGTCGAGACGGCCCGTCACCTGCGCGACGACCCCACGCTGCGCTTCGAGCTGTGCTCGTCGTTGTCGGCGGTGCACTACCCCGGCGAGGTGGGCCGCGAGCTGCACGTCGTGATCCACCTGACCTCGATGAGCTTTCGCCGCCGCATCCGTGTCGAGGTCTCGGTCGCCGACGCCGATCCGCACCTGCCGAGCATCACGGGCGTCTACCCCACGGCCGACTGGCACGAGCGCGAGGCGTGGGACATGTTCGGCATCGTCTTCGACGGCCACCCGGGCCTGACCCGCATCCTCATGCCCGACGACTGGCCGGGGCACCCGCAGCGCAAGGACTACCCGCTCGGCGGCATCCCGGTCGAGTACAAGGGCGCCACGATCCCGGCCCCGGACGAGCGTCGGAGGTACTCCTGATGAGTGCAGTCGGCATCCATCACCGCTCCCTGAGGTGCGAGCGAGGAACGAGCGAGCCTCGAAGGGCGCACCTCAACCACCGGTGGTCGAGGTGCGAGTGCGCTCCGGCGCGCGAGCCTCGCAACCTCGGTCAGTGCGAAGGAGCCCACGCATGACCACCACGAACGACCCGTACGCGGGCACGACCGACTCGGCCGACGGCCCGGTCTTCACCGTCACCGGTCAGGACTGGGACACGATCGACCCGTCCCTGGCCGACGGCGATCACATCGTCGTCAACATGGGCCCGCAGCACCCGTCGACGCACGGCGTGCTCCGCCTCGTCCTCGAGATCGACGGCGAGTCCGTCACCGACGCCCGGGCCGGCATCGGGTACCTGCACACGGGCATCGAGAAGAACATGGAGTACCGCACCTGGACGCAGGGCGTGACGTTCTGCACCCGCATGGACTACGTGGCCCCGTTCTCGAACGAGGCGGCCTACGTCGCGGCGGTCGAGCGGCTCCTCCAGATCGAGGACCAGATCCCCCAGCGCGCCCAAGACATCCGAGTCCTGATGCTGGAGCTGAATCGCATCAGCTCGCACCTGGTCTGCATCGCCACGGGTGGCATGGAGATCGGCGCCCTGACGGTCATGACGTGCGGCTTCCGCGACCGTGAGCTGATCCTCGACTGCTTCGAGGCGATCACCGGCCTACGCATGAACCACGCCTACTTCCGCCCGGGCGGCGTTGCGCTCGACCTGCCCGAGGACGGCGTGCAGCGGGTGCGGGACACGGTGGCCATGCTGCGCAAGCGGCTCCCGGAGTACGCGGCCCTCTGCAACGCCAACCCGATCTTCAAGCGTCGCCTCAAGGGCGTGGGCCACCTCGAGCTCTCCGGCTGCCTCGCGCTCGGGCTCACCGGCCCGGTGCTCCGCGCGACCGGCTACGACTGGGACCTGCGGCGCACGCAGCCCTACTGGGGCTACGACACGTACGACTTCGACGTGGTCACGTGGGACGAGCCCGATGCCTACGGCCGCTTCCGGGTGCGCCTCGACGAGATGTGGGAGTCGCTGCGCATCGTGGAGCAGTGCCTCACGCGCCTGGAGGCCAACACGGGCGACCCGGTCATGGTGGCCGACCGCAAGATCGCCTGGCCCTCGCAGCTCTCCGTCGGGTCCGACGGCCAGGGCAACTCCGCCGAGCACATCGCCCACATCATGGGCGAGTCGATGGAGGCGCTGATCCACCACTTCAAGCTCGTGACGGAGGGGTTCCGGGTGCCGCCCGGACAGGTCTACACCGCGATCGAGTCGCCCCGCGGCGAGATCGGGTGCCATGCGGTCTCCGACGGCGGCACCCGGCCGTACCGCGTGCACTTCCGCGACCCGTCCTTCGTCAACCTGCAGGGCACCTCGATCATGAGCGAGGGCAGCATGATCTCCGACGTCATCGTGGCCGTCGCCAGCATCGACCCCGTCATGGGCGGTGTTGACCGTTGAGCCCGTTTGACGAGGAGACGATTGACGAGCTCCGTGGGTTGATGGGGCGGTATCCGCAGGCGCGGTCGGCGCTGCTGCCGATGCTGCACCTCGTGCAGTCGGTCGAGGGCCACGTGTCGACCGAGGGCATCGAGCTGTGCGCCGAGCTGCTGGGCCTGAGCGCGGCCGAGGTGTCGGGCGTCGCGACGTTCTACACGATGTACAAGCGTCGCCCGATGGGCACGCACCACGTCGGCGTCTGCACCAACACGCTGTGCGCCGTGATGGGCGGCGACGCGATCTTCGAGCGCGTGTCCGAGCACCTCGGGGTGGGGCACGACGAGACCACGGCCGACGGCCAGGTCACGCTCGAGCGGGTCGAGTGCAACGCGGCCTGCGACTTCGCTCCGGTCGTGATGGTCAACTGGGAGTTCTTCGACGACCAGGACCCGAGCAGCGCGGTCGACCTGGTCGACCGGCTGCGGGCGGGCGAGGACGTGGCCTCCCCGCGAGGCGCCACGATCACGTCGTGGCGCGAGGCCGAGCGCGTGCTCGCCGGCTTCGAGGACGGTCGCGTCGACGAGGGCCCGGCCGCCAGCGGCGCCTCGCTCGCCGGCCTCGAGATCGCGAACGAGCGCGGCTGGGCGGCCCCCAGCAGCGAGGCCGGCGCCGCCAGTCCCGACGAGAGCAAGACTGAGGCGGCAGCCGAGGCCGACACCTCGCGTGCTGAGTCGGAGACCGTCGCCGAGGAGTCCGAGGCCGACGTGGAAGGTGGCGCGACATGACCGACACGCTGACACCCGTGCTGAGCGCCGGCTGGGCCGACGACCGCGCGTGGACGCTCGACGCCTACACCGACCGCGGCGGCTACGGCGCGCTCGCCAAGGCCCTCACGATGACCCCGGCCGACCTGATTGAGCTCGTCAAGGAGTCCGGCCTGCGGGGCCGCGGTGGCGCCGGCTTCCCGACGGGCATGAAGTGGTCGTTCATCCCGAAGGACAACCCCAACCCCACGTACCTCGTGGTCAACGCCGACGAGTCGGAGCCGGGCACCTGCAAGGACATCCCGCTCATGATGGCGAGCCCGCACACGCTCGTGGAGGGCGTCATCATCGCGTCGCGGGCCATCCAGGCGGAGCAGGCGTTCATCTACGTCCGCGGGGAGGTGCTGCACGTCGTGCGGCGCCTGCGGGCGGCCGTGCGCGAGGCCTACGCGGCCGGCCACCTCGGTACCGACATCGGCGGCTCGGGCATGAACCTCGATGTCGTCGTCCACGCGGGGGCCGGCGCCTACATCTGCGGCGAGGAGACCGCGCTCCTCGACTCGCTCGAGGGGCGCCGCGGTCAGCCCCGCCTCCGCCCGCCGTTCCCGGCGGTCGCGGGTCTGTACGCCTCGCCCACGGTCATCAACAACGTCGAGTCGATCGCGTCGGTGCCGGCCATCGTCGAGCACGGCATCTCGTGGTTCGGCTCCATGGGCACCGAGAAGAGCAAGGGGTTCACGCTCTACTCGCTCTCGGGGCACGTGAAGCGTCCCGGTCAGTACGAGGCGCCGCTCGGCATCACGCTGCGCGAGCTGCTCGAGCTCGGTGGCGGCATGCGGGCCAAGCCTGACGGCACCGACGCGGAGCTGAAGTTCTGGACCCCGGGCGGGTCCTCCACGCCGATCCTCACGGCCGAGCACCTCGACGTGCCGCTCGACTACGAGGGCGTCGGCGCCGCCGGCTCGATGCTTGGCACCAAGGCCCTGCAGGTCTTCGACCAGACCACCTCGGTCGTGCGCTGCGTCCTGCGCTGGACCGAGTTCTACAAGCACGAGTCGTGCGGCAAGTGCACGCCGTGCCGCGAGGGCACGTGGTGGCTCGTGCAGGTGCTGCGCCGGCTCGACTCCGGTGAGGGGCGCACGGGCGACATCGAGCTGCTGCAGGAGCTGTGCGGCAACATCCTGGGTCGCTCGTTCTGCGCGCTCGGCGACGGTGCCACGAGCCCCATCACCTCGGCGATCCAGCACTTCCGTGACGAGTTCGAGGCCGGGATGCACACCCCGTCGAGCGAGCTCTTCCCGCCGATCGCCTCGACCCTCTTCGCTGCGGAGCTGACGTCATGACCCTCGAAGCCCAGAGCACATCAGGAGCGGGGGACACCCAGGCGCCGGTCGAGCTCGTGACGCTCACGATCGACGACGTCAGCGTCAGCGTCCCGAAGGGCACCCTCGTGATCCGCGCGGCCGAGGTCGTCGGCATCGAGATCCCGCGCTTCTGCGACCACCCGCTGCTCGAGCCCGTCGGCGCGTGCCGCCAGTGCCTCGTCGACATCCCCGACGCGGGCAACGGTCGAGGCTTCCCGAAGCCGCAGGCCTCGTGCACGATCGAGGCGGCGCCCGGCATGGTCGTGCGCACGCACCTCACGTCGGAGGTCGCTGCGACGGCGCAGCGCGGAAACATGGAGTTCCTGCTGGTCAACCACCCGCTCGACTGCCCCGTCTGCGACAAGGGCGGCGAGTGCCCGCTGCAGAACCAGGCCATGACCCACGGCCGGGGCGAGTCCCGGTTCCACGAGACGAAGCGCACCTTCGCCAAGCCCGTGCCGGTCTCGGCCCAGGTGCTGCTCGACCGTGAGCGTTGCGTGCTGTGCGCGCGGTGCACGCGCTTCTCCGACCAGGTGGCTGGTGACCCGTTCATCGCGCTGGTCGAGCGTGGCGCCCAGCAGCAGGTGGGCATCGGACCGTCGTCCGACGGCGCCGAGGGCGCACCGTTCCACTCCTACTTCTCCGGCAACACGATCCAGATCTGCCCCGTCGGGGCGCTCACGAGCGCCGACTACCGGTTCCGTTCCCGCCCGTTCGACCTCGTCTCGGTGCCCTCGGTCGCCGAGCACGACGCCTGCGGTGCCGCCATCCGCGTCGACCACCGACGTGGCGCGGTCATGCGCCGCCTGGCCGGCGACGATCCGGAGGTCAACGAGGAGTGGATCAGCGACAAGGACCGTTTCGCGTTCACCTCGACGCGGCAGGACGACCGCCTGCGCACCCCGCTGGTCCGCGACGAGCACGGTGAGCTGCAGCCGATGTCGTGGCCCGGCGCCCTCGCCGTGGCGGGTCGGCTCCTCGAGTCGGTGCGAGGATCGGTCGGCGTGCTGCCCGGTGGCCGCCTGACGCTCGAGGACGCCCACGGGTGGTCGGCCTTCGCGCGGGTCGCGCTGGGCACCAACGACGTCGACTTCCGCTCCCGCGCCGTCGGACCCGAGGAAGCCGACTTCCTGGCGGCCCAGGTGGCCGGCTCCGGGCTGGGAGTCAGCTACGCCGAGCTCGCCCGAGCCCGTCGAGTCGTGCTCGTGGCGCTCGAGCCCGAGGACGAGGCCGCCACGATCTTCCTGCGCCTCCGCAAGGCGGTGCTGGCCGGCGGCCCCCAGGTCGTCACGATCGCCAGCCACCGCAGCCGCGGCAGCGAGAAGCTCGCCGCGACCCTGGTCCCCACCGTGCCCGGGCAGGAGGTGGCCTCGCTCGCCGGACTCGATCTCGGATCGGGTGACGTCGTCCTGGTCGGCGAACGCGCGGCTCTGGTCCCCGGACTGCTGTCGGCCCTGGCCGCGCTCGAGGGCGCCCGGCTCGCCTGGGTCCCGCGGCGCGCGGGTGACCGGGCCGCCGTGGAGGCCGGACTGCTGCCCAACCTGCTCCCTGGCGCCCGACCCGTCGCCGTGGCCGAGGCCCGAGCCGACCTCGCCGCTGCCTGGGGCGTGGCGGTCATCCCCGGCATCCGCGGCCGCGACGTCGTGAGCATCGTCGACGACGCGGCCGACCACGCCCTGCTGGGTCTCGTGGTCGGCGGCGTCGAGGTCGCCGACCTGCCCGACCCGGCGCGAGCCCGCGCGGCGCTCGCGGCGGCCCAGGTGGTCATCAGTCTCGAGGTCCGGCGCAGCGAGGTCACCGAGCTCGCCGACGTCGTGCTCCCGGTGGCCCCGCCGGTCGAGAAGTCCGGCACCTTCGTGACCTGGGAGGGTCGCCGCCGACCGTTCGACACCGCGCTGCACGAGCCCGGTTCCGTCACCGACACCCGCGTTCTCGCCGGCATCGCCGAGGAGATGGAGCGACCGATCGGGTTCCGCACGACCGCCGACGCCCTGGCCGACCACGACTCGGTCGGCCACTGGGACGGCACCCGGGCCGGTGGGCCGTCGGCCGCGCCGACCGCCGAGACCCGTCCGCCCGCCGGGCACGTCGTGGTGTCGGCGTGGCGTCAGCTGATCGACGACGGTCGAGGCCAGGACGGACAGGCCGAGTACTCCGCGACCGCTCGGCCAGCCGTGGCGCGCGCGAGCGCGGCGACGTGGTCGTCAGTCGGCGTCACCGACGGCGGCACGGTCCGGCTCGGCGGCTCGGCCGTCTTCCCGGCCGTGGTCGACGACCTGCCCGACGGGGTGGTCTGGGTGCCGGGCAACAACGGGGTCAACCTGCGCGAGCTCGGCCTCGGCCACGGCAGCGTCACCACCGCGACCTCGGGAGATGACGCATGAGCGGCGGCAACCGTCCGACCCTTGAGGTGCGACGCCCTTCGAGGCTCGTCGCTGGCGCTCCTCGCACCTCAGGACCCGGAACGAGGAGCCTCGAAAGGGGTACCTCAGCCGACCGAGGTTTCGAGGCTCGGGCGCTGGGCGCCCTCGCACCTCAACCAGCGGTCGTCCGGACTGGGGTGAACGCCCATGAGTGAGATCTTCGGGCAGGAACCGTTCTGGGTCGTCGCGCTGAAGGCGACGCTGATCTTCGTGATCCTCGTGGTCTACACGCTGTTCAACATCTGGCTCGAGCGTCGGGTCGTGGCCCGCATGCAGCACCGCGTCGGCCCCAACGTGCACGGTCCGTTCGGCCTGCTGCAGAGCCTCGCCGACGGGGTGAAGCTGGCCCTCAAGGAAGACATCGTCGTCAAGGCGGCCGACAAGTTCGTCTACGTCCTGGCACCGATCCTCGCGACGATCCCGGCCTTCCTCGCCTGGTCGGTGATCCCGTTCGGTCCCGAGGTCCGGATCCCGTTCACCGACACCGTGACGCCGCTGCAGCTCACCGACATGCCGGTCGCGGTGCTGTACGTCCTGGCCGTCACGTCGATCGGCGTGTACGGCATCGTGCTCGCGGGCTGGTCGTCCGGCTCGACCTACGCGCTGCTCGGTGGCCTGCGCTCCAGCGCCCAGGTCATCAGCTACGAGGTCGCGATGGGCCTCAGCTTCGTCACGGTGTTCCTCTACGCCGGCTCGATGTCGACCTCCGAGATCGTCGCGGCGCAGACCGACCTCTGGTACTTCCTGCCGCTGCTGCCGTCGTTCGTGGTCTACCTGATCTCCATGGTCGGCGAGACCAACCGCGCGCCGTTCGACCTGCCGGAGGCCGAGGGTGAGCTCGTCGGTGGCTTCCACACCGAGTACAGCTCGCTGAAGTTCGCGCTGTTCTTCCTGGCCGAGTACATCAACATGGTCACGGTCTCCGCCCTGGCCACGACCCTGTTCCTCGGCGGGTGGCGGGCGCCGTTCGGCATCGCCCAGGTCTGGGAGGGCGCCAACGAGGGCTACTGGCCCGTGCTCTGGTTCCTCGGCAAGACGTTGTTCTTCATCTTCGGCTTCATCTGGCTGCGCGGCACCCTGCCGCGCATGCGCTACGACCAGTTCATGGCGTTCGGGTGGAAGATCCTGATCCCGGTCTCGCTGGGCTGGATCTTCGTGGTCATCGTGCTCCGCAAGCTGCAGAACGAGGGCTCGATCGACGAGGCGGTCGTGAACTGGGCGGGTGTCGTCGCGGCGCTGCTGCTGATCGCGGTCATCGCCCTGCGTCGCGAGAAGCCCACGCCCGAGCGCCCCGAGCAGGCCACCGGATCGGCCCACGAGGGCTACCCCGTGCCCCTGCCCTTCGACGACTCCGAGAAGGAGAGTGCCCGATGAGCGAGCGGCAGCGAGCGAACCATCGAGGTCTTGTCATCGTGGCTCCGACCTACCGTCGCTTTTCCTGGGAGGAGGCACGATGAGCATCAAGGGCAACCTGTGGGACCCGGTCGCCGGGTTCGGCGTCACGTTCCGGACGATGTTCAAGAAGGTCGTCACGGAGCAGTACCCCTTCGAGAAGGTTCCGACGGCCCCGCGTTTCCACGGACGTCACCAGCTCAACCGGTGGCCCGACGGGCTCGAGAAGTGCATCGGCTGCGAGCTGTGCGCCTGGGCCTGCCCGGCCGACGCGATCTACGTCGAGGGCGCGTCGAACGTCGACGTCCTGCCCGACGGCAGCCCGGACGCCTCCGGCCGGTTCAGCCCGGGCGAGCGGTACGGCCGCGTCTACCAGATCAACTACCTGCGCTGCATCCTGTGCGGGCTCTGCATCGAGGCCTGCCCGACCCGCGCGCTCACGATGACCAACGAGTACGAGCTGGCCGACGACAACCGCGAGGCGCTGATCTACGAGAAGTCCGACCTGCTCGCGCCCCTGCTGCCCGGCATGACCGAGCCGCCGCACGAGATGCTGATCAGCGACGACCACAAGGACTACTACCGCGGCCAGCAGCTCCCGATCGTGGAGGCGGGCGAATGAGGCGCGCTCGCTTCGCTCGCTCCCGCGACTTCGTCGCGGCCGGGCTTCGCCCGGGCGCCCGCCTCGCTTCGCTCGGCCCGTGGTCGGCGCGGGTGGCTGGGGCTGCCGTCGTGCATTCGGAGGGCGTCCGGTGACGGCGTTCGGGGTCGTGGCGCCGATCGTCGTGATCGCCGCGCTCGGTCTGCTGTTCGCGCGCAAGGCCGTGCACGCCGCCCTGTCGCTGGCCGTCGTGATGATCGGACTCGCCGTCCTCTACGCCGCGAACGGGGCGCCGTTCCTGTTCGCGGTGCAGATCATCGTCTACACCGGCGCGATCATGATGCTGTTCCTGTTCGTCGTGATGCTCGTGGGCGTCGAGTCCGGCCCCCAGGCGGTCACCGAGCCACTCCCCGGACACCGCGGCGCGGCAGCCCTCGTGGGTCTCGGCTTCGGCGCGATGCTGGTGGTCGGCATCGGCCAGGTCGTCGCGAACGGCTTCTCGATGCCGGTCGCCGCGGTCGAGGACGAGAACGTCGAGGGCCTGGCGGCGCTGATGTTCGGGCCCTACGTGCTGGCCTTCCAGTTCACCGCGGCCCTGCTCGTGACGGCTGTGCTGGGCGCGATGGTGCTGGCGCACCAGGAGCGGTTGACGCCGCAGCCCAGCCAGGCCGAGCTCGCGGCGCAGCGAATCCGTGACTTCGGCACTGACGGCAAGCATCCCGGCAACGCCCCCACCCCGGGCGTCTACGCCCGCCACAACGCGGTCGACGCGCCGGCCCTGCTGCCCGACGGCACGCCGCTGGAGTCCTCGGTCCCGGGTGCGCTCGTGCGGCGCGGCCAGGTCATCCGGCCTCCGGTCACGGGCCCCGGGCTGGGTGACGGCAACGGCGAGGCCCTTCGAGGCTCGCAAGCTCGCACCTCAGGGACCGGCGATGGCAAGACCGACGGGGAGGACCACTCGTGAGCGACCTCCTGAGCCTGTCGATGATCCTGTTCACGATCGGCGCCGTCGGTGTCCTCGTGCGCCGCAACGCCCTGATCGTCTTCATGTGCGTCGAGCTCATGCTCAACGCCACCAACCTCGCCTTCGTGGCCTTCGCCCGCGAGCACGGCAACCTCGACGGCCAGCTCGCCGCCTTCCTCGTCATGGTGGTGGCAGCGGCCGAGGTCGTCGTGGGCCTGGCGATCATCATCGCGATCCACCGGTCCCGGGGATCGATCAGCGTCGACGAGGTCAGGCAGGTCCGCGGATGATGGTCTGGCTGCTCGTCGCGTTCCCGGCCCTGGGCGCGGCGCTCCTGCTGACGTGGGGCAATCCCCCAAGCACTCGCAAGCTCGTGCAGGGAGGTACCCCCACGAGCGACAAGTACGGGCACCTCATCGCCACCGCTGCGTCGGCGGCGTCCTTCGTGTGGGGCCTGGTGCTGTTCATCCGCCTGCTCGCGCGCGACTCCGACGACCGCACCGTCACCGACTCGCTGTTCACGTGGATCTCCACGGGCGACTTCCACGTCGAGATGTCGTTCGTCTACGACCCGCTCGCCGCGCTCTTCGTGCTGCTCATCACCGGCGTCGGCACGCTGATCCACGTCTACTCGATCGGGTACATGGAGCACGACGAGCGCCGGCGACGGTTCTTCGCGTTCCTCAACCTCTTCATCGCGGCGATGCTGGTGCTGGTGCTCGCGGGCGACTACCTCGTGCTGTTCCTCGGCTGGGAGGGCGTCGGCCTGGCCTCGTACCTGCTGATCGGGTTCTGGCAGCACAAGCCGTCGGCTGCGGCCGCCGCGAAGAAGGCGTTCGTCGTGAACCGCGTGGGCGACGTCGGCATGGCGCTGGCGATCATGCTGATGTTCAAGGAGTTCGGCACGACCGAGATCGCCGCGGTCGGTGACTCGGTCGCCGGCACCGCGGCCACCACCATCACGGCGCTCGGCCTGCTGCTGCTCCTCGGCGCGTGCGGCAAGTCCGCCCAGGTGCCGCTGCAGAGCTGGCTGCTCGACGCGATGGAGGGCCCGACCCCGGTCTCGGCCCTCATCCACGCGGCCACGATGGTGACCGCCGGCGTCTACCTGATTGTGCGCAGCAACGCGATCTTCGACGCCTCGGAGGCGGCACGCACCGCGGTCGTGGTCGTGGGCCTCGTGACGCTGATCGTCGGCGCGATCATCGGTTGCGCGAAGGACGACATCAAGAAGGCGCTCGCGGGCTCGACGATGAGCCAGATCGGCTACATGATGCTGGCCGCCGGCCTCGGCCCGGCCGGCTACGCGTTCGCGATCTTCCACCTCGTGACCCATGGCTTCTTCAAGGCCAACATGTTCCTCGGCGCGGGCTCGGTCATGCACGCGATGGGCGACGACGTGAACATGCGCCACTACGGCGCCCTCCGCAAGGCCCTGCCCGTCACGTTCGCGACGTTCGGACTCGGCTACCTCGCGATCATCGGCTTCCCCGGGTTCTCCGGCTTCTTCAGCAAGGACAAGATCATCGAGGCGGCACTGGCCCACAACGTCTGGATCGGCCTGGCGACCGTGCTCGGCGCCGGCATCACGGCGTTCTACATGACCCGGCTCATGACCATGACGTTCGCGGGGGAGAAGCGCTGGCGCGACGACGTGCACCCGCACGAGTCGCCGCGGGTCATGACCGTCCCGCTGATCGTGCTGGCGGCCGCCTCGGTCCTCGGCGGCATCCTCGTGCTGGGCGACTGGATCACCGACTGGCTCGAGCCGGTCGTGGGCCACACCGAGCACGAGCACGTGGTGATCCTCGGGGCCGAGTGGCCGCCGATCGCGGTCTCGGTCATGGTCACGGCGGTCGTGGCCGCCGGCGTCGCGCTGGGCTGGTTCACGTACGGCCGCCAGCCGATCGCGGGCGAGACACCCGAGAAGGTCTCGCTCCTCACCCGTGCGGCGCGCGCCGACCTCTACGGCGACACGATCAACGAGTGGGTCGCGGTCCGCCCCACCGTCACGGTGGCCCGTGGCATCGCCTGGTTCGACCAGTTCGGCCTGCACCGGGCGATCACCGGGTTCGTCACGCTGATCGGTGAGGGAGCCACGGCGATGCGGAGCTGGCAGAACGGTTTCGTCCGCAGCTATGCCCTCGGGGTGTTTGCCGGTGCGCTGGTCGTCACTCTGAGCCTGCTGGTGGTGATCTGGCGATGATCACGCTCCTGGCCCTGGTGCCGATCGTCGGTGCCCTCCTCGTCACCCTCCTGCCGCGCTCCTCGCGCTCGCAGCAGCTCATGGCCCGGCACGTCGCGCTCGGCGTCAGCCTCGTCGCGCTCGTCGTGGCGCTCGTGATCGCCGCGCGGTTCGACGTGGGCGGTGGTGGCTACCAGATGGTCCAGGAGCACTCCTGGATCGAGCCCCTCGGCGCCTACTACTCCGTGGGCCTCAACGGCATCGGGCTGACGCTCGTGCTGCTGACCGTCGTCCTGACGCCCGTCGTGCTGCTCGCGGCGTACCGCGACGAGCTGCCCGGCAACCGCAGCGCCAACTCGTACGTCGCCTGGATGCTGGTGCTCGAGGGCCTCGCGATCCTCGTCTTCACCGCGACCGACGCGTTCCTGTTCTACGTCGCCTTCGAGGCCACCCTGGTGCCGATCTACTTCCTGATCGGCAGCTACGGCGGTCAGGGCCGGCAGAAGGCCGCGACCACGTTCCTGCTCTACAACCTGCTCGGCGGGCTGCTGATGCTCGCCGCGATCGTCGGCCTGTACGTCGTCTCGTCCGACGCGGGCGAGGCCAGCTACCGCCTCGCCGACCTCGCGAACCTGCCGTTCGCCGAGGACACCGAGAAGCTGCTGTTCCTCGGCTTCATGGCGGCGTTCGCGGTCAAGGCACCGTTGTGGCCGTTCCACACCTGGCTGCCGGAGGCGGCCGCGTCGGCCACGCCGGCGACCTCGGTGCTGATGGTCAGCGTGATCGACAAGGTCGGCACGTTCGGCATGATCCGCTGGGGCCTGGAGCTGTTCCCCGGGGCGGCCGACTGGGCCTCGCCCACGATCATGGCCCTGGCGGTCGTGAGCATCGTCTACGGCGCCCTGGCCGCGATCGGCTCGACCGACATCCGGCGGCTCGTGGCGTACACCTCGGTCTCGCACTTCGGCTTCATCATCCTGGGCATCTTCGCCTTCACGCAGACCTCGACCACGGGGTCGGTGCTCTACATGTTCAACCACGGCCTCTCGACCGCGGCGCTCTTCCTCGTCACCGGCATCATGATCAGCCGACGGGGCTCGGCGGAGATCTCCGCCTTCGGCGGCGTGCAGAAGATCGCCCCGGTCATGTCGGGCATCCTGCTCATCGCCGGTCTGTCGAGCCTGTCGTTGCCGGGCCTGGCGCCGTTCGTGAGCGAGTTCCTCGTGCTCGCCGGCACGTTCACGGTCAACGTCCCGCTCGCGGTGATCGCGACGCTCGGCATCGTCCTGGCGGCGGTCTACGTGCTGGTGCTCTACCAGCGCACCGTGACCGGACCGCTCACCGAGCAGTCGAAGGTCGTGACCGACCTGACCACGCGTGAGGTCGCGGCGCTCGCGCCCCTCGTGGTCGTCATCATCGGCCTGGGCCTGTTCCCGCAGCCCCTGCTCGACCTCGTCAATCCGGCCGTGGCCGTCGTCCTGGGAGGTCTGCCGTGATCCCGGCTCCGGAGCTCGACTACGCCCTGCTCACGCCGCTGCTCATCGTCGCCGCGGCGGCGCTGTCCGGCGTGCTGGTCGAGGCCTTCTGTCCCCGCGGACCCCGGTTCGTCGTGCAGACGACGCTCGCCGGCCTGGCTGCCGTGGGGGCCCTGGTCTCGAGCATCGTGGTCTACACGAGCGCCGACCTGGGCGTGACCGACGAGCCCGGCCGCACGGTCGTGGCCGACGAGGCCGCCGTCATCACCTGGATGATGCTCGCGGTCTTCGCCGTCCTGGGCATCGCCCTGTTCGCGGACCGGAAGCTCGACGCGGGCCTCAGCGCGTTCACGGGCCGCGCGGCCGACCGCCCCGGTTCCGAGTCCGAGGCCGAGGCGCTCCGCCTGCGCGTCGAGCACACCGAGATCTTCCCGCTCGCGATGTTCGCGCTGCTCGGCATGATGCTGTTCGCAGCGAGCGCGGACCTCCTGACCATGTTCGTGGCGCTCGAGGTGCTGAGCCTGCCGCTCTACCTGCTCTGTGGCATCGCGCGTCGCCGCCGCCTGCTGAGCCAGGAGGCCGCGCTCAAGTACTTCGTGCTCGGGGCGTTCAGCTCGGCCTTCTTCCTGTACGGCATCGCGCTGGCGTACGGCTACTCCGGCTCGTTCGCGATCGGCGCGCTGGGCGAGACCCACGGCGAGGACGAGCTGCGCATCGCGGCGGTCGGCCTGATGGCCGTAGGCCTGCTCTTCAAGGTCGGTGCCGTCCCGTTCCACACCTGGACCCCCGACGTCTACGTCGGCGCCCCCACGCCGGTCACCGCCTTCATGGCGGCCGGCACCAAGGCGGCCGCGTTCGTCGCCCTGATGCGGGTGCTGTTCGCGGCGACCGACACGGAGTGGCAGCCGATGATCGCCGTCGTCGCGGTCGTCACGATGGTGGTCGGCTCGCTGCTGGCGATCGCCCAGACGGACGTCAAGCGGATGCTGGCCTACTCGTCCGTCGCGCATGCCGGCTTCCTGCTGACCGGTGTGCTGGGCGGGAGCGACGCCGCGGCGGTGCTGTTCTACCTGGCCACCTACGGCCTGGCGTCGATCGGTGCGTTCGCCGTGGTCATGCTGGTGCGCGACGCCGGGGGCGAGGCCACGGCCTCGTCGCGCTGGGCGGGCCTCGGCCGGGAGAACCCCGTGCTGGGCGTCAGCTTCGCGGTGTTCATGCTGTCGTTCGCGGGCATCCCGCTGACCGGCGGCTTCGTCGGCAAGCTGTCGGTCTTCATCGAGGCGGGTGCTGCCGGATACGGCGCCGTGGTCGTCGTGGGCGTCCTCGTCAGCGCCGTCGCCGCCTTCTTCTACGTCCGCATGATCACCCTGATGTTCTTCGCCGAACCCGACGGCGTGGCGGTCGCGTCGGGGGCCGTGGTCACCACGGGTGTCGTCGTGCTGGCCGCCGTCGGTACGGTGATCCTCGGCATCGCTCCTGGCCCTGTGCTTGAGTTGGTGCAGCAGACCGGTTCCCTCATCCCCTGAGGAAGCCGTCGGATCGACCAGGAGGACCCGTGCAGACCTCGTCGTCATCCCCCGTGTCGGCCCTGCCCGTCGCGGTGGCCGACCCGGCCCTCGAGGCGCGGATCGTCGCGGGTGTCTCCGAGATCGAGCGGCAGCTGGCCGACGCCGCGCACAGCGACGAGCCCTTCGTGGCCGAGGCGGCCACGCACCTGCTTCGTGCCGGCGGCAAGCGCTTCCGTCCGCTGCTCGTCACGCTCGCCGCCGAGTTCGGCGACCCGGCCGCCCCGGGAGTGGTTCCCTCGGCCGTCGTGGTCGAGCTGACCCACCTGGCCACGCTGTACCACGACGACGTGATGGACGAGGCCGACAAGCGGCGCGGGGCCCTGAGCGCCAACGCCCGCTGGGACAACACCCTCGCGATCCTCGTCGGCGACTTCCTGTTCGCCCGGGCCTCCGAGATCGTCGCCTCGCTCGGGCCCGAGGCCGTTCGCATCCAGGCCCGCACGTTCTCCCGGCTGGTGCACGGCCAGATCCGCGAGACGATCGGTCCCGGCGACGGCGACCCGCTCCAGCACTACCTCGCCGTGGTCGCCGACAAGACCGGGTCGCTCATCGCCACCGCGGCGCGGTTCGGCGCCATGATGGGGGCTGCTCCGGTCGAGGTCGAGCGGGCGCTCACGGAGTTCGGCGAGCGCATCGGCGCGGCCTTCCAGCTGCGCGACGACATCATCGACATCGCGAGCGAGACGGGGGAGTCGGGCAAGACTCCCGGCACCGACCTGCGTGAGGGTGTGCCGACGCTGCCGGTCCTGCTGGCCCTGGCCTCGGACGACCCCGCCGACGCGCGGCTCAAGGAGCTGCTGTCGAAGCCGCTGGTCGACGACGCCGAGCACGCCGAGGCGCTCGAGGCGCTGCGTCGTCACCCGGCCATGGACGAGGCCCGCGCCCACGTGCAGGCCGAGGCCGACGCGGCCCGTGCGCTGCTGCACACGCTGCCGGACATCCCGGCCCGCGCGACGCTCGAGCAGCTCTGCGACGCCGTCGCGACCCGCCTCGGCTGACGCAGCCCCGCTGATCGAGGCACGAGGAGCGCCAGCGACGAGCCTCGACACCACGGCTGGTCGCGCCTCGGCAGAATCTGCGCGACGAGCGGCCACGGACCGAGCGCGGTCGCCGGGGCGGTGAGTCAGCAACCGTTCCCGGGGGCCAGAGGTTGCTCGGTCACCGCTGCTCGAAGCCGGCGGTCGGAAGGCAACCTCATCCGACGTCCAGAAGGTTGCTGACTCACCGCTCGTCCCGGGGGAAGGGTCGTGGACTCAACGGCTGTCTGCCGGACGGCGCGTCACACCGGCAGCGGCTCCACGGGGAGCGGCTTCCGGCGGCTGCGGAGGGCGTCGGTCGTGAACAGCGCCAGGGCGAGCCACACCAGACCGAAGCCGGCCCAGCGAGCGGGCGTCATGGTCTCGTCGAAGACCAGCAGCCCGAAGATGAACTGCAGCGCCGGGCCCAGGTACTGCAGCAGCCCGATCGTCGTCAGGTTCAGTCGGGTGGCCGCAGCGCCGAAGAGCAACAGCGGAATGGCGGTCACGACGCCGGTGCCGGCCAGCAGCAGGGCGTTGCCGGTGCCCTCGTGGCCGAAGGCCAGGGTGCCGTTGAACGCCAGCCAGGTGAGGAAGGCCAGCGCGAACGGCGTCAGCAGGAGGGTCTCCATGCCGAGCCCCTCGATCGTTCCGAGGTCGACCTTCTTCTTGAGGAACCCGTACGCCGCGAACGAGAACGCGACCGACAGGGCCACGAGGGGCAGGCGGCCGTAGTCGAGCGTCAGCACCACGACGGCCACCGTGCCGATCGCGACCGCGGTCCACTGCAGCCGGCGGAGCCGTTCACCCAGCACGACGACGCCGAGCATGACCGTGACCAAGGGGTTGATGAAGTACCCGAGCGACGTCTCGATGACGCGGTCGTTCGTGACGCCGTAGATGAACGTGCCCCAGTTGATTGCGATCACGATCGAGGCGGCGAAGAGCAGCGCCACGATCCGGGGCCGGCGTGCGATCGCCAGGAACGAGCCCCATCGCCCGGTGACGGTGAGCAACAGGGCCACGAACGCCAGGGACCACACGACGCGGTGGGCCAGGGCCTCGAGCGGCCCGGCGGGGTCGAGCAGCGGCCAGTACAGCGGGAAGAAGCCCCAGCACAGGTAGGCGGCAGCACCGAATGCGACGCCCCCGGCGCCCCGGTCAACGCGTCCCTCCGGCGTCCGCCCCGTCGCCGTCGTCGTCTGGTCCACGGGAGCAGTCAACACCCGGAGCGGCGCATTGCTTCCTCGACCAGGTGCTCGGTGTGCGTGCGTGTCGTCGGCGCAGCGAGCGACGACGTCACCCGCGCGATCGTCCGCACCGGTGAGACGTTCGGGCGGGTTACCCTGCGGCCATGGAAGCGGCGAGGTTCGAGGCTTACGACTCCTCCCATCTCGTCGTCCTGACGATCTTCGCGATCGGGTGTGTGCTGGCGGTGCTCGCCGGGCGTGCGCTGCGGGGCACCGACACTGCGCGCGTGGTCTCTCGCTGCGGCGCGGTCGCGGTCGCCGGCGTGACGATCCCGCTGCAGCTCCTGCAGTTCACGCCCGGCGAGTGGAACCTGAACACCTCGCTCCCGCTGCAGCTGTGCGATCTGGCATGGATGGTTGCGGTGCACGCCCTGTGGACCGGGAACCGCACGACGGCCGCGATCACCTGGCTCTGGGGACTCACGCTGACGATGCAGGGCATGCTGACGCCCGACCTGTCGTCGCCGTTCCCCGAGCCGCGCTTCCTGATGTTCTGGGCGATGCACGTCCTGATCATCTGGGCGGGGTTCCTGCTGGTCCCGGGTCTCGGCACCGGGCCGACCTGGCGCACCTACCGCCGGGCCGTCGCGGCGACGCTCGTGTGGCTGGTGTCGGTGTTCGCCTTCAACGTGGTGGTCGGCACGAACTACGGCTACGTCAACCGCAAGCCACAGCGTGCGTCGGCGCTCGATCTGTTGCCCGTGTGGCCCTGGTACCTCGCGGTGGAGGTCGTCCTGCTCGCCGCGGTGTGGGCGCTGCTGGTCCTGCCGTGGGCCCGCCGCGCGGTGCCGAGCGAGGCGCCCGATCCCGCGATGCGCTGAGGGTCAGCCGCGACGCAGCAGCGGACCGCGGTGGACCTTCTTGTTGCTCGCCTGGGCCAGCGGACGCACCACGAGCAGGTCGACGTTGACGTGGGCGGGACGTCCGACGACCCACCCGATCGTCTGGGCGATGTCCTCGGCCGTCAGTGGGTCCTCGACGCCTTCGTAGACGGCGTCGGCCCGTTCCTGCGAGCCCAGGCGCACCAGGGAGAACTCCTCGGTCTGCACCATGCCGGGCGCGATCTCGGTGACCCGGATCGGACGCCCGTTGAGCTCCAGGCGGAGCGTCTCGGTGGCGGCAGCGACGGCGTGCTTGGCCGCGACGTACCCGCCACCGCCCTCGTAGACCCAGTGACCGGCGGTCGACCCGATGTTGACGACCGTGCCCGCCCCGCTGGCGTCGAGCGCCGACACGAGGGCCTGGGTGACCTGCACCATGCCGATCACGTTGATCTCGTACATCCGGCGCCACTGGTCGACGTCGGCCTCGGCGACCGGGTCGACGCCGAGGGCGCCGCCGGCGTTGTTCACGAGGACGTCGAGCGTGTCGCCGACGGTCTCGGCGAGCCGTGCGACGGCGCCGGCGTCGGTGACGTCGCAGGCGACGGCGGTGCCACCGATCTCGGCGGCCAGCGCCTCGAGGCGGTCGACGCGGCGCGCGGCGCAGAACACGTGGAAGCCGGCAGCGGCGAGCTCACGCGCGGTGGCGGCTCCGATCCCACTGCTGGCTCCGGTGACGACGGCGGTGCGGGTGCGGGTCATGGACCCATCGTCCCGCGCCGCCGTCGTCGGTGCCCGCTGGGGTCAGCGTGCAGCGCCCTCGAGCGAGCCGGTGACCTCGGGGTTGGCGGGGTCCACGATCAGGCAGGAGACCAGACGGTCGTCGAGCTGGTCCCATGACGCCTCGGTCGGCGCGAGGTACGTGAACTCGAGCGTCGACGTGTCGTAGGCGGCGCCCACGAAGGTCTCGAACTCGGCGAGGCACTCGGCATCGGCCTGCTCCTCGACGGCCGGGGTGCCCGGGAACTCGTCGCCCTCGAGCTCGACCTCGTGGTAGGCCTCGGCCTGGTGCGGGTCGGCGCACGGGACGGCCGAGAGCGTCTCGACCTCGCTCGACGTCGCGGAGTCGTCCGGGAAGTTGTAGCAGTCGCCGACCTGGATCTCGAAGACGCTGGCGTCGTCGTTGCGCTCGGTGACCTCGCCGGACTCGTCGCGCTCCGTCTCGGTCGTGGTGTCGGAGCAGGCGGACAGGATGAGGCCCGCGACGGCGATGGCGGTCAGGGTCAGTAGGCGGCGAGTTGTCGTCATGGCGGAAGCGTAGGCGAGGCGAAGCTCGGGTGAGCCGCAAGTCGCCGATTTCGGCGTGTGGGAGATGATGGCGAGGTGAGCGTTCGACGGGTGGCCATGCTGTCGGCCCACACCTCGCCCCTGGCGCAGCCCGGCGACGGTGACGCCGGCGGCATGAACGTCTACGTCATGGAGCTCTCGCGACGACTCGCCGCCCGTGGGGTCGAGGTCGAGATGTTCACCCGCGCGACGTCCCGGCACCAGGAGCCGTTCGCCCAGGTCGCCCCCGGCATCACCGTGCGCCACGTCGCCGCGGGGCCCTTCGAAGGACTTCGCAAGGAGGACCTGCCGGCCCAGCAGTGCGCGTTCGTGCGCGACGTCCTCCGGGTCGAGGCGGAGCACGGCCCCGACTACTTCGATCTCGTGCACTCCCACTACTGGCTGTCGGGCCAGGTCGGCACGGTGCTCCGCGACCGCTGGGGGCTGCCGCTGGTGCACTCGATGCACACCATGGCCAAGGTCAAGAACGCGCTCCTCGCCTCCGGTGACGCCCCCGAACCCCTCGGACGCGTCCGAGGCGAGGAGGACATCGTGCGTCTCGCCGACCGTCTCGTCGCGAACACCGATGACGAGCGTGCTCAGCTCATCGGCCTGTACGACGCCGATCCGGCCCGGGTCGACGTGGTGCACCCCGGGGTCGACCTCGACCGTTTCCGGGCCGGCCGCCGGGCCGAGGCGCGCCGACGACTCGGCATCGATCCCGGCGTCGCGCTGGTGCTCTTCGCGGGCCGCATCCAGCCGCTCAAGGCGCCCGACCTCGTCGTGCGGGCGGCCGCACGGCTCGTCGCCGACGATCCCTCTCTGCGATCGCGCCTCCAGGTCGCGGTCGTCGGCGGTGCCTCGGGGTCCGGGCTCGAGCGCCCCACGTCACTGGCCGACCTCACCGACCGTCTCGGGCTGAGTGACGTCGTGACGTTCGTGCCCACGGTCCCGCAGGCCGAGCTCGCCGACTGGTACGCCGCCGCCACCGTGGTGTGCGTGCCGTCGCACAACGAGTCGTTCGGTCTGGTCGCGATCGAGGCCCAGGCGTGCGGCACTCCGGTCGTGGCCGCTCGCGTCGGTGGACTCCCCACCGCGGTGGCCGACGGCGTCAGCGGTGTGCTGGTCGACCGGCAGGACCCGGCCGCCTACGCGGCTGCCCTGCGCCCCTTCCTGCTCGACGAGGGTCTCCGCGACGCGATGGGGGCCAAGGCCGTCGTGCACGCCGAGGGCTTCAGCTGGGACATGACCGCCGAGCGCACCCTCACGTCCTACGCCGCTGCGAGCCAAGGAGCCGTTCGTGTCCCCAGCTGATCCCACCCCGCGCGAGGTCATCCTCCACGCACTCGCCGACGCCGACATCGACCACGTCGAGCACACGCCCGGTGTCTTCGACGTCGATCTGCCGGGGGAGCGCAAGCTCAAGACGTCGGTTCGGCTCGAGGTCGGCCGCCACTCGCTCGGCATCCATGCCTTCGTGGCCCGGCGACCCGACGAGAACCACGAGGGCGTCTACCGCTGGTTGCTCGAGCGCAACCTCAAGCTGTTCGGCGTGGCCTTCGCCGTCGACGCCGCCGGCGACATCTACCTCGACGGCAGGGTGCCGCTGCACGCCGTCACCTCCGACGAGGTCGATCGCCTCCTCGGCGCGGTGCTGACCTACGCCGACGAGTCGTTCAACGTCATCCTCGAGCTGGGCTTCGCCACCTCGATCCGCAAGGAGTGGGCGTGGCGCGAGTCGCGCGGCGAGTCCACGCGCAACCTCGAGGCCTTCACCCACCTGCGCCCCGAGAGCAGCAACTGACGCACGCCTCGGAGCCGGAGCGCTGACGGCCGACCTCAGCCGTACACGGCGCCGTGGCTGAGCGCAGCGTGGACGAACTCGCGGGCGTACCCCTGCTCGCGCATGTCCTTGAAGCCGTTCTGCGTGAAGCGATTGACGTGCTCGCGGCTCACCGTGCAGCGCACCTGGCCCATCGGCCCGTTCAGCTCGACGTCGCCCTTGGCCACCAGGGCGCCGAGCTGACGGACGCGCAGGAGCGTGCAGGGGGTGCTCCAGTCGGGGCCGGTTGCACCGTCCCGGGTGAATGAGAGGACTCCGGAAACGACGTCCATCCGCCCGAACGTGGCGTTGACGGTGCCGCCCATCGCACCGAACAGGCCACCACCGGCGATCATCGCGTTCCACGTGCCGTCGACCGCGCCCGGACGCGGCGGCGGGGCAGGGGCTCCCTCGGTGCTGGGCAGGGGGCCGGGGGGCGGCCGCGGACCGAGTTCTGGACGCGCGCGCCGACTCGTCGAGAGCGTGAAGACGGTGGCGAGCACGCCGACGACCGTCGCCGTCGCCACGACGACGCTGACGATGACCCAGATCACGGTGCCTCCCCGTCCACGCCCCCATCATCACCGGTCATCCAGCGACGCGCGACCGACACGGTTCCGTAACGCGGGTCGATCATTCTGGGCCGATGTGGCGCGACGGCGCCGCCTTCACCCCCGACGAAGGACCTCATCCATGAGCGCGAACCCGGTACGTCTGCAGGCCATCACCGACGTCGAGGCGTACGTGCCACCGGCCCCCGACTTCAGCCCCGACGAGGGCCCCGGTGAGATCTTCGGCAGCAACGTGTTCAGCAAGACCGTGATGCAGAAGCGTCTGCCGAAGTCGATCTTCAAGTCCCTCATGGCGACGATCGAGAAGTCGGAGAAGCTCGACCCGCTGGTCGCCGACGCGGTCGCCTCGGCGATGAAGGACTGGGCCCTGGAGAAGGGCGCCACCCACTACGCCCACGTGTTCTATCCGCTGACCGGGTTCACGGCCGAGAAGCACGACGGCTTCTTCGACCCCGTCGGTGACGGCACCGCGCTCGCCGAGTTCGCCGGCAAGACGCTGGTGCAGGGCGAGCCCGACGCCTCGAGCTTCCCCAACGGCGGCCTGCGCAACACGTTCGAGGCGCGCGGCTACACGGGCTGGGACGCCACGAGCCCGGCGTACATCCTCGAGAACCCCTATGGCAACACGCTCTGCATCCCGACGGTGTTCATCTCGATGACCGGCGAGGCGCTCGACCACAAGACGCCGCTCCTGCGGGCGCAGCAGGCGATGGCGGTCCATGCCGAGCGCGTGCTCCGGCTGTTCGGCCACGACCCGGCCGCCGTCGTCTCGTACTGCGGCCCCGAGCAGGAGTACTTCCTGGTCGACCGCCACTTCTTCGTCGCCCGCCCCGACCTGCTCAACTCGGGGCGCACGTTGTTCGGCGCCAAGCCCCCCAAGGGTCAGGAGTTCGACGACCACTACTTCGGCGCCATCCCGGCCCGCGTGCTCGCCTTCATGGCCGACACCGAGCGTGAGCTCTTCAAGCTGGGCATCCCGGCCAAGACGCGCCACAACGAGGTCGCCCCGGGCCAGTTCGAGGTCGCCCCGATGTTCGAGGCCGCCAACGTGGGCGCCGACCACCAGCAGCTGCTCATGACGACGTTCAAGACGATCGCTCGCAAGCACGGCATGGAGTGCCTGTTCCACGAGAAGCCGTTCGAGGGCGTCAACGGCTCGGGCAAGCACGTCAACTTCTCGCTCGGCAACGCGACGGAGGGCAACCTGCTGCTGCCGGGCGACACCCCGCACGACAACGCGCAGTTCCTGGTCTTCTGCGCCGCCGTCATCCGGGCCGTCCACCAGTACGGCGGACTGCTGCGCGCGTCGGTCGCCTCGGCGTCGAACGACCACCGTCTCGGCGCCAACGAGGCACCTCCGGCGATCATCTCGATCTTCCTCGGCGACCAGCTGGCCGGCGTCTTCGAGCAGCTGGCCAAGGGTCCGGCGACCTCGTCGAAGGGCCGCGGCACCCTGCAGATCGGGGTCGACACCCTGCCGGAGCTGCCGACCGACCCGGGTGACCGCAACCGCACCAGCCCGTTCGCGTTCACGGGCAACCGCTTCGAGTTCCGGGCCCCCGGCTCGCTGCAGTCGGTCGCCGGCCCGATGACGACGATCAACGCGATCATGGCCGAGGCGCTCGACCACATCGCCACGAAGCTCGAGACCGCCGTCGAGCTCGGCGCGGAGTTCAACACTGCGGTGCAGGAGCTGCTGACCGAGCTCATCACCGATCACGGTTCGGCCGTGTTCAACGGCAACGGCTACTCCGACGAGTGGCAGGTCGAGGCGGCCGAGCGGGGTCTGCCCAACCTGCGCACGACGCTGGACGCGCTTCCCGAGCTGATCTCGGAGCCGGCGGTGCAGCTGTTCGAGCGCTACGGGATCTTCAGCGAGAGCGAGTCGCACAGCCGTTACGAGATCGGGCTGGAGCACTACACGCAGAGCATCATGGTCGAGGCGCTCTCGACGCTCGAGATCGGTCAGACCTCGGTGCTGCCGGCGGGGGTCCGGTACCAGACCGAGCTCGCGACCAACGTAGCCGCACTGACGGCGGTCGGCGTCGAGGCCGACATGGATCTGCTCGAGGAGGTCTCGGCCATGATCACCGATCTCCGGGTCGGTATCGGTGCCCTGCGCGCGGCGATCCACTCGGGCCATGCCGACGACGCCCTGGGGGAGGCCACCCACGCCCAGACCGCCCTGTTGCCGGCGATGGCGGCCGTGCGTGCGGCGGCCGACGGCCTCGAGGCCGCGGTCGCCGACGACCTCTGGCCGCTGCCGACCTACCAGGAGATGCTCTACATCCTCTGACCGGTGCGGGCCGGTGGCTGCTCGCTGCCGGCCCGTCACGTCGCGCCGGTAGCGTGGGCGGCATGAAGGCCACGCTGTTCGTCGACGTCACCGATCCGTGGTCCTTCATCGGCGCCACCCGTTTCACGCGCGCTGCGGCGACGTACACGATCCTCACGGGGGAGCCGGTCCGCACCACGCTGCGGGCCCACCTGCTCGACCCCGAGGTCGTGTCGGCGGGGCGGCCGCTCATGGCGGCGCTCGCCGATCGCCTCGGCGGGGCCGACAAGGCCGAGCTCATGAACATCCGGGTCACCGGCGCGGCCCGCATCACCGGGATCGACCTGAACTTCGAGGAGGCCGTCGAGGCCAACTCCTTCGATGCCTGGCGCCTGCTCACGTGGGCCGACGAGGCCGGGCCCGGCGTGCAGTACGACCTGGCGCAGCAGCTCTGGCGCGCCCACCTGCTCGAGGGTGCCGACATCGCCGACCATCTCGTGCTGGCCACCCGGGCCGCCCTCGTGGGGCTCGACCTCGAGACCGCCGAGGCGCTGCTGGCGAGCACCGAGTACACCGACGCCGTGCACGCCCAGCACGCCGCCTCGCTCGAGATCGGCGCGCTCGACGTCGGCTTCGACCAGCTGCCGGCCATCGTCGTCGACGACGAGTGGTCGATGTCGGGCGTGCACTCCCAGCACGACTACGTGCAGTCGCTCGAGCGGGTCCGCAACGAGCGCGGAGAACCCTGGCCCGAGAGCCGCTAGGCCCGCGGCGCCGCTAGGCTCGGGGCCATGACTTACACGCTCGTCCTGCTGCGCCACGGGCACAGCGAGTGGAACGCCAAGAACCTGTTCACCGGGTGGGTCGACGTCGACCTCAACGAGCAGGGCGTCGAGGAGGCGGGCCGCGGCGCCACGCTGCTGGCCGACGCCGGCATCGCGCCCGACGTGTCGCACACGTCGCTGCTGCGTCGCGCCATCCGCACCTCGCAGATCGTGCTCGACGGCATCGACCGCCACTGGATCCCGGTCAAGCGCTCCTGGCGCCTGAACGAGCGCCACTACGGCGCGCTCCAGGGCAAGGACAAGAAGGCCACGCTGGCGGAGTTCGGCGAGGACCAGTTCATGACCTGGCGCCGGTCGTACACGACGCCGCCGCCACCGCTGGCCGACGACTCGGAGTTCAGTCAGGCCGAGGACCCGCGTTACGCCGCTCTGCCCGACGAGCTGCTGCCGCGCACCGAGTGCCTGGCCGACGTGCTCGACCGGATGCTGCCCTACTGGTACGACGAGATCGTGCCCGACCTGCTCGACGGTCGCACCGTGCTCGTCACGGCCCACGGCAACTCGTTGCGTGCCCTCGTCAAGCACCTCGACGGGCTGGGTGAGGATGAGGTCGTGGGTCTCAACATCCCCACCGGCATCCCGCTCGTGTACGAGCTCGACGCCGACCTGCGCCCCATCATCGCCGGCGGCACCTACCTCGATCCCTCCGCGGCCGAGGCGGCCATCGCCGCCGTCGCCAACCAGGGCCGCTGATTTCCGCTCGCGAGAGACTTTGTTGGTGGCCAGGAGAGACTTTGTTGGTGGTCACGAGCGACTTTGTGCGGAATCAGCGCCAGAATTGATGCGTGGCCAGTGATCCGGAGGTCGTGGTGCGCCTGCGGGAGTGGTTCGTCGAACGGGGCGTGACCGACGAGCGACGGATGTCCGGCGGGATCGCATTCCTCGACGAGGGACGCCTGACGGCGTGCGCGAGCTCCCGGGGCGGGCTCATGGTGCGGTGTGACCCGGCCCTGACCCATGAGCTCGCTGCCGCCCCGGGAGTCGCCGCGTCCGAGATGCGCGGCCGACACGTGAAGGGCTGGCTCGACGTCGAGCGGTCGGCCGTGGCCGAAGACGCCGACCTCGACCGCTGGCTGTCAGCAGCCCTCACCTACGCCAGAACCCTGCCCCCGAAGTAGCCAGCCACCACCGGTGGGACACGAGCCGGTCGGGTGCGGGGGTTTCGACATCTGACCGGCTTCGCCGGTGGAACGCTCAACCTGGGTTCACGCTCGCTCGCTGGCGCTCGCTCGGTTCACCCGTCCAGCTTGTAGCCCAGGCCACGCACCGTCGTCAGCGTGACCGGGTTGGCCGGATCCTGCTCGATCTTGGCGCGCAGCCGCTTCACGTGGACGTCGAGTGTCTTGGTGTCGCCGACGTAGTCGGCGCCCCAGACCCGGTCGATCAGCTGGCCGCGGGTCAGCACGCGGCCGGGGTTGCGCAGGAAGAACTCGAGCAGCTCGAACTCCTTCAGCGGCAGGCGCACCTCGTCGCCGTCGACGCTCACGAGGTGGCGGTCGACGTCCATGCGGATGCGACCCACCTCGATCGAGGCGGTGTCGTCGATCTCGTCGACCGTGCCGCGGCGAAGAACCGCGCGGATGCGGGCCACGAGCTCGCGCGGCGAGTAGGGCTTGGTCACGTAGTCGTCGGCGCCGAGCTCCAGGCCCACGACCTTGTCGACCTCGGTGTCCTTGGCGCTGACCATGATGATCGGCACCGACGACGTCTGTCGGATCTGCCGGCACACCTCCGTGCCCGACAGCCCGGGCAGCATCAGGTCCAGCAGCACGATGTCGGCGCCGTTGCGGTCGAACTCCAGCAGGGCGTCGGGCCCGGTCTCGGCCACGGCGACGTCGAATCCCTCCTTGCGGAGCACGTAGGAGAGGGCCTCGCTGTAGCTGGTCTCGTCCTCGACCACCAGAACTTTGGTCACTTACTTCTCCTCATCGACTTCGGGATCGAACGCCGGGAGCACCAACGTGAACGTGGAACCGAGTCCCGGTTCGCTCCAGACCTCCACGGAGCCGCCGTTGCTGGCGGCCACGTGCTTGACGATGGACAGGCCGAGGCCCGTCCCTCCGGTCGACCGCGCACGCGCGGGGTCGACCCGGTAGAACCGCTCGAAGATCCGCTCGAGCTCGGAGGCGGGGATGCCCACGCCGTTGTCGGACACCGTGATCTTGACGTCGTCGTCGACCCGCTTGGCGGTGACGGCGACGCGGGACTCCTCGGGGGAGTAGGTCACGGCGTTCTCGACCAGGTTGCTGACCGCGGCGTGCAGCTGCGCCCGGTCGCCGAGCACGAACAGGTCACCGTCGACGGTGGATCGCAGGTCGATGCGCTTGGCCTCGGCCTCGGTCAGGGAGTGCTCGCAGGCCTCCGCGACGAGCTCGCCGACCTTCATCGTGACGGCGTCCTCGCTCAGCGTGTCGGCCTGCAGGCGCGACAGGTCGATGATCTGCTGCACGAGGCGGGTGAGCCGGTCGGCCTCGTCGGACATGCGCGACGAGAAGTGGGTGACGGCGTCCGGATCGTCGGTGGCCTCGGAGACCGCCTCGGCCAGCAGCTTGATGGCGCCGATCGGCGTCTTGAGCTCGTGGCTGACGTTGGCCACGAAGTCGCGCCTGATCATGTCGAGTCGTTGGGCGGCCGTGCGGTCCTCGGCGAGCACGAGCACCAGGCGGGACGTCAGCGGTGCGATGCGGACGTGGACCTGCAGCGGCGCCGCCCGGCGGATCGGCACCTCGACGTCGGCCTCGCGGATCTGGCCGTCCCGGCGCACCTGGCGGACGAGCTCGACGAGCTCGGCAGGGTGCAGGTGACCCTCGCGGACGATGCCCAGCGCGACGGCGGGGGCCGACGCCTGACTGACCTCGTCGTCGACGTCGACGATGACCGCCGAGGACGACAGCACGCGCAGGACCGCGTCGGCGCCGATCGGCACGAGGGGTGCCGGGGCGACCTCGGGCTCCTCGCGGCGCCGTTCGTCGACCCTCCAGATGAAGGTGATGAAAGCACCGAGCACGAGCCCGGCGGCACCGGACAGCACCCAGGCGACTTCTGTGTCCACATCCGCGATCGTACGGTGCCGTTCACCTCGAGATCGCTTTCCGACCCCTGACATCGCGGGCCTTTCCGCGCCCGTTCACGTCTCGTTCACCGGGGGTCGCTCGTCGTTCACCGCCTCGGACTAGCCTCAGGGTCATGCGTGATCTCTACTACGAGCAGCTCGACGCGATCGTCGACGACATGGTGACCCTCACGGGTTCCGTGCGTCGCGCCGTCGCCGCTGCCACCGCCGCCCTCCTCAACGCCGACGCGCCGCTCGCCGAGCAGGTCATCGACGGCGACAAGGTCATCGACGAGACCATCGAGGGCATCGAGGAGCGTGCACTCCTGCTCCTCGCCACCCAGCAGCCGGTCGCCACCGATCTGCGCCAGCTCGTCGCGACCTTGCGCATGCTGACCGACCTCGAGCGGATGGGCGACCTGTCCGTCCACGTCGCGAAGGTCGCCCGCCTGCGCATGCCCGAGGTCGCGGTCCCGACCAGCCTGCAGCCCACGATCATGGCGATGGCCTCGGTGGCCGACCAGATGATCCATGCGGCCTCGCGCATCGTCGCGAACCGCGACCTCGTCGCCGCCGAGAAGCTCGAGGACACCGACGACGAGATGGACAAGCTCCGCAAGGAGCTGTTCCGCGTCCTGCTCGGTGACACCTGGGACCACGGTGTGGAGCCGGCGATCGACCTGGCGCTGCTGGGTCGCTACTACGAGCGCATCGGGGACCACGCGGTCTCGATGGCGCGCCGCGTCGTCTACCTGGTCACCGGTGAGGTGCCCACCCACGAGTGAGTCCTCCTCCCACCGAACGACGAAGGGCCCCCACCGCACGGTGGGGGCCCTTCGTCGTTCTCGCGAGGCGTCGGTCAGTGCGCCCGGCGAGGGTTCGTCAGTGGGCGCCCTCGTTCTCGGCGTTCTTCTTGGTGGCCTCGGCGCCCGGAGCCTTCAGGTTGCCGCCCGGGTCGGCGCCCGGGGGCAGGGCGACGTCGGCGTACACCGAGGTGCGCGTGACCGAGGGGATCGCGATCTCGACGTCCTCGGCACCGCTGAAGGTCAGGGTCAAGGTGAAGTAGAGGCCGATGTCCTCGATGCCGCTGGTCGTGTAGACCTTGCTGGGCGACTGGCGAGCCGCCTCCTCGGTCTGGCCGAGCGCGCGGGCCTGGTTCGGGGCGATCTGGAGGTCTTCGGAGTCGGTGCTCACGAGCTCGAGCTCGTTGCCATCGCCATCGACGAGCGTGGCCGAGGTGAGTCGCTGGTCGCTGTCGGTCTTGTTGATGAGCGTCGCCGACAAGGTGGCAGCGCCGTTGGTGCTGACGACGAGCAGCGCGTTCAGGACCTGGACGTCGGCGGCGCGGTCGTCGGCCCCCACGGCGGCCTGGTACTGCTGGTTCGTCTGCGCGTCGAAGCTGGTGCCGCAGGCGCCGGTCGACAGCACGGCGGCCACGAGGGCGGTGGCGGCAAGAGTTCGGCGGTGGCGGGGCAGACGCACGACGAGGGCCTTTCGCGGGGGGCGGGCAACGAGGCCGATCCTATCCAATTCCGGTGTGCCGCCGCGCACCGACCATCGTTCGCCGCCCAGGGAATGAAAAACGGCCAAGAAGCACCTGAGTTCCGCGTGGTAAACTGGGCTCTCTAGGAAAGGTGCTTTCTCTATGACTTTTACGGTCGGCGAAACGGTTGTCTACCCGAACCACGGGGCGGCAGTGATCGAAGACATCGAGACCAGGAAGATCAAGGGAGAGGACCGCGACTACCTCGTGCTGCGCATCATCGCGCAGAACGACCTCGTCGTCCGTGTCCCCGCCTGCAACCTCGACCTCGTGGGTGTGCGTGACGTCGTCGACGCCGAGGGCCTCGAGAAGGTCTTCAGCGTGCTGCGTGCCGAGCACGTCGAGGAGCCGACCAACTGGTCGCGCCGCTACAAGGCCAACCTCGAGAAGCTGCACTCCGGAGACGTCATGAAGGTCTCCGAGGTCGTGCGCGACCTGTGGCGCCGTGGCAACGACCGCGGTCTGTCCGCGGGCGAGAAGCGCATGCTCGCCAAGGCTCGTCAGATCCTGGTGTCCGAGCTCGCGCTCGCCGAGAACACCAACGAGGACAAGGCTGAGGCCCGCCTCGACGAGGTCCTCGCCAGCTGATCTGCTCCACCTCGTACGAACGGCCGCACCCTCGGGTGCGGCCGTTCGTCGTGGGCGGACGTGGGTCAGGAGACCAGCAGGAGGGCCGTCGCGATCGCGGCGACGCCCTCGCCGCGGCCCGTGAGCCCGAGGCCATCGGTCGTCGTGCCGGAGACGCTGACCGGCGCACCGATGGCACGCCCGAGCGCGGACTGGGCCTCGTCCCGGCGGGTGCCGACCCGGGGCTCGTTGCCGATGACCTGCACCGCGACGTTCGCGATCTCGAACCCGGCGGCCCGGACCCGCGTGGCGGTCTCCTGCAGGAACTCCACGCCCGAAGCGCCGGAGCGCCGGGGGTCGTCGACCCCGAAGACCGAGCCGATGTCGCCCAGTGCGGCGGCGCTCAGCAGGGCGTCGACCATGGCGTGGGCCGCGCAGTCGCCGTCGGAGTGGCCGTCGAGCCCGCGGTCGGCGTCCGGCCAGTGCAGCCCGGCGACCCAGAGGGGCCGACCGTCCACGAGCCGGTGCACGTCGGTGCCGATGCCGGTTCTCATGCTCCGATCATGCCGCACGGTGCTGTGGCGTCGGGTGGAACCGGTGAGGGTCCGAGGCCGATAGGCTGGTGCGGTGACCTTGCGGCTGCATGACTCTGCGACCCGGGAGATCTCCGACTTCGTGCCGGTGGTCCCCGGGCACGTGAGCATCTACCACTGCGGCCTGACGGTGCAGGGTCCGCCGCACCTGGGCCACATCCGCAAGGAGGTCGTCTTCGACGTCCTGCGGCGCTGGCTGGAGCGCGCCGGGTACGCGGTCACGATCATCGCCAACGTCACCGACGTCGACGACAAGATCATCGCGAAGGGCGCCGAGCAGGGCCGACCCTGGTACGCCGTCGCCTACGAGAATGAACGGGCGCTGCACGCGGCCTACGAGGTGCTGGGGTGCACGCCGCCCACCTACGAGCCGCGCGCCACAGGTCACGTGCCCGAGATGATCGAGATGATGCAGACGCTGATCGGGCGGGGCCACGCCTACGCGGCCGACGACGGCTCGGGCGACGTCTACTTCGACGTCCGCTCCTGGCCGGCCTACGGCGAGCTGAGCAACCAGAAGGTCGACGACATGCAGGCCGCCGAGGACGCGCCCCCGGAGGGCAAGCGTGATCCGCGGGACTTCGCGCTCTGGAAGGGCAGCAAGGCCGGCGAGCCCGAGACCGCCAGCTGGCCCACGCCCTGGGGGCGCGGCCGTCCCGGCTGGCACCTGGAGTGCTCGGCCATGGCCGCGAAGTACCTCGGCCACGAGTTCGACATCCACGGCGGCGGGCTCGACCTGCGATTCCCCCACCACGAGAACGAGCTGGCCCAGTCCTCGGCGGCGGGCCAGGCCTTCGCACGCCGGTGGATGCACAACGCGATGCTGAACCTCGGTGGCGCGAAGATGTCCAAGAGCGTCGGCAACACGCTCTCGGTCAGCGAGGTCGTCAAGCGCTTCCCCGCCATCGCGGTGCGGTACTACCTGCTCTCGGCGCACTACCGCTCGGTCATCGAGTACTCCGAGGAGGCGCTCGGCGAGACCGCCGTGGCGTTCGAGCGGATTGCCGGTTTCGTGACCCGTGCGGCCGAGCTGGTGGGCCCGGGGGAGCCGGGCAGCGTGCCCGAGGACTTCGCGACGGCGATGGACGATGACCTGGCGGTCCCGGCGGCCCTGGCCGTCCTGAACGGTGTGGTCACCCGGGGCAATGGCCAGCTCTCCACCGGCGGATCGGAGCTCGCCGCCACGCTCGCGCAGGTGCGGGCGATGCTCGACGTGCTCGGGGTCGACCCTCTCTCGCCGGTCTGGGCCGCGCGCGACGACGCCTCGGGCGCCGACGCCGCGCTCGACAGCCTGATCGGCGACCTGTTGGACCAGCGCGCGACCGCGCGTGCTGACAAGGACTTCGCGGCAGCCGACCGGGTGCGCGATCAGCTCACGGCCGCCGGGATCGAGATCGAGGACACGCCACACGGCCCTCGGTGGACGGTGAAGGGACAGTAATGCCAGGGAACAGCCAGCGCCGAGGCGCCATCAAGAAGTCCGGCAAGGGCAACCCCACCGCCGGGTCGGGTGGGCGTCGTCGTCAGGGCCTCGAGGGCAAGGGGCCGACGCCCCGGGCCGAGGAGCGCCCCAACCACAAGGCCTACAAGATGGCGCGCGCCACCGACAAGCGCCAAGCGGCCAAGCCGAAGCGCAAGGGCAGCGACGGCGGCCCCGAGTGGGTCGCGGGCCGCAACTCGGTCGTCGAGCTGCTCCGCGCCAAGGTGCCGGTGGCCGGTCTCTACATCGCCGAGGGCATCGAGCGCGACGAGCGGCTGCGCGAGATCTTCCGGCTGTCGTCGGAGTACCACGTGCCGATGCTCGAGATCACGCGCAACGAGCTCGACCGGCTCACGACCGGTGCCGTGCACCAGGGCATCGCCGCCAAGCTCAACGCCTACGAGTACGCGCACCCCGACGACCTGCTCGACCTGGCCGCGGAGCGTGGTGAGGACCCGCTGGTGGTCGTGCTCGACGGCGTCACCGATCCGCGCAACCTCGGTGCCGTGGTCCGCTCGGCCTCCGGCTTCGGCGCCCACGGCGTCGTGATCCCCGAGCGTCGCTCGGCTCAGATGACCGCGTCCGCCTGGAAGACCTCGGCCGGTGCCGCCGCCCGTGTGCGGGTGGCGCGCGCGACCAACCTCACGCGCCAGATCAAGGCGTACCAGGAGGCTGGCGTCATGGTCATCGGGCTGGCGGCCGACGGCGACGTCTCGCTGCCCGACCTCGAGCTCGCCGACGGTCCTCTGGTGGTCGTGATCGGCAGCGAGGGCAAGGGCATCTCGCGTCTGGTGGCGGAGAACTGCGACCAGCTCGTCAGCATCCCGATGGCCTCGGACCTGGAGTCCCTCAACGCCGGCGTCGCCGCCGGCATCGCGCTCTACGCGATCTCGCAGCACCGCTGACGCGTCCTCGCCGCGCGGGCTGGGCCCGTCGCGGTGAGGATGGTGGCATGACCTGGTTCGAGTCACGCAGGACGTCCGAGGCGGTCGTCACGGCCGACCGTAGTGCGGTGTGGGAGGCGCTGGTCGACCCCGATGCCATCGCGGCGATGACCCCGCTCGTGGAGCGGATCGAGGCCGATGGCGACCATTGGTCGTGGCAGCTCCAGAACGTGCCCGGCCTGGGGGTGAGCCTGGCGCCGGCCTTCACGGTGCGGCTGGAGGTCGACGAGCCGCATCGGATCGAGTTCGTCCACGACCCGCCGGAGGGCCAGCGGGAGCGTGCCGGCGTCGACGGCGTGTACGTCCTCACGGAGGTCCCCGAGGGCACGCACCTGAAGATCGACCTCGGCGTGCGGGTCGACCTGCCGCTGCCGCGCCTGGCTCGACCGGCCGTCACGACGACGATGCAGGGCGTGCTCGCGTCGATGGGCAAGGGGTTCTCGGCGGCCCTGTTGAAACGCCTGGGGGCGGAGCAGCTCGACGCCTGAGTGATCGCCGAGAATGAGTTTGACAATCGTTCTCAAGAACTGGTGAAGTGTCGCCCATGATCACTTCCTCATCCCGTCACCCCCTTCGCCGCCGGCACGCCGCCGTGCTCGGCGCGATCGCCCTGTCCCTGGCCGCCTGCGGCAGCGACACCGACGCCTCGGACGAGTCCGCCTCGGTCCCCGAGCCCGTCGAGGTCGACCAGGCCACGCCGCGCCTCGTGGTGGCCTACGCCGACCACGTGGAGGTCTTCGACGCCGCCACCATCGAGTCCGAGGGAACCATCGCGACCGACTCGGCACCGTACGTGCAGACCGCGGCCGACGGCCGACACGTCTTCACGCTGGCCCACCAGGACGAGCAGATCGGCCTGGTCGACGCCGGCACCTGGGTCGAGGCCCACGGCGACCACGGCCACTTCTTCACGACCGACCCGACCGAGACCGACCTGACCCTCGACCACCTCTCGTACCACGCGGTCAGCGACGACGAGCGCAGCGTGATCTGGTACGACGACGAGGGATCCTTCGGTGTCCTCGACCACGACGAGCTCGAGGGCGGCACGGTCGAGCCCCAGCTGTTCGAGATCGGCGAGCCGCACCACGGCGTCGCGGTCCCGACCGCCGACGGCGGATTCCTGGCCTCGGTCGCGGTCGACGGCGAGGCCACCGGCGTGGCCGTGCTCGACGCCACGGGCACCGAGACGGACCGCTTCGAGACCTGCCCGGGCCTGCACGGTGAGACGCACGTCGGCGAGACCGGCTACGCCTTCGGCTGCGACACGGGTGTCCTGCTCGTCGACGGCGGTCAGGCGCGCAACATCGCCTCGCCGGTGGACGGCGCAGGCACGGGCACGTTGGCCTCCGACCACGACAGCCCGGTCGTGGCCGGCACGCTCTCGGCCGAGGACCAGCCCGAGCTCGACACCAAGCTCGCCCTGTACGACACCGCCGCGAGCAGCACCAGCGTCGTCGAGCTGGGTGCGCCGTTCAGCAACATCGTCGTGAGCGAGGGGCGCGCGATCGTGATCGGCACCGACGGTGCCCTGCGGGTCGTCGATCTCGCGAGCGGCACGGTCACGACCGTCCCGGCGATCGCCGCGTGGGACAAGACCGAGGACTGGAAGGAAGACCGGCCGTACCTGGCCGTCGCGGGTGACACGCTGTGGATCACCGACCCGTTCGCCGGTGCGATCCACACGCTCGACCTGACCACGAACGCGCTCGACACCGCCGAGGTCGACGGCAAGCCCGGTCGCCTGGTCGTGGTGGGCACCTCGTCGTCCGAGGGCCACTCGCACTGACCGGCACCCCTGGACCAGGTGCTCGGTCAGCCCCCGAGCACCTGGTCCAGGTACGAGTTCGTGAAGCGACGCCTCGGGTCGAGCTCGTCGCGAACGGCGAGAAAGTCCTCGAACCTCGAGTAACGACCCTGGAGGTAGCTGGTACCAAGGGTATGCATCTTGCCCCAGTGGGGACGGCCCTCGTGGGCCGTGAAGATCTCCTGGGCCGCGGCGAAGTACCGCGTCGGGTCGGTGCGGTGGTACTGGTGCACCGCGACGTAGGCGTTGTCGCGCCCGTGACCGGTCGACATCCAGACGTCGTCGGCGGCCGTGAAACGGACCTCGATCGGGAACGAGACAAGCTCGTGCCGGGCCGCGAACCAGGTCTGCAGCTCCTCGATGACCGACACCAGCGCGTCCCGGGGCACGGCGAACTCCGACTCGCGGAACCGCACTCGGCGCGGTGAGACGAACACGTCGTAGGAGTCCGACGTGTAGGTGCGGGCGCCCAGCATCGATCCCGACATCGCGTTGATGCGCGGGACGAGCCCGGGCCGGCGCGCGGCGACGCGCTGCACCCGCTCGTAGAGGGTGTTGGACAGCAGCTCGTCGTCCCACCAGTGACGCAGCCGCCCGAGCGGAGCGGGCGGCGTGCCCTCCGGCACCCGGGAGTTGCGCTTGAGCAGCGCCTTCTCGGTGTGCGGGAACCAGTAGAACTCGGCGTGGTCGTCGTCGGCCAGCTCGTCGAGACGCCCGACGAGGTCGGGCAGCGTCGCCGGCTCCTCCCGGGCCTGCAGCAGGAAGGCCGGCACGCACTGCAGCGTGACCTCGGTGACGATGCCGAGTGCGCCGAGGCTCACCGGCACGGCCTTCGCCCACGGGTGGTCCGCGCCGACCTCGAGGACCTCGCCGTCGCCGGTGACCAGCTGGAGGCCGGCCACCGCTGCGGCGATGCCGCGCAGCCGGCCGCCAGTGCCGTGGGTGCCGGTGGAGATCGCTCCGGCGACCGACTGCGGGTCGACGTCGCCGAGGTTGGGCAGCGCCAGCCCGAGCGCCTTCAGTCGAGGGTTCAGCTCGTGCAAGGAGATGCCGGCCTGGACCCGGACCAGGCCCGTCGTGGCGTCGTGGTCGAGCACGCGGTTCATGCGCTCGAGGCTCAGCGCGATGCCGTCGGTCGCCGCGATCGCGGTGAAGGAGTGGCCGGCCCCGTGGGCCTTGACCCGGAGGCCGTCGCGTGCCGCCCGGGCGACGACCGCCTGCACGTCCGCGGTGGAGGCGGGACGCTCGATCGAGACCGGGGACGTGCGGACGTTGCCCGCCCAGTTGGTCCAGGTGGTCGTGGATCCAGATCTCATCCGAAGTTCTTCCCCTCGCCGCGGTAGGTCGGGTGTGACTCGACTGCGCCCGCGGCGTCGACGAGGTGGGCGGCGTCGAACCGCTCGCACATCTCGCCGGCCTTGGCGTGCCGGAACAGCACACGGTCTCCGGGCCGGAGGGTGCGCGCGGCCTTGCCGGTGACGGGTGTCTGCACCTCGCCGGTGCCTTCGGTGCCGATCAGGGACAGGCCCGCGGGGAAGACCGGGGTGGGCACACGCGCGTCGCCGGCCGGCCCGGAGGCGATGTAGCCGCCGCTGAAGCACGTGGCGATCCCGCGTGCCGGGCGGCGGACGACGTCGAGGGCGAAGAAGGCGGCAGGGCGGGCCTCGAACGCGTCGTAGCCGTCGAACAGGGTCGGACAGAACAGCCCGGAGCCGGCCGTGAGCTCGGTGATCGCGGGATCTTGGCCGGTGACCTCGAGGCTGCCCGTGCCCCCGGCGTTGACCAGATCGAGGTCCGCCACGGCGCGCACGGTCTCGACGACGGCGGACCGACGCTCGGCGAGCTCGGCGGCCGAGCGCTTCTTGACGAGGCGGACCGCGGGCGAGGTGTCCTGGAGGCCGGCGATCTGGGCGTCGTAGAACATCACGCCGACGAGCTCGAAGCCGGGGCGACGGGCGATCGCCTCGGCGACCCGGCGCGCCTGCTTGGCGGTGTGCACGGGGGAGCGGCGCACGCCGAGGTGGATCGGACCGATCCGCAGCGAGGCGTCGACGTCGAGACACACGCGGATCGGCGGGTGCTGCACCCCGAGGACACCGTCGATCGCGTCGAGGGAGTCCAGGGAGTCGACCATGAGCGTGATCGCAGCTCGCCGGTGCTGCTCGGCGGCGAGGTCACGCAGCGCCGGCCCGTTCACGCTGGGATAGGCCAGCAGGATGTCGTCGTGGCCGAGGTCGGCGAGCCACACGCTCTCGGCGAGGGAGTAGGTCATGAGCCCACGAAACGCGTCGTGCGCCAGGGCCCGGTCGATGACCGAGCGCACACGCACTGACTTGGTGGCGACGCGGACCGGCACACCGGCGGCCCGCCGGGCGAGGTCGGCCAGGTTCGCCTCGAGCGCGACCCCGTCGAGGACCGCCAGCGGCGCCGGGAGGTCGCGCGTCGCGTGCAGGAGGTGGGCCAGGTCGGTCACGGCCTCAGTATGCCCACGGACGGGGCAGTCGCGGCAGCTTCATGGACTAGCCTTGCAGCGTGGCTCCGGCCGCGCGCCCCTGTAGCTCAGTTGGTAGAGCGCTTCTCTTGTAAAGAAGATGTCGCGGGTTCGACTCCTGTCGGGGGCTCCAGCAGCGAGCTTCTCTTGTCAAGAAGATGTCGCGGGTTCGACTCCTGTCGGGGGCTCCAGCAGGGAGCTTCTCTTGTCAAGAAGATGTCGCGGGTTCGACTCCTGTCGGGGGCTCCACACCCACCACCGGTGGCTGAGGTGCGAGGGCGCTCTGGCGCCCGAGCCTCGAAGCCCTGGACGGCCGCGTCGGGCCGAACGTGAGAACTCGGTGAACTTCTGTCGGGTGGGACCCAGGCGCCGTGCGGCTGTCGGTGGCCGCACCTATCGTGGAGGTCGACCGAGACGAGGAGTCGAGGATGACGGAACTGCGGTGGGACCCCGCCGAGCTCGAGGCGCGCTTCGCCCAGGTGCGAGCCCACACCGAGCTGTTGGCCGACCCCCTCTCCCCGGAGGACCAGACGGTCCAGACGATGCCCGACGTCTCGCCCACCAAGTGGCACCGTGCGCACGTCACCTGGTTCTTCGAGACCTTCCTGCTGGCCGAGGTCGAGCAGGATTTCGCCCCGTTCCAGGACCAGTACTGGTTCCTGTTCAACAGCTACTACGAGGCCGTCGGGCCGCGCTACACCCGCGCCGAGCGCGGCGCCATCACCCGGCCCGGTGCGCACGACGTCGGCCAGTACCGGCAGAACGTCGACGCCCGTGTCCGCGAGCTCATCAGCACCGTCGACGGCGGCACGCTCGACAAGCTCGGATCCACGATCGAGCTGGGCTTCCACCACGAGCAGCAGCACCAAGAGCTGCTGCTGATGGACATCAAGCACGTGCTCTCGGTCAACCCGCTCCGCCCGGTCTACGGGGGAACGCCTACGCCGCGGTCCGAGCCCGACGCGATGGGCTGGGTCGACGTCGAGGGTGGCCTGGTCGAGGTCGGCCACGAGGGTGGTGGATTCAGCTTCGACAACGAGCTTCCACGCCACCGGGCCTGGCTCGAGCCCTATCGCGTCGCCGACCGCCTCGTCACCAACGGCGAGTGGATGGAGTTCATGGCCGACGGCGGCTACCAGCGGCACGAGCTCTGGCTCTCCGACGGCTGGGCCAAGGTCAAGACCGAGCAGTGGCAGTCGCCCTTCTACTGGCGCCACGACGACGGCGTGTGGTCCGAGCACACCCTGCACGGCACCCACCCGGTCGATCCCGGTCTTCCCGTCACGCACGTCAGCCACTACGAGGCCGACGCCTACGCCACGTGGCGCGGCATGCGCCTGCCCACCGAGCCCGAGTGGGAGCACGCCGTCGTGTCCGACGGCGCGCAGCCTGCGCCGGCGCAGGGCACGGCCCCCACGCTGCACGCCACGTCGGCCGGTCCCGCCACGGGCCATCTGCGGCAGGCGCACGGCGACGCCTGGCAGTGGACGGCCTCGGCCTACCTGCCGTACCCCGGCTTCTCGGCCCCCGATGGTGCGATCGGCGAGTACAACGGCAAGTTCATGTCGGGCCAGATGGTCCTGCGCGGCGGGTCGGCCATCACGCCGCCCGGGCACGCCCGGCACACCTACCGCAACTTCTTCCCCGCGGGCGCCCGGTGGCCCATGACGGGTGTCCGGCTGGCCGATGGAGGAGTCCCCCGATGAGCGAACGACCCGATCCCGCAGTGCGAGTGGTGCTCGACCCGGACCGAGCGTCGAGCAGTCTCGTCGCCGACGTGCGCCGTGGCCTGGGCTCGGCGCCGCGCACCCTGCCGCCGAAGTGGCTGTACGACGACCACGGCTCCGTCCTCTTCGACCAGATCACGCGCCTGCCCGAGTACTACCCCACCGAGGCCGAGCGGAGCCTGCTCAGCGAGCATGCGGCCGACATCGCGAGCATCACGGGCGCCCCGACGGTCGTCGAGCTCGGCAGCGGCACCAGCGACAAGACCCGCACCCTCCTCGACGCGTTCGACGCTGGCGGATCGTTGCGCCGCTTTGTGCCGGTCGACGTCAGCGAGGCCACGCTGCGCGAGGCCGCGGTCATGCTGTCGCAGCGCTACCCCGAGCTGTCGGTCGAGCCTCTCGCCGGCGACTTCACCCTGCACCTGGGGCACCTGCCCACGGGCGATCGCAAGCTCGTGGCCTTCCTCGGCGGCACGATCGGCAACTTCTACGTCGAGGAGCGGGCCGCGTTCCTCGGAGCCCTCGCCGACTCGCTCGAACCGGGCGACTGGCTGCTGCTCGGCACCGACGTGGTCAAGGAGGCCGACCGCCTCGTCGCGGCGTACCACGACTCCGCCGGCGTCACGGAGCAGTTCATCCTGAACAGCCTCACGGTCCTCAACCGCGAGCTTGGCGCCGACTTCGACCTGGAGGCCTTCAGCTACGTGCCGTTCTGGGACCCGGCGATGGAGCGCATCGACATGCGGCTGCGAGCCGAGTCGCCGCAGCTGGTCACGCTCCCCGGCGCCGACCTGGTGGTCGAGCTCGCGGCCGGTGAGGAGATCCGCGTCGAGATCTCCACCAAGTTCCGACCCGAGAAGCTGCGTCGTGAGCTCGCCGAGGGTGGCTTCGCCGTCGAGCACCTCTGGACCGACGGCGACTTCGCCCTCACCCTGGCCCGCCGCGAGGGCTGAATCTCGCCCGGAGCAGGGCGTGGCGCTGCATCACGGCGATGTCAGCGAGTAGGTGCGCTCGGTCGTCCCGGACCTGAAGCGCGCGGAGACGCTCGGGTCGTCGGCGACTGAGTCCGTCACGTCGAACTCGTGGGACGTCGGACCCAGGTCTGCCGTGCACGCGTCGTTGTCGGAATCCTCGAAGACGACCGTGACGCTCTGGCGATCCGACTCGGTCTCGACGGCCACCGGAGGGCAGCTGGAGCTGCCCCACGTCGTGATCGCGAAGGCTGCGCCGTCCTCGAGCCAGGTCAGCATCGGCTCGGGGGACAGGACGGGACCCTCCACCTCGACACCGGGAGGCAGGCCCCGGTAGGTGTCGCGGGCGACGCTGCCCTCGCTGCACCCGCCCAGCAGGGCGACGAGCAGCACGGCGGTCCCGGCTCCGATCCTGCGCATGGCGTCAGGCTAGGCGAGTCTCGTCCACGTCGCGGGTCAGGCGGGTCGTCATCGTGTAGTCCTTCGCGGGGCCGGACACGACCCAGACGACGGTCCACGCGTCGGGTGCGGTGACGTCGATCCGCCCCTCGTAGGTGTCGGCGCCGCACGGGTGCACGACCGACTGGCCCACCGACCAGGGATGGAAGTCGCGGCCGTCGTCGAACGTGACCCACCAGCCGTCCGGGCGCTGCTCCACGAAGAGGTGCCGGAAGACCGGCGTCTCGCCGTCCTCCCACGTCATGGTGCCGGTCTCGCTCCACGAGACCCGACCGTCGTCCTCCACGGCGAGCTCGCTCGTGCCGGTGACGTGACGGGCCGGTCCGAGGCGGTCGGCGACGTCACGATCGAAGCGCCAGCGGCCCGCGAGGTCACGGGGGTCGGTGGCAGTCACCCGGCGAGCCTGCTCGTCGTGACGCGCTGAGGTCAAGTCGCTGCCAGCATGGAGTCATGACTGAACTCGAGGACCGCGTCCGCAGCAAGGTGGCCGGGCTCACCGCGAACGACGACATCCCGGGCGCGACGTGGGCGATCGTGACGGGCTCCGGTGACCATCGCGCCGTCCACGTCGAGTCGATGGGACGGTACTCGGACGACTCGATCTTCCGGGTGGCGTCGCTGACCAAGCCGATCATCGGGGTCCTGGCAGCAGCACTCGTCGACGACGGCGTGCTGGGCCTCGACGACCCCGTGGACCGGTGGGTGCCGGAGCTGGCCGACCGCCAGGTCCTGCGCGCGCCTGACACGGAGCTGGACGACGTCGTGCCCCCGTCGCGCGCGCTGACGGTGCGCGACGTCCTCGAGATGGGCGCCGGACTCGGGTGGGGGCCGGCCCTGGAGGGCACGCCGCTCCAGCGAGCGCAGGTCGACCAGGAGCTGGAGTCGACCTGGCAGCCGAGTCCGCTCGATCCCGACGAGTGGGTCAGGCGCCTCGGATCCGTGCCCATGGCGCACCAGCCGGGGGAGGGCTGGCTCTACCAGATGTCGTACGACCTCCTGACCGTCGTGCTGGAGCGCGCGAGCGGGACAACGCTGGACGAGCTGCTCGCCAAGCGCCTGCTCGATCCGCTCGGCATGGCCGAGACCGGGTGGCGCGTGAGCCCGTCCCAGCTCGACCGGGTGCCGGCGCAGTACTTCCCGAACCGGGCCGGTGAGCGGGTCGAGGTTGCTCCCGTCGCCGACCCCAGCCTCCTCGAGCTCCCCGCCTTCCGGTCGTCCGCCACCGGGCTGCTCTCGACGGCGGCGGACCTCGCGCGCTTCGTCGAGCTCCTGCTCGACGAGGGCGACGCTCCGGGTGGCCGGGTGCTGCCGGCCTCGGCGGTCCAGCACCTGAGCCAGGACCGGTTGAGCCCCGGGGCGCGGCCGATGGCCCAGGCGGATCTCGGGCCGGCGCTGGGATGGGGCCACGGTGTCGCGGTCGACCTCGAGCCACAGTTCCCTGGATCGCACGCGGGCCGCTTCGGCTGGCACGGCGGCACCGGCGCGTCGCTCTGGGTCGACCCGACCGTCGGCGTCGGCGCCGTGATCCTGACCCAGCACGGCATGGGCGGCACGACCGGCGCCGACTACGTCGCGTCGTTCTTCTCCGCCGTGCACGCGGAGTGACCGGCTGACGGAGCAGCCGACAGCAGAACGCCGTGGGGCGGGCCCGATGATCGGGCCCGCCCCACGGCGTCGGTGCTGAGTGCGCTGGCTACTCGGCGGCGTCCAGGTCGGCCACCACGCGACGGTGGGCCTCCCAGATCTCCTCGGGCAGGCCGTCGAACTGCGCGAGGTGCTTCTCGCGGTGGCCCATCTCCTGCTTCCAGCGATCGAGATCGATCGTGAGGACCGTGTCGAGGTCGGCGAGACCCTGCTCGTCGAGACCGTCGAGCAGGAGCTCCTCGCGCTTCGGGATCACGCCGACCGGGGTCTTCGTGCCCTCGACCTCACCGTTCATGTACTGCATGAGCCACACGAGCGGACGCAGGTTCTCGCGGTAGCCGGGCCACAGGAAGCGGCCGTCGTCGCCGCGCTGGAACCAGTTGACGTGCGCGAAGATCGGCTTCGTGGTGGCGCGGCCGATGACCTCGAGCCAGTGCGCCGCGTAGTCGGCCTCGGCGTAGGACATGAACGGACGCATCGACATCGGGTCGTACCGCAGCACGCCCTCCAGGCCGTCGGCCGCGGCCGTCGCCTCGGCGCCCAGCGTCAGGCCGTCGTACACGCCCTCGGCGACGTCGTGGATCGCGCGCACGAGCGGCTCGCGGTCACGGGTGCGGCCGCCGAAGATGATGCCGTGGATCTCGACACCCGCCGGGTCCTCGAAGTCCTTCGCGACGTTGGGGACGTTGGCGAGCGTCGTGGTGAACCGGCTGTTGGGGTGCGCCCACGGGGCGTCGACCTCGTCGTCGGCCCGGTCGGCGATCAGGTCGCCCTTCCAGTCCTCCCAGCCGTCGAGGTCGGTCGGCTTGGGGCCCTTGCCCTCCCACCAGACCTCCTGGGTCTTGGCGTTGTAGGCGACGTTGGTGAAGATCGCGCCCGTGCCCTCGACGATGGAGTCGACCGCGGTGGGGTTGGTCTTCTCGTTGGTGTCCTTGGCGACGCCGAAGACCCCGTTCTCGGGGTTCATGCCGTAGAGCTTGCCGTCGTCGCCGACCCAGAGCCAGGCGATGTCGTCGCCGTAGAACTCGACGTGGTAGCGATCGCCCAGGGCGTCGGGCGCGAGCGTCATGGCGAGGTTCGTCTTGCCCGAGGCCGACGGGAAGCCGCCACAGATGTGGTACTTCTTGCCGGTCTCCTTGTCGACGACGCCAAGCAGCATGAACTGCTCGACCAGGAAGCCGTTCTTCCAGCCGTCGTAGGAGCCCTGGCGCAGGCCGTGGGCGATCTTGCCCAGCAGCGCGTTTCCGCCGTAGGACGAGCCGTAGTGCAAGATCGTGCGCTCGTCGGCGACGGTCACGAAGTAGCGCTGGTCGTCGGGGGTGCCCTGGCCCAGGTTCGGGAGATCGCCCGTGACGTGCACGGCGCGCACGAACGAGTCGCCGAGATCGTTGATGTGGTCGACGCCGACGCGGGCCATGCGGATCATCTGCATGACGACGTTGCGGTTGTCGGTGAGCTCGACGCCGGCGGCGAAGTTCTCCAGCGGCGAGCCGGGGGGTGCCATCAGGTAGGGGATCACGTACATCGTCTTGCCGGCGGACGCACCGGTCATGAGGCCGACGAGCTTGTCCTTCATCTCGGCCGCGGGGCGCCAGTTGTTGTAGATGCCCTTGTCGTTCTCGTCGCTCGTGGCGACGATCGTGCGCTCCTCGGCGCGAGCGGTGTCCTTGAAGTAGGAGCGCGAGTAGTAGCGTCCCTCGCCGACCGGGAGCAGCTCTCCGGCCTCGACCGCCTCGGCCACGAGGCGGTCGTCGTCACTGGCGTTCACGACCTCGAGGCGCTCGGCGCCCGTGGTCTCGAACCAGTGCTTCACGTACTCGCGGACGTGCGTGTTGGTGAGTCCGGCAGCGTCCAGAGTTGCGTCGACGTCGGTCATCGCCCGTGGGTTCCTCTCGTTGGCAGGGCGCCATCCTCGGGCACCTTGCAGGGCATCGTGCCACATCCGGGCGACGGCGTGCCCAGCAGCGTCGGGGGCCTCCGGATCAGCGATCGGTGAAGACCGCGGTGCGCTTCTCGCGGAATGCCGCTGTGCCCTCGACGAAGTCGCCGGCGGCCAGGAGGCCGGCCTGACCCTCGAGCTCGGCGGTGAAGGCGTGGTCGAGGCTGCCGAGGGTGGCGTCGTTGATCGCGCGCTTGGTGAGGGCGTAGGCGACGGAGGGCCCGCTGGCCAGCCGGGCCAGGACGTCGTTGACGTGGGCGTCGAACACGTCGGCCCGGGAGACCGACGCGATCAGCCCGCGCGCCGCGGCCTCCTCGGCCGTGACGCGCTCGGCGAGCAGCGCCATGCGCATCGCGGTGGCGCGGCCGACGGAGGCGGCGACGAGCGCGCTGGCGCCACCGTCGGGCATGAGTCCGATCTTGGTGAAGGCCAGCATGAAAAAGGCCTGGTCGCTGGCCAGGGTGAGGTCGGCTGCCAGCGCGAGCGGCACGCCGATGCCGGCGCACGGACCCTGCACGGCCGAGACGACCGGGAGTGGCGAGGTCGTCAGGGCTCGCACCAGGCGTTCACCGGCCACGATCGTGTCGGTCTGGGGCGGGCCGGCCTCGGTGCTGGGCTCGCCGCCGATGTCGGCGCCCGAGCAGAAGCCACGACCCTCGGCGCGCAGGGCGATCACGGACGCACCGTGCTCGGTGGCCTGCAGGGCGACGTCGGCGAGATCCTCGAGCATCTCGGTGTTGATCGCGTTCAGCGTCGCCCCTCGACGGAGCCAGAGGGTCAGGACCCCGTGGTCGACGGTCCAGCCGACCGCGTCGCCGGAACGGGTGCCAGGAGTGATCTGAGCCATACGAGGCACCTTAGCGCAGTCAGTGGTGACCGTACGGTCCGCACGGCGGTCCGCGACGCACCGGCTCGGCCCTGCGAGCAGGCTCCAGGTGCCCGCGCTGCCCGCAGGTTCCTGGCGGCCGCGCCTAGGCTGGTGCGATGACGTCCCCCGGCGCCCAGCCCACACCCTTGCGAGCGATGTGGGGGGCGGGCCTCACGGGCCGGCCCGTCGACACCGCCGACCTCACGGATCTCTACCGCTGGCCCGACGGGCGTCGCTGGGTGCGGGCGATGATGGCCACGACCCTCGACGGCGCCGCCGCCGGCGGTGACGGAGTGAGCGGATCGGTGTCGTCGGACGCCGACCGACTGGTCTTCAGCGAGGTACGGTGTCGCGCCGACGCGGTGCTCGTCGGTGCCGGCACCGTGCGGGCCGAGCAGTACACGCCCATGACGGCCAAGGACGACGACCAGGAGGCGAGGCGGGCCGCCGGCCAGCTGCCGGCTCCCGTCCTGGCCGTGGTCAGCCGCTCGCTCGACCTGCCGTGGGACCTGCCGGTGTGGTCGGAGTCGACCCACCGACCCCTGGTGCTGACCGATGGCTCGGCCACGCCCGAGGCGACCGAGGTCGCCGATGGGCGGGTCGACGTCGTGACCCTGCCGGAGCTCGAGCCCGCGGCGATCCTCGCGGCACTCGCCGATCGGGGGCTGGGCCACGTCGTCTGCGAGGGTGGGCCCCACCTCCTGCGCGACATGCTGGCCGCCGGGGTCGTCGACGAGGCCGACATCACGGTGTCACCGATGTTCGTGGGCACGGACGGTTCGCCCTCCACGCCGCTGCTCCCCGAGGCGGTGCGCGCCGAGCTCGCGAGCGTGCTCGTGGGCGACCACTTCCTGATGACCCGCTACCTGCTCTCGGCGCCGTGACCTGGCTCGAGCGGCTGGCCGCGCTCGCCGCGCGGCACGCCGACGACCTGGGCCACCCCGTCGACCGGCTCCGGGTCGGCCCCCGGACGATCGACACCGATCGCGAGCCCGTGCTGATGGGGGTCGTCAACCTCTCGCGCGACTCCGCCTACCGCGAGAGCATCGCCGTGAGCGCCGCATCGGCGCTGCGTAAGGCGCAGGTCCAGGTCGCCCAGGGTGCGCACGTCGTCGACGTGGGGGCGGAGTCGAGTCGTCCGTCCGCCGCGGACGTCGACCCGGAGGCGCAGCTGGACTCCCTGCGTCCGGTCGTGGAGGCGATGGTCGAGCACGGCGTCACCGTGTCGGTCGAGAGCTACAGCACCGAGGTGGCGCGGGTCGGGCTCGCCGCCGGTGCCGCGGTGCTGAACCTGACCGGCTCCGGTGAGGACGATGCAATGTTCGCGCTCGCTGCCGAGCACGAGGCGACCGTGGTCCTCTGCCACATCCGTGGCGTCCATGCGCGCGCGCTCGACGGGAGCGACGTCCAGGACGACCCCTTCGAGGAGATGCTCGACACCTTCGGCCGACGGATGCAGCGCGCGAAGGAGCTCGGTGTCCCGAGCCTCGCCCTCGATCCCGGCATCGGCTTCGGCTTCCGGATGCACGATCCGGCCGCGCGGGCCCGCTACCAGGCGACGACCCTCGTGAACTCGTTCCGCCTCCGCCGACTCGGTGCGCCGGTGTGCCACTCCCTGCCGCACGCCTTCGACGTGTTCGAGGACCAGTTCCGCACCGCCGAGGGCTTCTTCGCGGTGCTGGCCCACCTGGGCGGCACCGGCGTCTACCGCACCCACGAGGTGCCCCACGTCCGTGCCGTGCTCGACGCGATGTCCCTCGTGGGCTTCGACGACTGAGCGGTCAGGCCTGCTCGCCGCGCACGGCGGGTCCAGCGTCCGCGGCCGGCTCGCCGGGCCGGTGTCGCTCGGACACCTCGGAGTCCTCCGGTGGAGCGGCGAAGTCGACGTTCTCGTCGATCTGCTCGTTCAGGTAGCGCAGCACGGTGGCGACCGTGGCGACGACCGGCACCGCCAGGAACGCGCCCGTGATGCCGAACAGCGACCCACCCGCGAGCACCGACAGCAGCACCACGGCGGCGTGGAGGTTCATCGACTTGCCCTGCAGCCACGGCGAGAGGATGTTGCCCTCGAGCTGCTGCACGGCGAACACGATGAGCAGGACGATCAGCGCGTCCTTCGGGGAGTTCGTCACGAGGGTCACCAGCACCGCCACCGCGCCGGAGACGAACGCCCCGATGATCGGGATGAACCCGCCGAAGAACGTCAGGACGGCCAGGGGCACCCAGAGCGGGACGCCGACGATGAGCAGTCCGATGCCGATGATGAGCGCGTCGATGAACGACACGAGCGTCTGCGTGCGGATGAAGCCGCCCAGCGTCTCCCACACCCGCGCGAGGACGTCGACGGTGTGGTGGCCGGCGCGGCGGCCGGCGAGCGCGCCGAGCCAGGGCAGGAACTTGTGGCCGTCCTTGATGAACAGGAAGGTCAGGATCAGGATCACCACGAGGTTGAGCACGACGTTGGTCGCCACCCCGATCGTCGAGAAGATACCGGCACTGATCGCGGAGGCGCTCGTCTGGATCTGCTCCTGGACCGCCGAGATGGCATTGGTGATCTGACCGTCGGTCACGCCGAACGGGCCGTCGCGCAGCCAGTCGCGGACCTCCGACAGTCCGCTCACCGCCTTGTCGGCGATGTCAGGAGCCTGCCCGGCCACCTGGGGCGCGAGCACCGCGACCGTCGTGCTGATGATGCCGATGAAGCCGACCATCACGGCGCCGGCGGCGAGTGGGGCGGGCACGCCGTGGCGACGCAGCCACGTGACCGGCGGCGCGAGGACCGTGGAGATGACCAGCGCGAGCGCGACGGGGAACCAGACCATCCACGTCCGTCCGACGGCCCACCCGATGATGAACGCCGCGGCCGAGATCAGTACCGCCCGCAGCGCCCATCGCTGCAGCACGGCGAAACCTTGGTCGATCACGACGGCCCGGTCCTTCACAGGACGAGGGGACGTGGTGCGATCGCTCATGTCCTCACCCTAGTTGGGGGGCGGGGAGGACTCCCGATCGAGGCGCCAGTCGATCGGGTCCGCGCCCTGGGCGAGGAGGAGGTCGTTGGCGCGACTGAAGGGTCGGGATCCGAAGAACCCGCGCGACGCCGACAGCGGACTGGGGTGCGGCGAGGCGATCTGCGGGACCTCACCCAGCAGCGGCGCGAGATTCTGGGCGTCGCGTCCCCACAGGATCGCGACGAGCGGTCCGCCACGGTCGACCACGGACCGGATGGCCTGCTCCGTGACGCGTTCCCAGCCCTTGCCCCGGTGGCTCCCCGGGTTGCCAGGACGCACCGTGAGCACGCGGTTCAGGAGCAGGACACCCTGATCGGCCCACGGCGTGAGGTCGCCGTGGACGGCGGGTGCGATGCCGAGGTCGGACTGCAGCTCGGTGTAGATGTTCTGCAGGCTCCGGGGGACCGGCCGGACGTCGGGCGCGACCGCGAAGCTGAGCCCGATCGGGTGCCCGGGCGTGGGATAGGGATCCTGGCCGGTGATCAGCACGCGGACGTCGGCGAGGGGCCGGGTGAAGGCGCGCAGGACGTGCTCGCCGTCCGGCAGGTAGCGGCGACCCTTGCTGATCTCCTCACGCAGGTAGGCGCCCATCGCGGCGATGTCGTCGTTCACGGGAGCGAGCGCCTCGGCCCAGTCGGGCGCGATGACGTCGGCGAGGGGGCGGGGCACGTCGGCAGCGTAGCCTCGGGCCGTGAGTGCTCTGCAGTCCTACCGGCTGCTCGTCCGGACCGTGGGACCGGTGTACGTCGTCATCGCGTTCCTCGGCCGTGTCCCGCTCGCGATGAGCCAGATGGGCACCCTGCTGCTGGTCAGCGACGCGACGGGCAGCTATGCCGTCGCCGGCGGTGCGGCGGGTGCGCTCGCCGTGGCGAACGCGATCGGTGCGCCGGTCTTCGGGTCGCTGGCGGACCGCACCGGGCAACGCCCCGTCGTGCTCGGCCAGTCGCTCGCGGGCGGCGCCGGCCTCGTGCTCCTGGTGCTCGTCACGCACAGCGGTGCCTCGTCGCCCGCCGTGATCGCGACCTCGGCCCTGGCGGGGCTGGCGATCCCGCAGATCGGACCGCTGGCCCGGGTGCGCTGGGGCCCGGTCCTCGTGGGCACGCGCGACCGGCGCCGGCTGCTGGACGCCGCCTTCTCGTACGAGGGTGCTGCTGATGAGCTCTCCTTCGTCCTGGGCCCGGCCACGGTCGGACTGCTCGCGGTGCTCGTCGATCCCTCCGAGGCGTTGCTCCTGGCGGCCGGCGTGCTGGCCCTCTTCGGGTCGGCGTTCGCGCTGCACCCGACGGCTGCGCTGACGCGCCCGGATCCGGGTGCCGTGGCCTCGACGGGTCGCCTCCTGACGGGTGTGCTGCTGACGCTCGCGGCCGCGCAGCTGCTCATCGGGATGCTGTTCGGCGCGACGCAGACCGGGTCCACGGTGCTGGCCACGGCGGAGGGCCAGCCGGGTCTCGCCGGCGTGATCCACGCGACTCTCGGGATCGGCAGCGCGATCGCGGGGCTCGCGGTGGCCGCGCTCCCGGAGCGGATCGGCTACCCGCAGCGCCTCGTCGTGGCCGCGAGCGGTCTGGTGGTGCTGTCGGCGCCCCTGCTGTTCGTCGAGACGGTCGGCCAGCTCGTGGCGGTCATCGCGCTGCTGGGCTTCGCGGTGGCTCCGTTCATGATCAGCACGTTCGCCACGGCGGGCCAGATCGTCGCGCCGGACCGGGTCGGGACGGCGATGACGCTCCTGGCCGGAGCGACCGGTGTGGGCTACGCGCTCGGTTCGTCGCTCGCCGGCCGTCTCGCCGACGGCGTGCCCGGTATCGCTCCCGACGGCGGCCACACCCCGGCCTTCGCCGTGACCTTCTCGGCCACCGTGCTGGCCCTCGCCGTCTCACTCACCCTGCTCGCCCGCACCCGCAAGACCTAGGTTCCGCTCGCGAGAGACTTTGTTGGTGCCGAGGAGAGACTTTGTGCGGATCTGGGACAACAAAGTCTCTCGTGACCACCAACAATCTCTCTCGCGAGCGGTCAGTGGTGGAGGAGTCGCTCGCGAGCGGCGGGCCACTCGGTGTCGAGCATCGAGAACACGACGGTGTCGCGCCAGGAGCCGTCGGGGCGCTGCTTGTGCTTGCGGAGCAGGCCCTCGCGCGTCGCGCCGAGCCGGGCGATCGCGGCCTGGGAGCGTTCGTTGCTGACGTCGGTGTGCCACACGACCCGCACGCATCCCAGGTCGTCGAACGCCCGCGCCATCAGCTGCAGCTTGGCGTCGGTGTTGACCCCGGTGCGCCAGAAGCGTGAACCGATCCAGGTCCAGCCGATCGCGACGGTGCGCTGCGCGGGGTCGATGTCGTAGAACGTCGTGAAGCCCGCGACCTCGCCGGTGGTGGTGAGGGTCTGGGTCCAGGTCAGCTGGACCGGCTCGCGGATGAGCATCTCGCCGACCAGGGCCCGCATCTGGCCGAGGTCGCCCGGGCGGGAGACCGGCAGCCAGCGGAAGACGTCGTCGGAGTCGACGGCGGCGAACAGGCCGTCGGCGTGCTCCGGCTCGAGCGGGACCAGGGTGACCTGCTCCCCGCGGAGGACCGGCCGCTCGCGCCAGGGGTCAGCGCTCATGCGACGGGCGCATGCGCTTCGTGTGGGTCTCGGGGGCCAGCTCGACCAAGAAGTCGTTGGCCCACTGGTCGATGTCGTTCTCCATGACCTGCTTGCGCAAGGCCTTCATCCGGCGGCCCTGCTCCTTGGGGCCGGCCTTGATGGCCTCGAGCATCGCGTGCTTCATGCCGTTGATGTCGTACGGGTTGACGAGGTAGGCCTGCTTCAGCTCACCCGCGGCACCCGCGAACTCGCTCAGCACGAGCGAGCCGCGCTCGTCGTAGCGGCACGCGATGTACTCCTTGGCGACCAGGTTCATGCCGTCGCGCAGCGGGGTGACGACCATGACGTCGGCCGCGCGGTACAGCGCCGCCATCTCCTCGCGGGGGTACGACGCGTGCAGGTACGTGATGGCCTGGCGGCCGATGCGGCCGACGTCGCCGTTGATGCGCCCGACGAGGCGCTCGACGTCGTCGCGCAGGAGCCGGTACTGGTCGACGCGCTCGCGCGACGGGGTGGCCACCTGCACGAAGACCGCGTCGTCGGGGTGCACCGATCCGGCCGTGATGAGCTCGCCGAACGCGCGGATGCGCTGGCGCAGGCCCTTGGTGTAGTCGAGCCGGTCGATGCCGAGCACGATCGTGGTGGGGTTGCCGAGGCTCTCGCGGATCTCGGCGGCCCGGGCCACGACGGCCGGGTCGCGCGACAGCTCCTCGAAGCCGCGCGCATCGATCGAGATCGGGTAGGCCTTGGCCCGCACCACGCGTCCGTCGGGCAGGTACACCGAGTCGCGGTGGGTCTTGTGCCCGACGCGCTGGCGGACGAGCCGGATGAAGTTACCGGCCGCGCCGTTGAGCTGGAAGCCCACGAGGTCGGCGCCGAGCAGGCCCTCGAGGATCTCGCGGCGCCACGGGAGCTGCTGGAACAGCTCGGTGGGCGGGAAGGGGATGTGCAGGAAGAAGCCGATCTTCACGTCCGGGCGCAGCTCACGCAGCATCGCGGGGACGAGCTGCAGCTGGTAGTCCTGCACCCAGACGATCGCGCCCTCGGCGGCGACCTTGGCGGCGCGCTCGGCGAAGCGGCGGTTGACCGTGACGTAGGCGTCCCACCACTCGCGGTGGAAGGCGGGGGGCGCGATGACGTCGTGGTAGAGCGGCCAGAGCGTGCCGTTGGAGAAGCCCTCGTAGTACTCGACGACCTCCGACTCCGACAGGTGGACCGGCACGAGCTTGAGGCCTTGGTGCGTGAACGGGCGGAGCTTCTCGTCGGGGGCGCCGTGCCAGCCGATCCAGGCTCCGCCCTTGCGGCGCATGACGGGCTCGAGCGCGGTGACGAGGCCGCCGGGGGAGGTGCGCCACGTCGTGGTGCCGTCCGGGGAGGTCACCCGGTCGACGGGCAGCCGGTTGGCGATCACGACGAACTCCGCGTTGCCGAACTTCTCGCTGCCCGAGGCCATGACCCCACCCTAGCCAGACCGTGTGGCAGACGCGTGCCGAACGAATGACACGGGTGTCATTCGCCGCTACCATGGCGGCATGAGCGCTGCGCCCCGATCCCAGGAGACCCACGGCACCCCCGCCGGGGCCCTCGATGATCGCGAACGCGAGATCCTCGATCTCGAGCGCACCTGGTGGAAGTACGCCGGTGCCAAGGAGCAGGCCATCCGCGAGAAGTTCGACATGTCCGCCACCCGCTACTACCAGGTCCTGAACGCCCTCCTCGACCGCGAGGACGCGCTGGCGTTCGACCCGCTCCTGGTCAAGCGCCTGCGCCGGCTGCGCGCCGACCGGGCGCGCTCGCGCACGGCACGACGGCTCGGCATCGACGTCTGAACGTCATGGACCACCGTCGCACGGTCAGCCGCCGGGCGTTCGTCCCGCCGGTCTGGCTGATCGTCGCCGCCCTCGTCGCGGTCGTGGTCGGTGCTGCCGGAATCGGCTGGCTCGCGTGGGACGCCACCCGGGGCTCCGACCCGGGCCCCGTCGCCTCGTCGGGCAGCACCACGGAGCCCACACCGGAGCCGACCACCGCCGCTCCCACCACGGCAGCTCCCACCACCGAGCCCCCGCCCCCGCCGCCGGAGCCGGTCGTCGACCGCAGCCCGGGCGTCTCGGTGCTGAACGGCACGTCGATCGACGGTCTGGCGTCGGAGGCGTCCAACCTCCTGGGCGATCTCGGCTGGCCCGACCTGCGCACGGGCGACACCGGGGGCCGCTATCCGGAGAACACCGTGTACTTCCCGCCGCAGCTCGAGGCGCAGGCTCAGACCCTCGCCCAGGACCTCGGCATCACGCGCATTCGACCGAGTGTCGACGGCATGAGGGACGACCGGCTGACGGCCGTGCTGATCACTCGTCCATCATCGTTGTCGTGACCTCTGCCGACGACCTGCTCGAGATCGTCGCGAACGACCCCGCCGGAGTCCTGATCGCCCTGGACTTCGACGGAACGCTCGCGCCGATCGTCGTGGACCCGACCGCCGCGGGGGTGCACCCCCGGTCGCTCGCCGCGCTCGACCGACTCGGACCGCGCCTGGGCGGTCTCGCGATCATCACCGGACGCCCGGTCGCCCAGGTCCGGCAGCTGGGCGACCTCGACGCCCACCCGGGCCTGCGTGACCTCGTGGTGCGGGGTCAGTACGGCGCCGAGCGGTGGTCGCCGGCCTCCGGCGTCGTGGAGGGCGCCGACCGTCACGAGGTCGTCGACCGTCTGGTCGCCGACCTCCCGGCGCTGCTCGAGGCCTGGGGGGCTCCCGGAGCCCTGGTGGAGGACAAGGGCCTCGCCGTCGCGGTCCACACCCGTGGCCTGAGCGCCGACGTCGCCACGGCCGTCCTCGACCCGCTGCGTGACCTGGCGCGCACGCTGGAGCTGACCTTCGAGCCGGGACGCCAGGTCTACGAGCTCCGGTCGGCCTCGATCACCAAGGGCGACGCGCTGCTCGACGTCGTGGCCGGGCTCGCCGTGCACACCGTCGTGTTCGCCGGCGACGACCTCGGCGACCTGCCGGCGTACGACGCGGTCGACGACCTCGCGAGCCGCGGTGTCACGACCCTCAAGGTCTGCTCGGCCTCCACCGAGCAGGACGCCCTCGTGGCGCGATCGGACCTGGTCCTCGAGGGTCCCGACGGGGTGGCCGAGTGGCTCACGACCCTGGCCGACGTCGTCGACCCGGTGGGCTGAGGCCTCCGCGGTGGCCGCGCGGGGAACCAGCGGCGTGCTGCCGCACACGCCCTGGACCCGGGTCAGGACCGTCGTGAACTGGGTCAACCTCTCGACCCCGCTGGGACTGCTGCTCGCGCATGCCGGGGGAGCCCGGATTCGACGGCGGGGTCGTGGCACGTGGATCGCCGGTGGCTACCGGTGGGACTTCCCGCGGGCGGGCGCCTTCACGATGGGCAGCGTCGTGCTCAGCACCCGGGACCTCGACGACCTCGCGTCGCGCACGACGCTCCTGCGTCACGAGGACCGGCACTGCACGCAGTACGCGTGGTGCCTCGGTCCGTTCCTGCTGCTCCCCTACGTCGCGGCGGCCGGCCTGTCCTGGGCCGTCGCGGGTGAGCCCGGCTCCTACAACCCGTTCGAGCGCCTGGCAGGACTCCCGGACGGCGGCTACCCGCCACCTCGCACCCGTCGATCCCGCCGGCGGGAACGCCGCGCGTGAAGCGTCCACCATCCGGACCGATTGGACACATCGCGAGACGCGTTCGTAGGCTTGTCCCACTCATCATGAGGGGTGGAGGGACACGGCCCGCTGAAGCCCCAGCAACCAGTCGGATCTCGACCAGGTGCTCCGTCCGGCCCGGCTCGCATCCGGGGAAGATGAACGAGGAGGCTCCATGAGCATCACGGTCCCGACCCCCCACGCCACCACCACCGGCTCCGCGTCCGGTCCGGTCCTTCGGGAGGGCGCCTTCGGTCCCGCCGTCGGCCTGGTCTGCCGCGAGTGTGGCGCGACGCGCGAGCTCGGTCCGCACTACGCCTGTCACGAGTGCTTCGGACCGCTCGAGATCGCCTACCGGTTCGGTGACGTGACCCGGGCCCAGATCGAGGCGGGCCCCGCCAACATCTGGCGCTACAAGGCGCTCCTGCCGGTGCCCGACGACATCGAGTCCAGCCCCAACCTGGAGCCCGGCTTCACGCGGCTGCTCGAGGCCCGCAACCTCGCCGCCGAGCTGGGCCTGTCCCGCCTCTGGGTCAAGGACGACAGCACCAACCCCACCAACTCCTTCAAGGACCGTGTCGTCGCGTGCGCCCTGAGCGCCGCCCGTGAGTTCGGCAGCAAGGTCTTCGCCTGCCCCTCGACGGGCAACCTCGCCAACGCGGTCGCTGCCGCGGGTGCCCGGGCGGGCATCCGCACGGTCGTGTTCATCCCCAGCAACCTCGAGACGCCCAAGCAGGTCAACTCGGCGATCTTCACCGAGAACCTCGTCGCGGTCGACGGCAACTACGACGACGTCAACAAGCTCGCCAGCGAGATCGCGGGCGAGGAGGACGGCTGGGCCTTCGTCAACGTCAACGTCCGCCCCTTCTACGCCGAGGGCTCCAAGACCCTCGGGTACGAGATCGCCGAGCAGCTCGGGTGGCGCCTGCCCGACCAGATCGTGATCCCGGTCGCGTCGGGCTCGCAGCTCACGAAGGTGCACAAGGCCTTCCAGGAGCTCATCACGCTCGGCCTGGTCGAGGACAAGCCCTACAAGGTCTTCGGTGCCCAGGCGGAGGGCTGCAACCCCGTCGCCACGGCCTTCGCCGAGGGGCACGACGCGATCCGCCCGGTCAAGCCCGACACCATCGCGAAGTCGTTGGCGATCGGCAACCCCGCTGACGGCATCTACGTGCTCGACATCGCCCGGGCCACCGGGGGCGCGATCGAGCAGGTCGACGACGAGGCGATCCGTGACGCGATCGTGCTGCTCGCCCGCACGGAGGGCATCTTCACCGAGACCGCGGGCGGCACGACGCTCGCGGTGCTCAAGAAGCTCGTCGAGACCGGACAGCTCGACCCCGACCTCGAGACGGTCTTCATCAACACCGGCCACGGCCTCAAGACCCTCGATGCCGTGTCGGGCGTGGTCGGGCCGGCCGCCACGATCGCCCCGACCTACGACGCCTTCGTCGCCGCCCGGCTCGCCTGAGCGCCCCCACCAGTTCCGAGGAGCACCCCCGTGTCCGTTTCCGTCCGCATCCCCACGATCCTCCGTTCGTACACCGAGGACTCGTCGCAGGTCACCGCCGAGGGCGCGACCCTCGCCGAGGTGCTCGACTCGCTCGAGTCGACCTACCCGGGCCTCAAGGCCCGCGTCGTCGACGAGGACGGCAAGCTGCGCCGGTTCGTGAACATCTACGTCGCGGAGGAGGACGTGCGCTTCACGCAGGGCCTCGACACCACGACCCCCGACGGCACCCAGATCTCCATCATCCCCGCCGTTGCGGGCGGGTCCTGCTGACGCACCACCTCGCTGGCTGAGGTACGAGTGCGCCCTGGCGCGCGAGCCTCGAAACCACCGGTCGCAGGACCTTTCGCCGTGGGGAGGGACAAGCGGCCACGGACCACACGCAAACCGGGTGGGCGGTGAGTGTGCCGTCACGCTGCGGGTGTAACGGTGAGTACGCCGTCATCTGGCTGGCGCGGGTGACGGCGTGCTCACCGCCCGCTGGTGGTCCGTGGCCGCTCGTCCCGCACTCTGCGCCGGGCAGATCCGCCGGGCAGATCCGCCGGTCCAGCCCGGCCCGACCCTTGCATGTGACGCGCGTCACCCCGATGATGTCGGCTATCGCGGTCGGTGTGACCGAGGACGCATGACAGGAGTGTTACATGACAGTTGCCATGGCACATGCCAGCCGCCATACTCCCGGTATGCTTCTTCAGGCTCCCGATTCCGCGCCCGTCGGTGGCGCAGCGCTCGACCAGGTCTTCGGGCTCTCGGTCGCCGCCGGCCTCGTCTCGCTCGTGCTGCTGTGGATCGCCTGGGCGCACCGCACGCATCGCATCGAGTGGTTCCAGACGCTCGGCGAGCAGCTCAACAAGCGGCTCGGCGAGCCCGGCTGGTCGGCCATCGCCAGCGCGTTCGTCGCCAGCTCGCTCATCGTCGCCCTCCTGGGCTTCCTGTGGGACGTCAGCCTGCACGCCGGTCGCGGCCGCGACGAGGGCCCGCTGGCCAACCCCGCCCACTACCTGATCCTCTACGGGCTCTTCGCGCTGTTCATCGCCGGCATGAGTGCCGTCGTCTGGCCGCGTGACGGCGTCAAGCCCGGAATCGCGTCGGTCAGGATCACCCGACAGTGGCACGCCCCCGTCGCGGGCATCTACATCGCCGCGTGCGGCCTCTACGCGCTGATCGGCTTCCCGCTCGACGACGTGTGGCACCGGCTCTTCGGCCAGGACGTCACGCTCTGGGGCCCCACCCACATCATGCTGATCGGCGGTGCAGGGCTCTCGACCGCCGGCATCATCCTGCTCCGCCGCGAGGGCGAGTTCTCGGCGGAGTTCTTCGACCGCGGCGGACTCGCACGCTTCCTCAGCTACGGCGCCGCCTTCGGTGGCCTGCTGATCGGCCTCTCGGTCTTCCAGGCGGAGTTCGACTTCGGCATCGCGCAGTTCCGCATGGTCTTCGCCCCGATGATGATCGCGGCGGCCGCCGGTCTGACGCTGGTCGCGGCACGGTTGTTCGTCGGTCCCGGCGCCGCCCTGTTCGCCGCGGCCTTCTTCCTGGGCATGCGCGGTCTCGTGTCGTTCATCGTGGGCCCGGTGTTCGGCCAGGCCGACCACGTCTTCCCGCTCTACCTCGGCAGCGCGCTGCTGGTCGAGCTGCTCGCGCTCACGGCGCTGCGGCGCAACTTCCTGGCCTTCGGTGCCGTCGCCGGACTGCTGATCGGCACGGTCGGCACGGTCGTCGAGAAGATCTGGAACGACCAGGTCTTCCAGTTCGCGTGGACGCAGGACATGTGGCTCGAGGGACTCGCGATGACCGTGCCGGTCGCGGTCGGAGCGGGTCTGTGCGGCGGGCTCTTCGCCCTCGGCCTGCACGGGCGCCTTCCGTCCCGGGCCGTGGGCCGCACGATCGTGACGGCCTCGATCCTCGTGACGTCGGCCGCGGTGGCCAACGGCCTGTGGGCCACGGTGCCCGACGACGCCACGGCGACGTTCGAGACGACGCGGATGTCGACGCCGACCGGCGACGTCATGACGGTCACCGCCACGCTGTCGGACGGCCTCGTCGACGGCGACCCGACCTGGGTCCAGGTCACCGCGTGGCAGGGCGGCGGCGAGGGCGTCGTGACCGACAACCTCGCGAAGGTCGGCGACAACACGTACGAGTCCACGATCCCGATCCCGGTCGGCGGCACCTGGAAGACCCTCCTGCGCGTGCAGGACGGTCGCACCCTCACCGCGGCGCCCATCTACCTGGCACCGGACGAGGCGATCGGCGCCGAGGAGTTCATCGCGACCGACGGCGAGCCGGTCGAGTTCGTGCCGGAGATCGAGATCCTGCAGCGCGAGCGCGACTTCAGCGCTCCCGCCTGGCTGTGGGGCGTCGCGAACCTCGTCGTGCTGATCACGAGCCTCGCGGTGCTGATCGGCATCTGCGTCTCGGTCTCCCGCTTCTCGTCCCGTCTGCGTGAGCAGGCGGAGTCGGAGGCGGCGACGCGCGACACCGTCGCGGGATGACGGGCTCGATCGAGCTCGCGTCCGAGGTGGTGTTCCAGGCCCATCACCCGCTGATCCTCGCGATCCCGGCCTTCGTGCCGGCGATCGTGGTGGTCGGGGTCGTGGTCTACGTGGCCCGCAAGGACCGGCGCGACGAGCGGCGGGAGCAGGAGCTGCTCGAGCGGGGGCTCGACGAGGTCCCGGACGACCTGAAGGGCATCGACGACGATCGGGGTGAACGATGAGGGGTGTCGCAGCGGCCGCCGCAGCGTTGCTCGTGCTGGCCCTGGCGGCCTGCGGGGCCGACGACGGTCCCGCTGCCTCGGGTGAGCCGACACCGAGCGCGAGCTCGGGCTCGACGGCGTCGCAGGAGCCCGCCGACGACGCGGTCGTCGTCGACGTCACGCTGGCCGACGACGGTCCGACCCCGCGGGGCGACCGCGTCGACGTCGAGGTGGGACAGACGGTCCGGCTCGTCGTGACGAACCGGTCCGGCGAGGCCGACGAGGTGCACGTGCACTCCGACCCCGAGCACGCGTTGGACGTGGCCGCGGGCGCGTCGGGCGAGCTGGAGTTCACGGTCGACCGGCCCGGTCAGGTCGCGGTGGAGTCGCACCACAGCGATGCGGTCATCGTGCAGCTCGTCGTCTCGTGACCCCGTTCACCCTGGTCCTGCCGGCCCACGGCATCGGTGGGGCGACCGACCTGCCGATCCCGTTCACGACGGCCATCATCGGCGCGTCCTGGGCCCTCACCATCTCGTTCGCCGTCCTGGCGCTCGCCTGGAAGGAGCCACGGCTCCAGGCCGACGGCCCCGCGGCGGGGCCTCCGCCACGTCGGCCCTGGCTGGCCGTCCTCGGTCTGCTGCTCACCGCCTGGGTGCTGACGGCCCTGTTCGCCGGCCCGGCCGACGCCTCCAACGGTGGCCTCGGGGCGGTGTACGTCTTGGTCTGGGTCGGGCTCGTGCCGTTGGCGCTGGCCTTCGGCCACGTCTGGCGCGACCTGTCGCCGTGGCGCACGATCCAGGCGGTCGTGGGTCGCCTCGCCGGCCGGCCGGGGGGGTTCGTGGCCTGGCCCGCCCGGCTGGGCTACTGGCCGGCGGCGTTCGGTCTGCTGGCCTTCGTGTGGCTCGAGCTCGCCTCGCCCGACCCCGGGAGCGTGGAGGCGGTGCGCTGGTGGGTCGGCGTCTACGTGGCGGCGATGGTCGTCGGAGGTGTCCTCGTGGGACCGACGTGGTTCGACCGCGCCGATCCGTTCGACGTCTACAGCGCGATCGTCGCCCGGCTGTCGCCGTTCGTCCTCGACGGTCGGTGGCGCCTGCACAACCCGATGCGGAGCCTGACGCAGGTGCCGGTGGCTCCCGGCCTCGTCGGCGTGCTGGGGGTCCTCCTCGGCTCCACCGCGTTCGACTCGTTCTCGGCCTCGCCGTTCTGGCAGCGCCGCGACGTCGGCGACCTCGAGCAGACGGCCGCGCTGGTGGGGTTCTGCCTCGTCGCGGGCGGGCTGTTCGCCGCCGCCGCAGCGGCCACCGGGGGCGTGTCCCGGATGCAGCGCCGCGCGCTGCCGGGCGACCTCGCCCACACGCTCGTGCCGATCGTGGTCGGCTACATCGTGGCCCACTACGCGACGTACCTGGTCGAGAAGGGCCAGGAGACCCTGATCCTGCTGCTCGACCCGTTCGGTCGCGGGTGGGAGCCGTTCGGTGAGCTGAGCGCCTCGTACGTGCTGTCGCGCGACCCCGAGCTGCTCGCGTCGCTCAAGGTCACGGCCGTGGTGGTCGGCCACATCGTCGCGGTGCTGGCCGCCCACGACCGTGCGCTCGTGGTGCTGCCGCGCAGTCACCGTCTGACGGGCCAGCTCGCGATGCTGTTCGTCATGATCGCGTTCACGTTCACGGGCCTCTGGCTGCTCTTCAGCGTCTGACGTCCGGCAGGGGTGCCGGGCCCTGGGCGGCGAGACGAGCACAGCCCCCACCTCTTTGCACTCGCCATGGGCGAGTGCTAACTTCGACACTGGCACTCGTACGCTGAGAGTGCCAGAACCCATCGGTCGGACCGGTGAGGTCGATCCGGCGGGGGAGCAGGGTTCCCCGGTCGGCGCCGACCGTCCGTCGCGGGCACCCCCGACCGATCCCATTCCACGCAACTGACGCGGAGAGACAGCACCATGGCCAAGTCCATTGCATTCAACGAGGAAGCCCGGCGCGGCCTCGAGCGCGGTATGAACCAGCTCGCCGACGCCGTCAAGGTCACGCTCGGCCCGAAGGGTCGCAACGTCGTCCTGGAGAAGAAGTGGGGCGCCCCCACGATCACCAACGACGGCGTCTCCATCGCCAAGGAGATCGAGCTCGAGGATCCCTACGAGAAGATCGGCGCCGAGCTCGTCAAGGAGGTCGCCAAGAAGACCGACGACGTCGCGGGCGACGGCACCACCACCGCCACCGTCCTGGCCCAGGCGCTCGTGCGCGAGGGCCTGCGCAACGTCGCCGCCGGCGCCAACCCGATGGGCCTGAAGAAGGGCATCGAGGCTGCCGTGGCCGCCGTCAGCGAGCAGCTGCTCGCGATGGCCGTCGACGTCGAGACCAAGGAGCAGATCGCCTCCACCGCGTCCATCTCGGCCGCCGACACCACGGTCGGCGACATCATCGCCGAGGCCATGGACAAGGTCGGCAAGGAGGGCGTCATCACGGTCGAGGAGTCGAACACGTTCGGCCTCGACCTGGAGCTCACCGAGGGCATGCGGTTCGACAAGGGTCACCTGTCGGGCTACTTCGTGACCGACCCCGAGCGCATGGAGACGGTCCTCGAGGATCCGTACATCCTGATCGTCAACAGCAAGATCACCTCGATCAAGGACCTCGTGCCGGTCCTCGAGAAGGTCATGCAGTCGAGCAAGCCGCTCGTCATCATCGCCGAGGACGTCGAGGGCGAGGCCCTCGCGACGCTGATCGTCAACAAGATGCGCGGCACCTTCAAGTCGGTCGCCGTCAAGGCCCCCGGCTTCGGTGACCGCCGCAAGGCGATGCTCACCGACATCGCGATCCTCACCGGTGGCGAGGTCATCAGCGAGGAGGTCGGCCTCAAGCTCGAGAACGCCGACATCTCGCTGCTCGGCACGGCGCGCAAGGTCGTCACCACCAAGGACGAGACCACCATCGTCGAGGGTGGCGGCGACGAGACGCAGATCGCCGGTCGGGTCAGCCAGATCCGCGCCGAGATCGAGAACTCGGACTCCGACTACGACCGCGAGAAGCTGCAGGAGCGCCTCGCGAAGCTGGCCGGCGGCGTGGCCGTCATCAAGGTCGGCGCGGCCACGGAGGTTGAGCTCAAGGAGCGCAAGCACCGCATCGAGGACGCCGTGCGCAACGCCAAGGCTGCCGTCGAGGAGGGCATCGTCGCCGGAGGCGGCGTGGCACTCGTCCAGGCCACCAAGCTCGCGTTCGAGAAGCTCGACCTCGAGGGTGACGAGGCCACGGGCGCCAACATCGTCCGCAAGGCGTCGTCGGCCCCGCTCAAGCAGATCGCGGTCAACGCCGGTCTCGAGGGCGGCGTCGTCGCCGAGAAGGTCGCCAACCTGGAGCCGGGCCACGGCCTCAACGCGGCCACGGGCGAGTACGTCGACCTCCTGGCCGCGGGCATCATCGACCCGGCCAAGGTGACGCGCTCGGCGCTGCAGAACGCGGCGTCCATCGCGGCGCTGTTCCTCACCACCGAGGCCGTCGTGGCCGACAAGCCCGAGCCGGCCGGCGCTGCCGGTGGCGCGCCCGACATGGGCGACATGGGCGGCATGGGCTTCTGAGCCCACGCAGCTGACGGAACGAAGCGAGGGGCCCCGGACCACACGGTCCGGGGCCCCTTCGCGTCCCCGCCCCGCCGCGGGCGGTGCGCAGGCAACCGCATCGGGGCGGCCGGCACCCGAAGGTTGCTGGCTCACCGCTCGGCCAGCGCGGGGAACGGGAGTGGGTGCTGGCTCACCGCTTCCGGGCTTTCAGTGCTCGCTGTCGGTGCTCGCTGGCAGGGTGGAGCCGTGGCACGGTCAGAGGTCCCGCCGGAGTGGGTCGCGCGGTTCGACGCCGTCCTGTCGCGGTTCCCGGAGTGCCGGGCGGAGAAGGCCTGGGCCGGCACGCGGTGGCGCGTCCGCAGTGCCACGGTCGCCCACGTGTTCGGCGGCGAGGACCAGCTCCTGCGGGTCACGTTCCGGGCCGATCCCGACGAGGTCGCGGCCTTCGTGCACCTGGGTGGCCCCCGGTTCCGCGTCGGCGGGTGGGGGTCCGACGCGGTGGGCCTGGTGCTCGACGACCCGCAGCACCCGGTCGACCTCGGGGAGGTCGCCGAGCTGCTGACCGACTCCTACTGCCGGCAGGCGCCTCCCGCGCTCGCCGCGCTCGTCGACCGTCCGGGGGAGTAGCGTCACGGGAGTGGAGCGTCTCGAGCTGACCAGTCCCGCAGGTGCCCGACTCTCGGTGCTCGACCGTGGGGCCGCGGTCGACGCGTGGGTGCCCGCCCCGGGCACCGGCGCGAACCTGCTGGTGTCACGGACGCCGGCCGAGCGGCTCGCCGCCGATGCGCCCTACTGCGGGGTCGTCGTCGGTCGGTACGCCAACCGCATCGCAGGAGCGACGGTCACGATCGACGGGGTCACGCACCGGCTCGACGCCAACGAGCCGCCGTCCACGCTGCACGGCGGCGGCGACGGCTTCCCCCGGCGGACCTGGCAGGTCGCCGAGCGCGACGACGACCGCGTGGTGCTGCGCCTGACGAGTCCCGACGGCGACCAGGGGTTCCCCGGGACCCTCGTGGCCACCGTGGAGTACCGCCTGCACGACACGGCGGTCGACGTCGAGCTCTCGGCCGTCTGCGACGCGCCGACGGTCGTCAACCTGGCCTCCCACCCCTACTTCGAGCTCGGCCCCTCGCCCGTCGTCACGGTGCCCGCGGAGCTCTACCTCCCGGTCGACGAGCTGGGCATCCCGCGGCCCGGGACGTCGCCGGTCGACGGCACGCCGTTCGACCTGCGCGCGGGGCTCACGGTCACGCCGAGCAGCGGCTTCGACCATGCCTGGCTCGTGCCGGGGCACGGCCGCCGGCACGTGGCCCGCATCGCGGCGGCCGACGGCTCGCGGCGGATCGACGTCGTGAGCGACCGGCCGAGCGTGCAGGTCTTCACCGGCGGGTCGGCCGGTGGGGTCGCGATCGAGGCCCAGCAGGTGCCCGACGGTCCGCACCGTCCGGGCGTCGACGTCGTGCTGAGGCCGGGACAGACCTATCGCTCGTCGACACGCTGGGCGTACTCGGCCGCCAGCGACCGGTAGCGGTCGGCGATCTCGGGTCGGTGCCGGCCCTCCACCACGGCGGCGGTGGCCAGGGCCCACGTCGGCGGCTCGGAGCCTCCGGCCAGCACCCAGGCCGCCTGACGCGCGGCGCCCAGCGCGACGTACTCGGCCGTCTCCGGCACGGTGACGGGCAGGCCGAGCACGGACGGTGCCACCGCCCGCACCGCCGCGGACTGCGCAGCGCCGCCCACGAGCGTGACGGTCTCGATCGCGATGCCTTGCGTCCGGACCGCGTCCAGCGCGCCGTGGAGCAGGCACCACAGGCCCTCCACGGCGGCACGGGCCAGGTTCTCGCGGGTCATCGACCGCAGGCTCATGCCCGCGAGGGAGCCCGTGGCGGTCGGCAGGTTCGGGGTGCGCTCGCCCTCGAGGTACGGCACGTGCACGAGGCCGCCGGCCCCGGGCTCGGCGGCGAGCGCCAGCGCGGTGAGCCCGTCGTGGTCGACCCCGAGCAGGCGCGCCGTCGCGTCGAGGACACGCGCACCGTTCAGGGTGGCCGCGAGCGGGAGGTGGCGGCCCGTGGCGTCGCAGAAGCCGGCCACCAGGCCCGAGGCGTCGTGCGTCGAGGTGGCGGAGACGGCGGCCACGACCCCCGACGTGCCGATCGAGATGCTGGTGTCGCCGGGCCGCAGGCCCAGTCCGAGTGCGGCCCCGGCGTTGTCGCCACAGCCGGGACCCAGGACGATCCCACGACCCTCCACCCCCTCGGACGGGCCCAGGATGTGGGGGAGCACGATCGCGTCGGCGTCGGGGCGCCGCAGGGCGTGGGCCAGCAGGTCCCGACGGTAGGTGCCGTTGGTGTCCACGTACCCCGTGCCTGACGCATCGGACCGGTCGGTCGTCAGGTCGTCGAGCCGTCCCGTGCCGCGCAGTCGCCAGGTGAGCCAGTCGTGCGGAAGTGCCACCGCGGCGATCCGGTGCGCGAGCTCCGGCTCGTGGTCGGCCATCCAGCGGAGCTTCGTCGCCGTGATCGAGGCGACCGGCACCGTTCCGGTATCGTCGGCCCAGGCTTGCGCACCACGTTCCCGGACGAGGTCGGCGGCCGCCTTCCCCGAGCGGGTGTCGTTCCACAGGAGCGCGGGCCGCAGCACCGCCCCGTCGGCGCCGAGCGCCACGAGACCGTGCTGCTGGCCGCCGATCGACACCGCGGCGACGTCGTCGAGCCCGCCGGCCGCCGCCACGGCCTCCTGCAGCGCCCGCCACCAGTGCTCGGGATCGACCTCCGTGCCCTCGGGATGGGGTGCGCGGCCGGACCGCACGACCCGGCCGTCGGCGGCGTCGACCACGACGACGGTGCAGGACTGGGTCGAGGAGTCGACCCCGGCGACGAGGGTCACGGTCAGCCGATGAGGTGCTCGACGGCGAGCTGCTGGAGCGCGACGAAGCCGAAGTCGCGCTCGGCCGCGACCTCGGGGTCGAAGCCGTCGTCGCCGGCGAGCAGGTCGGCCACGGTCTCGCCGGGTGCCATCGTCGGCTCGGCCAGCTCGAACAGCCCGGCGTAGGTCATGGCCTCCTGGACGCGGGCGTCGGCCCGGAAGGCCGTCGCCTTCTCGGCCAGCGCGATGTACGTGCTCATGCAGGCCTCGGCCGAGGCCCACACGCCATCCATGTACTCGGTGCGCGACGGCTTGTAGTCGAAGTGGCGCGGGCCGGTGTAGCGCGGGCCGTCCGGCGTCGCGGGGAAGCCGTTCTCGAGCAGGTCGACGGTGAAGAAGGCCGAGATCAGGTCGCCGTGGCCGAACACGAGGTCCTGGTCGTACTTCAGACCACGCTGGCCGTTCAGGTCGATGTGGAACAGCTTGTCGTGCCAGAGGGCCTGGCCGAGGGTGTGCGTGTAGTTGAGGTTCGCCATCTGCTCGTGACCCGTCTCGGGGTTCAGGCCGACGATGTCGCCGTGCTCGAGCTCGGAGATCAGGGCCAGCGCGTGACCGGCGGTCGGCAGGAAGATGTCACCGCGCGGCTCGTTGGGCTTGGGCTCCAGGCCGATCCGCAGGTCGTAGCCCTGCGACTTGATGTAGCCCGCGATCGTGTCGATGCCCTCCTTGTAGCGCTCGTGCGCCGCGTGGACGTCCTTCGACCCGTCGTACTCCGAGCCCTCGCGCCCGCCCCACATGACGAACGTCGAGGCGCCGACGGAGGCCGCGATGTCGACCGCGCGCAGGACCTTGCGCAGACCGAACCGGCGGACGCCGCGGTCGTTGGAGGTCAGTCCGCCGTCCTTGAAGACCGGGTGGCTGAACGTGTTGGTCGTGACCATCTCGATCACGAGCCCGGCCGCGTCGGCGGCGTCCTTGACCGCTCCCACGGCACGCTCGCGCTCGGCCTCGTCGGCGTCGAACGCGAAGACGTCGTTGTCGTGGAACGTGATGCCCCAGGCGCCGAGCTCGGCCAGCCGCGCGACGTACTCGGTCGGGTCGAGCGCAGGGCGCGACGCAGGGCCGAAGGGGTCGGCGCCGGTCCAGCCGACGGTCCACAGACCGAAGGAGAAGCGGTCGTCGGGGGTGGGGCGGCGGACGGTCATGACAGACTCCTCGTGATTAGTTCGATGGCTGAACTTAAGTCGCCGAGTCCGCTACTGTCAACGCATGGTCGAACCGGGCGCCACGTCGTGGAGCGTGCCGGCACCCGTCGCGGTGCGGCAGTCCAGCCTGCGCGAACGCAATCTCGCGGCGATCGTGGCCGCCGTCTGCCGCACCGACGTCCCACCGTCGCGGGCCGACCTGGCCGCGGAGCTCTCCATGACGCGGGCCACCGCCGGACGCCTGGTCGACGAGCTCGTCGCCGCCCGCGTGCTCGACGAGGTCGAGCGGACGCTCGGGGGGCGAGGCCGACCGGCCAAGGGACTGCTGCCCGGGACCGGGATCGTCGGGCTCGGCCTGGCCGTCGAGACCGACCGGCTGCTCGTGCGGGCCGTCGACCTGCGAGGTCAGGTCGTGGGGGAGCGCGACGTCCCCTCCTCGCCCCGCGACGCCGAGTCGGTGCTCGACGCCCTGGCCCACGAGGCGCGGGAGGTCCGGCGGCGGCTGCAGGGGCGACGGCTCGTCGGTGTCGGTGTCGCGGTGCCGGGCATCGTCGACGACGACGGTCACCTCCTGCGCGCCCCGAACCTGCGGTGGAACGACGTCGACGTCGCCGGGATGCTCGCGTCGGTCGGCGGCCGGCGCCCGGTGCAGGTCGCCAACGAGGCCGACATGGCGGCCCTTCTGGAGGCCGAGCCCCGTCCAGGCCGACCGGGGCCGTGGACGGACTTCGTCCACGTCTCGGCCGCGGTCGGCGTGGGGGGCGCGATCGTCTCGGGCGGGCGCGTCCTGGCGGGTGAGCACGGCGCCGCGGGCGAGCTCGGTCACGTGTGCGTCGACCCGTCGGGCCCGGCGTGCGGCTGTGGGTCGACGGGGTGCCTGGAGCAGTACGTGGGCATCCGGGCGCTCGCGGAGGTCTCGGGTCTTCCGCGCGAGCGCGTGGCCGCGGAGCTCGCCGCGGGGGCGGCCTCGGGGGACCCGCGGGTGCTCGCCGCGATCGAGCAGGTCACGCACGCGCTGAGCGTCGCCCTCGCCAGTGTCGTCAACGTCGTGGGCATCTCGTCGGTCGTGCTGGGCGGTCACCTCGCGGCGCTCGAGCCCGGGACGATCGAGGCGATCCGCGCGCGCCTGGACGCCCGCGTGCTCGGCTCGCGCTGGAAGCCGGTGCAGGTCAGCGTCGCCCGGGGCGACCACGCGGCCGCTGCCACGGGGGCGGCTCACCGGGCGCTCGCCGACGTGGTGGCCCGCCCGTCGGCCTGGGTCTAGGTGGGCGTGGCGACGAGGCGGGAGAACTTCGCCGAGGAAATGTGGGCGAAACACTGGACGTGACCCCCATCACCTGCATATGTTGTGCGACACAACAATTGACGTCGAGCCACTCAGTTCCGTGCGGCCCGGCATCCCATTTCGCACGACAGAGCTAGGAGGCGTCCGCATGAAGCGAACGCGCAACATCATGGTGGCCGTCGCGATGGCAGCGACGTTGTCACTCGCGGCCTGCGGCAGTGACGACGGTGCCGGCGACGGCGGCTCGTCCGAGGGCAAGATCGGGGTGATCCTGCCGGACACTAAGTCGTCGGTCCGCTGGGAGAGCGCCGACCGTCCGGCCCTCGAGGCGGCGTTCGAGGACGCCGACGTCGAGTACACGATCCAGAACGCCGAGGGCGACGCGGAGAAGATGGCCACGATCGCCGACGGCATGATCGCCGACGGCGTCACGGTCCTCGCGATCGTCAACCTCGACTCCGACTCCGGCGCCGCGATCCAGGAGAAGGCGGCCGCTCAGGGCGTCAAGACGATCGACTACGACCGCCTGACGCTCGGCGGCTCGGCCGACTACTACGTGTCGTTCGACAACACGGTCGTCGGTGAGCTGCAGGGTGAGGGCCTCGCCCAGTGCCTGGGCGACACCCCGGCCAACGTCATCTACCTGAACGGCAGCCCGACCGACAACAACGCCACGCTGTTCTCGGCCGGCGCACACAGCAAGCTCGACCCGATCGCCGCCTACACGCAGGTCGGCGAGCAGGCCGTCCCGGACTGGGACAACGAGCAGGCCGTCACGATCTTCGAGCAGCTGTACACGCAGGCCGGCGGCGACGTCCAGGGCGTCTACGCGGCCAACGACGGTCTCGCGGGCTCGGTCATCTCGATCCTGGAGAAGAACGGCCAGGCCGGTCAGGTCCCCGTCACCGGTCAGGACGCGACGGTCGAGGGTCTGCAGAACATCCTCGCCGGCACCCAGTGCATGACGGTCTACAAGTCCGCCAAGCTCGAGGCCGGTGCGCTGGCCGACACCGCGATCGCGCTGGTCAAGGGCGAGGACGCCGAGACGACCGGCACGACCGAGGACGCCACCGGCGACCGCGACGTCCCGTCGGTGCTGCTGACTCCGGAGTCCATCACCAAGGACAACGTCAAGTCCGTCGTCGACGACGGTGGCGTCAAGGCCGAGGACGTCTGCACGGGCGACTTCGCCGCCCTCTGCGAGGCGGCCGGCATCTCCTGATGCCCCCGCTCCGCTCCCCGAGGTGCTCGCACCTCGGGGAGCGGAGCACCGCACGTCGCTCGTCCCACCCCTGATCCCCTTGCCTCGGAGGACCGCATGACCGACACCCCGCTCCTGGAGCTGCGGAACGTCAACAAGATCTTCGGCGCCGTCCACGTGCTGCACGACGTGAACTTCGCCGTCCACCCCGGCCAGGTCACGGCACTCGTCGGCGACAACGGCGCCGGCAAGTCGACGCTCGTCAAGACCGTGGCGGGCATCTACGCCGCCGACTCCGGCGAGCAGTACTTCGAGGGGAACCGGGTCCACATCACGAGCCCCAAGGCGGCCTCGGCGCTGGGCATCGAGGTGGTCTACCAAGACCTCGCCCTGTGCGACAACCTCGACATCGTCGAGAACATGTTCCTCGGCCGTGAGCTGAAGAAGGGCCCCTTCCTCGACGAGGCCACGATGGAGGAGCGGGCCCGCGAGACGCTGGCCTCGCTGTCGGTGCGCACCGTGAAGTCGGTCCGTCAGGGCGTCGCCAGCCTGTCGGGCGGTCAGCGCCAGACCGTCGCGATCGCCAAGGCCGTGCTCTGGAACTCCAAGGTCGTGCTGCTCGACGAGCCCACCGCGGCTCTCGGCGTGGCCCAGACCCGTCAGGTCCTCGACCTCGTGCGTCGCCTCGCCGACCAGGGCCTGGGCGTCGTGCTGATCTCGCACAACATGAACGACGTGTTCGAGGTCGCCGACCGCATCACGGCCCTCTACCTCGGCCGGGTGGCCGCCGACGTCGCCACCCAGGACGTCAACCACGGGCAGGTCGTGGAGCTCATCACGGCCGGTCGCAGCGGCGACCTCGGTCTGGCCCCGTCCGCCCTGCACGCCTGATCCTCCCCCCACCCTCGACCCCGAGAGCAGGAACCAGATGTCCACCGACACGACCCCGACGTCCGGGCTCGCCGGGTCCGACTTCGCGTCGGACTCCCACAGTGCCGCCGGGCTGCGCGAGGCCGGCCGTGACTACCTGACCCGTCTCCGCGGCGGCGACATGGGAGCGCTCCCGGCGACCCTCGGCCTCCTGACCCTCGTGATCGGCTTCAGCATCGCGAGCGACACCTTCCTGACCGAGCTCAACATCGCCAACCTCATCACCCAGGCCGGCGCGATCTGCGTGCTCGCGATGGGCCTGGTCTTCGTGCTGCTCCTGGGCGACATCGACCTGTCCGCCGGCTTCACCGGCGCGACGGGTGCCGCCGTCATGGCGCTGATGATCCGGGACCAGGGGCTGGGATGGCCCGTGGCGGTACTCGCCGGCATCGCCGCCGGCGCGGTGATCGGCCTGGTGATCGGCGTGCTGGTCGCGAAGCTGGGCATCCCGTCGTTCGTCGTGACGCTGGCCTTCTTCCTCGGCCTCCAGGGCGCCCTGCTCCGCATGATCGGCGAGGGCGGGTCGGTCCGGGTCGACGACGACGTCATCCGCGGGATCTCGATCGACAACCTCCCGGTCGTGGCCGGGTGGGCGCTCGCCGGTGGTGTCGTCGCCGCGTTCGCGATCCTGTCGCTGCTGCGGCACCGACGTCAGGTCCGCCAGAACCTCCAGCACCTGCCGTTCAGCGTGGTGCTGGTCAAGATCGCCGGACTCGCGGTCGTCGTGCTCGTGCTCGCCGCCGTGCTCAACGCCAACCGCAGCCGCAACCCGAACTTCCCGATCGAGGGCATCCCCTGGGTCCTGCCACTCGTCGGCTTCCTCCTGATCTTCTGGACGTACGTGCTGACACGCACGACGTTCGGCCGGCACCTCTACGCCGTCGGTGGCAACCGCGAGGCGGCCCGTCGCGCCGGCATCAACGTCGACCGGATCCGGGTCCAGGCGTTCATGATCGGCTCGTCGATGGCGGCCGTCAGCGGCATCATCGCCGCCTCGAACGCGGGCAAGGTCTCGGCGTCCTCCGGTGGCAGCAACACGCTGCTGTACGCGGTGGGTGCCGCCGTGATCGGTGGCACGAGCCTGTTCGGCGGACGGGGCAAGGCGCGTGATGCGGTCATCGGTGGTCTGGTGATCGCCACGATCGCCAACGGCCTCGGACTCCTCGACCAGCCCAGCTACATCAACTTCGTCGTCACGGGTTCGGTCCTCCTGCTCGCGGCCGCGGTCGACGCGGTGTCACGGCGTCGGCGCTCGGCCGCCGGCGTCGGCTAGCGTGCCCGGAGTGACGCGCCCAGGACTCGACCGCCCCGGCACTGGGACCAACCAGGAGGCCGTGCGACGTCACAACCTCGGCACGGTGCTCCGCTCGGTGCACCGCACGGGCAGCACCTCGCGGGCCTCGCTGACGAACCAGATGGCGCTCAACCGCAGCACCATCGGCGGGCTGGCGTCGACGCTCGAGGACCTGGGCCTCGTGCGGAGCTCGGGACCCGTGGCGGCGCGCAACGGCGCCGGTCGACCGTCGGCCGGACTCGAGGTCGTGTCGCGCCGCGCGTACGTGCTCGCGATCGACGTGGGGGTCGACCGGGTCGTGGTCGGTCGCGTCGGACTCGGGTGCGACGTCGAGGTCCGGGCGCGGATGAACCTCCCGCCCGAGCCCGCGCCGGAGCACGTCGCCCAGACGATCGTGGGACTCGTGGCCGCGGTCCGTGCCGACGCACCGGCCCACTCCTCGCTGGTCGGCGTCGGCATCAGCGTCCCGGGTGTGGTCCGCCAGGCCGACGGGGTCGTCCTGTTCGCCCCCAACCTGGGCTGGCACGAGGTGCCGTTCGAGAAGCTCGTGCGCGAGCGCCTCGACCTGGACGTCTCCCACGTGCTCGCGAACGACGCCGACCTCGGCGCGCTCGCGGAGCACGTCCGCGGAGCCGGCGTCGACGTCGACCACCTGGTGTACGTCTCCGGTGACGTCGGCGTCGGTGCCGGCGTCATCACGGCGGGTCGGCCGCTGGGGGGCGCGGGCGGGTTCGCCGGCGAGATGGGGCACATGTCGTACGACCCGAACGGCCGGCGGTGCCACTGCGGCAACCGCGGGTGCTGGGAGACCGAGATCGGCGCCGTCGCCATCGCCCGGGCCATCGGTGCGCCCGCCGACGTCGTGCCGACCCTCGACGCGGTGCTCGACGACTTCGACGGCCCGGCCGAGTCGCTGCACGAGATCGCCCGCCACGTCGGCCACGGCCTCGCGAACGTCGTCAACCTGTTGAACCCCCAGGTCGTGGTGCTCGGCGGCTACCTGGCCTCGCTGCACCGTCTGGTCGAGCCGCAGATCCTCGCCGCGATGCAGCGCGGTGTCATGGCGGCGCCCGGGGCGCAGGTCCGCCTCACGCGTCCGGCGCTCGGAGGTGACTCCGTCCTCGTGGGAGCGGCCGAGGCGGCGTTCGAGGCCCTGCTCGCCGACCCCGCGGGTGTGCTCGCCGGCTGACGCCACCGGTGCGCGATGATGCGGTCATGAAGGACGCACACCGGCAGCGACTGCGCGAGGCGGGCGTCCGGGCGGAGGCGGTCGACGCCCAGGTCTGGGCGCTGGCCACCGACGGCGTCCCGCAGTGGTGGCACGACTGCGACAACGCCCTGTACCTCGCCGACGGTGCGTACCTGCCGGCCCGGGTGCTCGAGCAGCTCATGTTGTTCCCGATGCGCGACGTCGTCGTGGCCGTGGGCTCGCCCATGGAGCACCTGGCGTCGCTGCTGGTCGGTGGCGACCGCGCCACGGTGTTCGTCGGCGAACGGGTCGTGCTGACCGCGGGGGAGATCTACTGCGGTGCCGACTCGCAGGTCGTGCTCCACGGTCCCGTCGTGGCGACGCGTCAGCCGGTGGTCGACGCCCGCAACGGCGGGTCGATCGTCGTCGAGGGTGACCAGCTGTGGGCGGCCGACGTCTACGTCGCGACCGACGACATGCACCGGCTCACCGACGTCGCGACCGGCGACCGCATCAACCCGTTCGGCGCGCACGTGCGGATCGGCCGCCACGTCTGGCTGTGCCGCGAGGCCGTCGTGACGGGCCACGTGGAGATCGGCGAGGACGCCTGCGTCGGGATGCGCAGCCTCGTGCGCGGGCAGAAGGTGCCGGCCGGCACGGTCGTCGCCGGGGTGCCGGCGCGGGTCGTCCGCGAGGGCACGACGTGGAGCTTCGAGGACGCGCCGTAGGCACGTGGCCGGGCCCACACCGGAACGTCTCGCATCGTGAACGGCGGTCCGGGTCGTGGTCAGGGCGTTCCTAGGCTGGGCACACCGGGCGATCCCCGGACTACCTGGCGGAGTCGAGACCCGGCTCCCGTGAACGAAGGAACGCCCGCATGACCATGCACTCCGACCAGCTCGTCGACGCACCCGAGAGCCGCAAGGGCCTCCTCGCGGTGGTCGTCATCGTGGTGATCGCCCTCCTTGCCGGCGGGTACTTCTTCCTCTTCCGCGGCAACGGTGACGCCATCAGGATCGGCGTCGTCGGCGCGAGCGACCCCTACTGGTCCACCTTCGAGGAGACCGCGGCCGACGAGGGGATCGAGGTCGAGATCGTCGACTTCACCGACTACACGCAGCTCAACCCCGCCCTCAGCGCCGGCGAGCTGGACCTCAACCAGTTCCAGCACCTCGTCTACCTCGCCGACTACAACGTCGCGGGCGGCGACGACCTCACGCCGGTCGGCTCGACCGCGATCTACCCGCTGGCGCTGTACTCCAAGCAGTACGACTCGATCGACCAGATCCCGGACGGGGCGCAGGTCGTGGTTCCCGACGACGCGAGCAACCAGGCACGCGGGCTGAACATCCTCCAGCAGGCCGGCCTGATCGAGCTCAGCGACGGCGGCACGATCTTCTCCGACACCTCGGACATCGACACCGCGGCGTCGCGCGTCGAGGTCACGCAGGCCGGAGCCGACTTCACGGCCACGAGCCTCGACGACGTCGCCGCGGCGATCGTCAACAACGACTTCGTCGAGAAGGCCGGTCTGGACTTCGACGGCGCGCTCGCGACCGACGACCCGGCCGACCCGCTCGCGGCGCCCTACGTCAACGTGTTCGTCGCCCGCGGCGAGGACAAGGACAACGCGGACTACCGGAGGCTCGTCGAGCTCTTCCAGGACACCCAGGCCGTGACCGACGGCGTGCTCGAGGTCTCCGGCGGCACCGCGGTGCTGCTCAAGACGCCGCCCGCGGACCTGGCGAAGCTGCTCCAGGACACCGAGAAGGTCGTCCGGGACCACCAGTAGCCAGGTCTTCATCGTGCGGACCGGAAGGAAGACCATGGCCCTGATCGAGCTCGACGGCGTCTCCGTGACGTTCCCACCCCGCGGTCGTCGGGGTGAGCCCGTGCGCGCCGTGCAGGACGTGTCGCTGTCGGTCGAGGCTGGCGAGATCGTCGGCATCGTCGGGTACTCCGGCGCCGGCAAGTCGACCCTGCTGCGCGTCGTCAACGCCCTGGAGAAGGCCACGACCGGCCGGGTCGTGGTCGACGGCGTCGACCTGACGACCCTGCCCGAGCGTGAGCTCAACCGCGTGCGCCGGGGGATCGGGATGATCTTCCAGCAGTTCAACCTCTTCACGTCGCGCACGGTCTACGGCAACATCGCCTACCCGCTCGAGATCGCGGGGCGCTCCAAGCAGGAGCAGCGCGAACGCGTCTCGGAGCTGCTGCACTTCGTGGGCCTGCTCGACCAGGCCCTGGCCTACCCGGAGCAGCTGTCGGGCGGCCAGAAGCAGCGTGTCGGCATCGCCCGCGCGCTCGCCGCCGGGCCGGCGATCCTGCTGGCCGACGAGGCCACCAGCGCCCTCGACCCCGAGACGACCGTCGAGGTGCTCGACCTGCTGAAGCGGATCAACACCGAGCTCGGCGTCACGGTGCTCGTCATCACGCACGAGATGGAGGTCGTCAAGACCATCGCCGACCGCATCGTCGTGATGGAGGAGGGGCGCATCGTGGAGTCCGACTCTGCGTTCCGGATCTTCTCCGCCCCCCAGCACCCCGCGACCCGGCGCTTCGTGCGCACGATCGTCGACGACGTCCCGGAGGACCACGACCTCGAGCAGCTGCGGCGCCGCCATCCGGGCCGCCTCGTCACGCTGTCGTTCCGCGAGGACGCCACGACGCAGTCGCAGGTGTTCGGCGAGATCATCCGTGCCGGGGTCGAGCTCGAGCTCGTCCACGGCGGCGTCGAGGACGTCCGCGGCCGCAGCTTCGGACATCTGACGCTGGAGCTGCGCGGTGACCGTGCGGCGGTCGACGCGGTCGTGGCCCGGGTCGGGGAGCTGGTCCCGCTGACGGACCTCGGCACGGGCGAGGCGGTGGCCTGATGGGCGGCGTGCTCGACGGACTGCGCGACTACTTCGCGCCGGTCATCGACCTCCAGAGCCAGTTCGTCTCGGCCTTCGGCGAGACCCTGTTCCTCGCGGGCACGGGCCTGGTCCTCGGCGGGTTCCTCGGCCTCGTGATCGGCACGACCCTCTACGTGACCCGCGCCGGTGGCATCGCCCCCAGCGGGGTCGTCAGCGTCGTGCTCAACGTGCTGGTCAACTTCTTCCGGCCGATCCCGTTCATCCTGCTCGCGGTCGCGCTGCAGCCGTTCTCGCGGGCGATCGGCGTCGACGGGATCGGGACCGGCCACGCGGTCGTCGCGATCGTGTTCGGTTCGGCGTTCGGCGTCGGTCGCATCGTGGAGCAGAACCTCGTCGGCGTCGACCCGGGGGTGCTCGAGGCGGCTCGGTCGATGGGGGCCTCGCGGTGGCAGGTCGTTCGCACGGTGCTCCTGCCGGAGGCATTCGGTCCACTGATCCTCGGCTTCACGTTCGCCCTCGTGGCGATCGTCGACATGACGGCGATCGTCGGCACGATCGGGGCCGGCGGACTCGGCCAGCTCGCGCTCACCGAGGGGTACCGCCAGTTCGAGCCGGTCGTCACCTGGACCGCCCTGGTCATCGTGATCCTGATCGTCCAGGTGGGCCAGTTCGCCGGCAACGCCCTGGCGCGCCGGGTCCTGCGTCGCTGACGAGCCGATGGGGCGGTGAGTGTTCCACCTCCTGGGCGGCGGTGGGGTGGACCACTCACCGCCCACTCCGGTACGCCGGGGCGGGCCCGACGTCGAGGCGTGACCCGTGTCACACGCCGGAGTACCCTTCGGGCATGGGACGCAGCAATGACCTCGCGGTGCCACCCGGTGCCGACGCGGAGCAGCTCGCCCGCTACCTCGCACGGGCGCACGACGCGTTCGTGTCGACGGGGCTGGCTGATCCCGCCCTGCGCACCTTGGTCCACGACTCGTGGCGACGCAGCCTCGCGGGCGGGATCGACCCCGAGTACTCCTTGGCCTCGATCGTGCTCGACGACGACCGACTGGCTGAGATCCGTGCGTCCCACCCGCTCGCGATCGCAATGCCCGTGATCCGGCAGCTGCTCGTGGAGTCCGCGGCCGAGGCCGGCCACCTCGTCGCCGTCAGCGACGCGGTCGGCCAGCTGCTGTGGGTCGAGGGCTCCCACGACCTCAGGGCCCGCGCCGAGGGCATGCACTTCCTGCCGGGTGCCGACTGGAGCGAGGCCAGTGCGGGCACCAACGCCCCGGGCACCGCGCTGGCCCTCGACAAGCCGGTCCAGATCTTCGGTCCCGAGCACCTCTCGCGCAACGTCACGCCCTGGTCGTGCTCAGCCGCGCCCATCCACGACCCCGACACCGGTGCGGTCCTGGGCGTGCTCGACCTCACCGGCACCGCCGAGGTCGCCACGGTGCAGAGCCTGTCGCTCGTGCGTGCCACGGTCGCCGCGGTCGAGGCCGAGCTCCGCATTCACCGGCTCAGCCCGCCGACGCCCAGCCCGTCCGTCGCTGGGTCCGGGTGGACCGTGCCGACGCTCGAGGTCCTGGGGGCCCGGGGCGCCACGTTCCGGCACGGCACCACGATGTCGCGCCTGGGCCTGCGGCACAGCGAGCTGCTCCTGCTCCTGACCGAGCGCCCCGACGGCTGGCGGGCGGGCGAGCTCGCGGTGGCCCTGAGCGACGACGAACAGGCCGACGTCACGATCCGCGCCGAGATCTCCCGGCTGCGCAGCGTGCTCGGTCCGGTCGCGCTGGCCTCGCGCCCCTACCGTCTGGAGAACGCCGTGGCCACCGACGTCGCCACGGTGCGCCGCGAGCTGGCCGAGGGGCGACTGCGGCAGGCGGTGGCGGCCTACCGGGGCCCGGTCCTGCCCGAGTCGACGGCCCCGGCGGTCGTCGAGCTACGTGAGGCGCTCCACCTGCGCGTGCGCTCGTCGCTGCTCACCAGCGACGATGCCGACGCGATCCTCACGTTCGCCGACACCGCGCACGGCCGTGACGACTTCGAGGTGTGGGAGCACGCGCTCGACATCCTGCCGGTCTCCTCGCCCCGGTACGCCCAGGTCGAGACCCACGTCGCCCGTCTCGACGACGCCCAGAGCTGATCGCACGGAACGACCACAGCGCACGGACCCATGCGGTGCCGGGCGCTCCTCGTGGGCTGACCGACTCCCGAGGCGTGGGGGGCGCAAGATTTGCGCTCGGATGTGCGGTTTCCGCCGGCTGGTTCTGCACAACTCGGCGCAAATCTGGGTCAGGCGGCTGGCTCAGGCGAACGGCAGCGCCGCGGGCCCCGGGCGGGTGCGGACGTCGCGCAGGCGGTCGATCTCGTGGCCCTCCTCGCAGACGAGCGCGACGTGGGCTCGCGCCCCGCACCCGCGGTGCTCGACCTCGACCGCGGGGCCGTCGGGGCCCGACAGGTGCGCCCCGCCCCAGTCGGCCAGGGCGACCATGACCGGCTGGAGGTCGAAGCCGCGAGCCGTCAGGCGGTACTCGTGGCGCTCGCGGTCCCCGGGCTCGCGGTAGGCCACGCGCGCGACGATGCCGTGCTCCACGAGCAGCGCGAGCCGGTTGCTGAGCACGGCTCGCGACAGTCCGCTGTGGTGCTGCATCAGGTCGAAACGGCGCACCCCGTTGAAGATCTCGCGCAGGACGATGACGGTGCCGGACTCGCCGAGGATGTCCATGGCGCGGCCGATCGGACAGTTCGCGACCGACCACGCGAGGGCGGGGGGCGTGCTCATGGACCCATCCTAAGTCTGTTTGACAGACCCAGACCAGTCCGCCACGCTGGGTTCGTGACCCAGACCCAGAACGCGCCCGTCGATCCCGCCGCCATGACGGGGTACGAGCAGCTCATGGCCATGCGCGACGGCCTGGTCCCGCCCGCACCCATCTCGGCGCTGGTCGGCCTGATCGACTTCGACGGTGAGGTCGGCGCCATGCGCGTCGCCCTGGTGCCGGAGCAGCGGCACTACAACCCGCTGGGCACGGTGCACGGTGGCGTCATCTCGACCCTGCTCGACACCGCGGCCGGCTGCTCGGTGCACTCGACGCTCGCGGCGGGGGAGGGCTACACCTCGCTCGACCTCACGGTGAAGTTCCTGCGGGCCGTGACGGCCGAGACCGGTCGGATCGAGGCCCACGGCAAGGTCCTGCAGCGGGGTCGCCGCACGGCGCTCGCCGAGGCCCAGATCCTCGACGGGCAGGGTCGACTCCTCGCGCACGCGACGTCGTCCTGCCTGATCTTCTCCTAGGGCGTGCAGCTCCTTCGTCTGCGCCCGGACGCCTGCCTCGCCCGCGGCTCGGCCCGCCCGGCCACCCGACGGCCGGGGTGGTCCCTCGACGGCTGACCTGCGGCGCAACGTTGGGGCAACCCGGGGGCAACGACCGTGTGACTAGCGTCACGTCACGTCATGCCGTCCGGAAACGGGGCGGCGACCCCGACCCCGAATGGAGTGGTCCACATGGCCGTCTACGCCCAGCCCGGCACCGAAGGCAGTGTCGTCAGCTACAAGTCCCGGTACGACAACTGGATCGGCGGCGAGTACGTCGCCCCGGTCAAGGGCCAGTACTTCGAGAACGTCTCGCCGGTCAACGGCAAGGTGTTCTGCGAGATCGCCCGCGGCACCGCCGAGGACATCGAGCTCGCCCTCGACGCCGCGCACGCCGCGGCTCCCGCGTGGGGCAAGACGTCCGTCGCCGAACGGGCGGTGATCCTCAACAAGATCGCCGACCGCATGGAGGAGAACCTCGAGATGCTCGCCGTCGGCGAGACGTGGGACAACGGCAAGCCGGTGCGCGAGACCATGGCGGCCGACCTGCCGCTGGCGGTCGACCACTTCCGCTACTTCGCCGGCGCCATCCGGGCCCAGGAGGGCCACCTGTCGCAGATCGACGAGGACACGGTCGCCTACCACTTCCAGGAGCCGCTGGGCGTCGTCGGCCAGATCATCCCCTGGAACTTCCCGATCCTGATGGCCGTCTGGAAGCTCGCTCCTGCGCTGGCCGCCGGCAACGCCGTCGTGCTGAAGCCGGCCGAGCAGACCCCGGCCTCGATCATGCTGCTGATGGAGCTCGTCGCCGACCTGCTGCCGCCGGGCGTCCTGAACGTCGTCAACGGCTTCGGCGCGGAGGCCGGCGCGCCGCTCGCGTCGAGCAGCCGCATCCGCAAGATCGCCTTCACGGGGGAGACCACGACCGGCCGCCTGATCATGCAGATGGCCAGCCAGAACCTGATCCCCGTGACCCTCGAGCTCGGCGGCAAGTCGCCCAACGTCTTCTTCGAGGACGTCTCGCGCGAGGACGACGCGTTCTACGACAAGGCGCTCGAGGGCTTCACGATGTTCGCGCTCAACCAGGGCGAGGTCTGCACCTGCCCGAGCCGCGCGCTGATCCAGAACTCGATCCTCGAGCAGTTCCTGCCGGCCGCGACCGAGCGCACCAAGCTCATCAAGCAGGGCAACCCGCTCGACACCGACACGATGATCGGCGCCCAGGCCAGCAACGACCAGCTCGAGAAGATCCTCAGCTACTTCGAGATCGGCGTGCAGGAGGGGGCCCGCATCATCACCGGTGGTGAGCGCGTCGACCTCGGCGGCGACCTGTCGGGCGGCTACTACGTCGCCCCGACGATCTTCCAGGGCCACAACAAGATGCGGGTGTTCCAGGAGGAGATCTTCGGTCCGGTCGTGTCGGTCACGGGCTTCGACGACTACGACGACGCCATGAGCATCGCCAACGACACGCTCTACGGCCTCGGCGCCGGGGTGTGGTCGCGCGACACGAACACCGCCTACCGCGCGGGGCGCGACATCCAGGCCGGACGGGTGTGGACGAACAGCTACCACGCCTACCCGGCGCACGCGGCGTTCGGCGGCTACAAGTCGTCGGGCATCGGTCGGGAGAACCACCTGATGATGCTCGACCACTACCAGCAGACCAAGAACCTGCTGGTCAGTTACTCGAACAACGCCCAGGGCTTCTTCTGAGCCGGCGCCCCTGAGCTGGTGCACCCCGGCCCCCGGCCGGGGTGCACCTCTTTTCCTCGACCCGACCGACACCAGGAGCCGTGATGACCGTGGATCGCATCGCCATGACCGACGAGGCCGCCGACCTCCTACGTGAGCTCCGCACGTCGCACGGCAAGCCGTTGATGTTCCACCAGTCGGGCGGTTGCTGCGACGGCTCCGCCCCGATGTGCTTCACGCAGGGCTTCTACATCGTGGGCCCGACCGACGTGCACCTCGGCGACCTCGACATCGGCCCGGAGCCGGAGATCGACCCCGCCGGGATCGTGCCGGTGCACATCTCGCGCGAGCAGTTCAACTACTGGTCGCACACTCACATCACGATCGATGTCGTGCCGGGGCGGGGTGCCGGATTCTCGATCGAGGGGCCCACGGGCCAGCGGTTCATCATCCGCTCGCGCATCTTCACCGAGGAGGAGGCCGAGCTGATGGCCGGGGAGCCCGCCCGGTAACCCGCTGTTACGCTGCTGCGAATCGGGTCTCGTCGTCGTACGGTCGGGACATGTCTGGTGGAACAGGTGGCAACCTCGTGGGCGATGTCGGGTACAAGCTGAAGGTCCTGCGACAGATCGGACTGCTCAAGGTCCAGCCGCCGCACCGCCTCATCAAGGCCGGCATCAAGCTCGCGACGTGGGGCCCCGGCTTCCCGTCCGCGGCCGGTGCCGCCGCCGCCCGGTTCCCGAACCAGCTCGCGATCATCGACGACGCCGGTGAGATCACGTGGCAGGAGCTGTACGACGAGGTCAACCGCGCCACCGCGGCGCTGGCGACCAAGGGCATCGGCGCCGGCGACTCGGTCGCCCTGCTGTGCCGCAACCACCGCCACATGGTCGTGGCGATGATCGCCCTGATGCAGCGTGGCGCGAAGGTGCTGCTGCTCAACACGATGGCCAGCTCCAACCAGCTCGGCGAGCTGACCCGTCGCGAGGGTGCCGGTCTGGCGATCGTCGACCAGGAGTTCCTCGCCGTGGCGTCCGAGCTCGACCAGGACCAGATCCTCGTGGCGTGGGAGGACGACGACACCCACGGGCTCCCGACCCTCGCGAAGCTGGCCGCCGCGGAGTCGTCGAAGCCGCACAAGAAGCCCGAGCGCCCCGGTGGCATCGTGATCTTCACCTCCGGCACCACGGGCCTGCCCAAGGGCGCCAACCGCAAGGAGCCGGAGAACCTCGATCCGCTCATGACGTTCTTCGGGGCCATCCCGTACTCGGGCAACTCCACCGTCGTCCTGGCGGCTCCGCTGTTCCACTCGTGGGGCCTTTTGAACTTCGGTTTCGGCCTCTCGACGGTCCCCACCTACGTCCTGCGTCGCAAGTTCAAGCCCGAGCAGGTACTCGCCGACATCGACCAGTACCAGGCCGACGTCCTGGTCGTCGTGCCGCTCATGATGCAGCGCCTGGTCGACGCCTCCTCGGCGGCGGTCGAGAAGAGCGACGTCTCGAGCCTCAAGATCACGGCGAGCAGCGGTTCGGCGCTCGCGGGCGACCTGGCGAACCACTTCATGGACATGTTCACCGACTCGGTCTACAACTTCTACGGCGCGACCGAGACCGGATGGGTCTCGATCGCGGCCCCGGAGGACCTCCGGGCCGCTCCGGGCACGGCGGGCCGGGTCCCGTGGCGCACGATCGTCAAGATCCTCGACACCGACGGCAAGGAAGTCCCCCAGGGTGAGACCGGGGTCATCTACGTCGGCAACGAGATGCAGTTCGGTGGCTACACCGACGGCAACTCCAAGTCGTTCGCCGACGGCCTGATGCACTCCGGCGACCTCGGCTACTTCGACGAGGCCGGACGCCTCTTCGTGGCGGGCCGCGACGACGACATGATCATCTCCGGCGGCGAGAACGTGTTCCCGCGCGAGCTCGAGGACGCGCTGATCGAGCACCCGGCCATCACCGACGTCGTCGTCACCGGAATTCCCGACAAGGACTGGGGCCACTGCCTGGCGGCCTACGTCGTCGTGAAGGACGGGGAGTCCCTGGACCTCGACACGGTCGTGGCCTACGCCAAGGAGCGGGTGGCCAGGTTCGCGGTGCCCCGCAAGGTGAAGTTCCTCGACGAGCTGCCGCGCAACCCCACCGGCAAGGTCATGAAGCGCGAGCTGCCCGACTTCGACTGAGCCGTCGCGGCGGGCCGCCCGCCCCTGCGTGTGGCACGCTGAGGCCGTGAAGTTCGAGTACGCACCCGACGTCGACGGGGCCCCTGATCCGGGCGAGGTCGTCTGGACGTGGGTGGCCTACGAGGACGACCCGACGCAGGGCAAGGACCGCCCGGTCCTGCTCGTGGGCCGCGAGGGTGACGTCCTTCTCGGGCTCGCCCTCACGAGCAAGGACCACGACCGCGACCACGAGCAGGAGGCGCGCGCGGGCCGTCACTGGCTCGACCTCGGCACCGGCTCGTGGGACTCCCGCGGCCGGCCGAGCGAGGTGCGCCTCGACCGCCTGCTCCGCGTCGATCCCGACCGGGTCCGCCGCGAGGGCGCAGTGCTCGACGAGCCGCGCTTCGCGACGGTCGTGCGAGCCGCCCGCGAGCACCTCGACGCCGCATGAGCACGCGCCGATGAGCGACGAGCCCAGCACTCACGGTCCGACGATCGGTCGGTTCGACGCGTTCCAGCGCCGGCACCGCGTGCTCGGACTCCCGCTCGCGGTCATCTACAAGTACTTCGACGACCAGGGGCCGTACCTCGCCGCGATCATCGCCTACTACGCCTTCTTCGCGATCTTTCCGATCCTGCTGATCGGCACCTCGGTGCTCGGGTTCTTCCTGCAGGGTGATCCGGCGCTGCGCGACCGCCTGCTCGAGACGGCGCTGAGCCAGTTCCCCATCGTGGGCGACCAGCTGGGGCGTCCCGAAGGCCTGAGCGGCAGCTCGGTGGCGATCGTGATCGGCGTGGTCACGGCGCTGTACGGCGCGATCAACCTCGGTCAGGCCGTGCAGAACGCCGCGAACATCGCGTGGGCCGTGCCGCGCAACAGCCGTGCCAACCCGTTCCTGCAGCGCTTCCGCAGCCTGATCTTCCTCGCGATCGGTGGCCTCGGGATCCTCACGATCGCGATCGCGAGCTCGGTGCTCGCGAACCTCGACAACATCGGCACGTCCTGGGGCGACGGCCTCAACCGTGTCTTCGGCTGGGTGGGCTTCGCCCTGACCGTGCTCTTCTTCATGATGATCTTCCACCTGATCAGCGGCAGCCGGGCCTCGTGGCGCCGGGTCCTGCCCGGAGCCATCGTCACGTCACTGCTGTGGCAGCTGCTGCAGATCCTCGGCCAGGTGTACGTCTCCGGCGTCATCAACCGGGCGAGCCAGATGAACGGCACGTTCGCCCTGGTGCTCGGGCTGATGGGCTTCATCTTCCTGGCCGCGCTGATGGTCGTGATCGGGCTGGAGAGCATGGTGGTGGTCGCGCGACACCTGTACCCGCGCGCGCTGCTGACCCCCTTCACCGACAACGTCGTCCTCACCGACGCGGACCAGCGGGCCTACATCAGCTACGCCAAGATGCAGCGGCACAAGGGCTTCCAGACGATCGAGGCACGGTTCGAGGACACCTCGGAGCAGCCGGCCGTGATCGCCCCGGAACCGGCCCCCTCGGAGCGATCGCCACACTGACGTCCGAGCGACGGCACGGTGCGCTCCGCGGCACCCACTACAGTGGTGAGTCGCACGGTTCCGACGACGAGAGGGATGACATGCCCACGGGCAAGGTGAGGTGGTTCGACGCCGCCAAGGGTTTCGGCTTCCTGTCGTCGGACGAGGGTGAGGACGTCTACGTCCACTCCGACGCGCTCCCGGCGGGTGTCGACACGCTCAAGCCGGGCCAGCGGGTCGAGTTCGGCATCGCCCAGGGTCGCCGGGGCGACCAGGCCCTGCAGCTGCGACTCGTCGAGACCGCCGCGCCGGGCCGCAAGCAGGTCCAGGCCAAGCGCAAGGACCCCGAGCAGATGGTCGTCATCGTCGAGGACCTCATCCGCATGCTCGACGACCTGGGGGAGGGGTACCGGCACGGTCGCCACCCCGATGCCCGCAAGGCCAAGCCGGTGGCCCAGGTGCTGCGCGCGCTCGCGGGCGAGCTCGACCCCAGCTGAGCTGGGCGGCCGGGTCTCCCTGACCCGAGTCGACGAGGACCGCGCCGTCTCGTACTGCGTCTTCTCGTACTGCGTCTTCTAGGACTGTGCCATCAGTACTGGGGCTCCGGGTCGCCGCGGTCGACCTCGACCGCGCGACGGGGCCCTTGGCGCAGCTTGGTCACGACGAAGGCCAACCAGGCCAGTCCGATGCCGGCCACCACGAGCAGGCCGACGTTGACGCTCGCCTCGATCGTGAACAGGCCGATGCCGATCAGGCCCCCGATGACCCAGCTCAGCTGGATCAAGGTCTCGGACCGCGCGAACATCGAGGTGCGGACCCGCTCGGGGACGTCGCGCTGGATCAGCGCGTCGAGGCTGAGCTTGCCGAGCGATTGGCACAGGCCGGCCGTCAGGCCGAGCACGATCGCGGTGACCCAGCTCAGGGTGAGTGAGACGACGGCCAGCACCGCGGTGTCGACGATCAGCACGAAGATCACGATCGCCTCGGGCGCGCGGGTCCGCAGCGCGTTGCCGAGCAGCACGCCGATCGTGCTGCCGGCACCCGCGGCGCCGATCACCAGGCCCAGGAGGATCGTGGCGTTGCCGTTCCACCCCAGGGACTCCGGCGGCTCGCGCAGCACGAAGGCCATGAAGATCGTCAGGAAGCCGGTGATGAGCCGCAGGCCGGCGTTGCAGCGCAGCGCGTTGACGACACCGCGCGGCGCGAGGACGCCCTTGACCCCGTTCGCGGCGGTGAGGTCGATCTTGTCCTCGCCGTCGCTGGAGTCGACGCGGGTCGGCAGCAGCACCGCGAGCACGGTGCCGACGACGAAGATCACGAACGCGTACCGGAGCGACCACTCGGCGCCGAAGTAGGCGGCGCCGACCGCGAGCGGCGCGGAGATCGCGCCGGCCGCGGTCCCCGTGAGGGAGATGCGGGAGTTCGCCTTGACCAGGGTCAGCTGGTCGGGCAGCAGGCGCGGGACGGCGGAGGCGCGGGTGATGCCGTAGGCCTTGGACGACACCAGGCACAGCAGGGCCGCGATGAAGAACGTGGCGGACTGCTCGGCCACGGCACCGGCCAGGACCCAGCAGCTGAAGGCACGGACCGCGAGCGTGGCCCCGATGGCCCACCGGCGCCCGCGCTGGAACTTGTCGAGGAAGGGGCCGATGAGGGGGGCGACGACGGCGAACGGCAGCATCGTCAGGACCAGGAAGAGGGCGACCTGCCCCGTGGCCTCGTCGGTCGGGGCGGTGAAGAACACCGTGCCGGCCAGCGAGATCGCGACGGCTGCGTCGCCCGCGGTGTTGAAGGCGTGCAGCTCGAGCAGCCGTGAGAGACCCGTCTCGCCGGCGCCCGAGGAGTGGGTGAAGCGGCGGGCGCGGATGAAGGCCCACCGGCTGCCGCCCGCGACGGCCCGACCCGTGCCGCGCACGGCCTTGACGGCGGGACTCGGCCCCTGGGGCTCGGCATCGCGCACGTCCTGGCGAGCCGGGTCGTGCGGCCGGTCCCAGGACGAGTCGTGGGCGTACGGATGGTGCTCAGGGCGGTCGTGCGGGGGTGGTGCGGGCTGCGAACGGCCGTCGTCGTCACCCAGGGCACCCATGGCACCCATCCTGCCTCACCCGTGTCACCTGCGTGTGGTGGCATGAGGGACAATCGTGACCATGTCCGTCGAGCAGATGTTGCAGTCCTGCGATGCCTTCGCCCGCACCGTCGTGGCCGAGGTCGCCGGCGGCGACGCCGTCGGCGAGCACCTGCGGGCCGAGGTCGACGGCGACGGCCTCGTGTCGCACGTCTTCGAGGCGCTGCAGCCCGGGTACCGCGGCTGGGCCTGGGTCGTGTCGCTCACGGCCGTCGCCGCGGACGCGGACCCCACCGTCAACGACGTCGTGCTCATCCCCGACGTCGACGCGATCGTCGCGCCCCCGTGGACCCCGTACCGCGACCGCGTCCGTCCCGGTGACCTCGGTCCCGGCGACGTGCTGCCGCCCGAGCCGGACGACCTCCGGCTGGTCCCGGCCTGGTCCGGGGGCGACTCCGACACCGAGGTCGAGGGCGGCGGCGACCGGCTCGAGGCCAAGGAGCTGGCCGGCGGGCGCAGCCTGGTGCTCTCGCTCGAGGGCCGCGACATGGCCGCGCAGCGGTGGCACGACGGCCATGGCGGTCCGCACGTGGCCATCGCCCAGCAGGCGGCGGGCACGTGTCGCACGTGTGGCTTCCGCGTCGGCCTCGTGGGCGGTCTGGCCGATCGCTTCGGGGTCTGCGCCAACGGCATGGCCAACGACGACGGCCGTGTCGTCGACCTCGAGCACGGGTGCGGTGCCCACTCCGGGGTCAAGCTCAGCCGGGCGACCGCGGTCAAGGAGCTCCCGGACCCCTACTTCGACACCCTGACGAACGACGTCGTCGCGCGCCCCGAGCCGCGGCCCGACGTCGAGGAGCAGCTCGCGGTGGAGTCGACCGATGTGGAGTCGACGGGGGCAGGGTCGACGGAGGCGGGGTCCGCGCAGGCAGAGGCGACCGAGCCAGCGCCGACCGACGCCGACCCGTCGGCCGAGCCCGTGGTTCCGGAGGAGTCCGTGGCGCCGGATGCGGCCGAGGACGTCGCGACCGTGGCCGCGGAGGCCGACCCGGGCTCCGGCGACACCGACGCCTCCTGAGAGCACCATCACCCGTCCCTCGGCAGGACGGGTGAGCCGGTCGGCTGTATAGTTGCATCGTGCAACAACAGACTTCCTCCGTCGAGCTGACCCATCGCGAGATCCTGCAGGTCCTGGTCGGGCTGCTGGCTGGCATGTTCACGGCGCTCATCAGCTCCACGATCGTGTCCAACGCGCTGCCCACGATCATCGCCGACCTGAACGGCTCGCAGACCCAGTACACGTGGGTCGTCACGTCGTCGCTGCTCGCGATGACCGTGTCGATGCCGATCTGGGGCAAGCTCTCCGACCTGGTCAACAAGAAGACGCTCGTCCAGATCGCGCTCGTGACGTTCGTGATCGGCTCGATCCTGGCCGGCGCCGCGCAGAGCGTGCCGTGGCTGATCGCCTGCCGCGTCCTCCAGGGCCTCGCGATGGGCGGCCTGATCGCCACGTCGCAGTCGATCATCGGATCGATCATCCCGCCGCGGCAGCGCGGCCGGTACAGCGGCTACATGGGCGCCACGATGGCCGTCGCGACCGTCAGCGGGCCCCTGCTCGGCGGCGTCATCGTCGACACGCCGGGACTCGGCTGGCGCTGGTGCTTCTACGTCTGCGTGCCGCTGGCCGTCATGAGCCTGGTCGTGCTGCACCGCCAGCTCCACCTGCCGACGATCCGTCGCAAGGTGCGCCTGGACCTCGGCGGTGCGGTGCTCATCACGACCGCGGCCTCGCTGCCGCTCATCTGGGTCACGTTCGCCGGCACTTCCTTCGCCTGGATCTCGACCGAGACCGCGCTGTTCCTGGGCGTGACGCTCCTCGCCGCCGTGCTCGTGGTCGTCGTCGAGACCCGGCACCCGGAGCCGCTGCTGCCGATCGCCGTCGTGCGGGAGCGCACCACGGCCCTCGCGATCGTCGGCAGCATCGCCGTGGGCATGTCGATGTTCGGTGGATCGGTCTTCCTCGGCCAGTACTTCCAGATCGCCGGTGGGCACTCGGCCGCCTACGCCGGCGTGCTGAGCATCCCGCTGATGACCGGCTCCCTCGTGGGCACGGTGCTGAGCGGACAGCTCATCACCCGCTACGGCCGGTGGAAGCGCTTCCTCGTGGCGGGCTCGAGCCTGCTCGTCGTGGGTCTGGCCATGCTGTCCACCGTCGACCACACCACCCCGGAGTGGCACGCCATGACGTCGATGGCCGTGATGGGGCTCGGCATGGGCATGCTGCTGCAGAACTACGTGCTGGCGGTGCAGAACACGGTCTCGGTCTCGACGGTCGGCGCCGCGAGTGCCACGGTCGCGTTCTTCCGCTCCTTCGGCGGCGCGGTCGGCGTCTCGGTGCTGGGCGCGATCCTGGCGCACGACGTGAAGACGAGCGTCACCGACCAGCTCGCGAGCCAGGGCGTCTCGGGCCCGTCCGCCGGAAGTGGATCGCTGCTCGACCTGGACGCGCTCCCGGCGCCGGTCGCCGGCATCGTGCGCGCCGCCTACGGCGACGCCACGGGCCACATCTTCGCGATCGCTGCCGTGGTCGCGGTGGTCAGCCTCGTCGCGGCGCTGTTCATCAAGGAGATCCCGCTGCGCACCACGATCGACCGCGCCCCGGAGGAGAAGGCCGACGACGAGGTCGACGAGATCTCGGTGCCGGTGGGCTGACCGTCCACGGTGGCGCGGGACAAGCGGCCACGGACCACTGCGGAGGAGTGGCTGTGGTGGCCGCGCGTCGCCGTCTGGACCGAGGACGATGCATCGGGGTTGTCGGGGCTGCCCGATCGCATCATCGTCAGTCGCTCGAGGACGAAGGATGAGGCATGTCGGTCGCCAGGACAGCCCGATTGCATCGACGCTGCCCCGGCCACGGCTGTTGGTCCGTGGCCGCCTGTCCGGTCCGACCGAGGCGGTCATCTGACGAGTGGTTTCGAGGCTCACGCCCTGGCGGGCGTTCACGCCTCAACCAGCGGTTGGCTTTCACTACGCCTTGCGGCGGCCGGGGCGGCGGGCGAGGGCGTTGCGCCGGCGGCGGCAGTACTCGATGCCGATGCAGCCCAGCCCGAACCCGGCGATCGCGGTCCAGAACCACCAGTCGTCGCCCTGCTCGCGCAGCGTGCCGAGGAACGGCAGGAGGGCGAACGCGGCAACGGCCCACAGGATCGTGCCGACGACCATGGTGCGGACGCCGTCGACGTCCATCGGCTCGACCTCGGCCACCTTGTGGGTCGTGCGGCCGATCTCGAGCTCGACGATGTCGGGGCGGCCCAGCTCGTGGCGTCGGGCAGCGCGCTCGAGGCGCTCGCGCTCACGGTGCCCGAGCTTGCGCTCGATCGTCTCGGGACCGTCCCCGGGAACCACCTGGCCGTCGTCGCTCACGTGGCCCACCCTACTCGTGAGGCTCCGGGCGCCGGGTGCGCCGGCCCTGCCTGTCATGCTGGTGGACGATGAATCCCCGCCACCGCAGACTGCTCATCCCCGGTCTGCTGATCATGCTGCTCGCCGTGGTCCTGCTCGCCTCCCTGGTCGGTCGTGCCGGCGCCACGACCGCGTCCCAGGCCCCGGGCGAGGCCACCGTCGCGTGCACCGTCGACGACCCCCGCATCGACGAGCAGAGCGGTCTGGCCGTCAGCGCCGCCGACCCCGCCACCGCCTACGTGATCAACGACTCCGGCAGCGACCCCGAGGTCTACGCGCTCGACCTCGCGACGTGCGACGTCGTCGGTGTGACGCAGATCGAGGACGTCCCGTGGCGCGACCCCGAGGCCCTCGCCCTCGGCGGCGACGGCACCCTGTGGATCGCCGACACGGGCGACAACGACGCGGTCCGCGACGATGCGATGCTCTACTCGCTGCCCGAGCCGGGGCGTGGCGACGGGCGGGTGACGCCGGACGTGCACCCGATCGCGTTCGAGACCGGAAGCGAGGACGTCGAGGCGCTCCTGGTCGATCCCGCCGGCTCGGCGACGTGGGTCGTCACGAAGGGCTGGCTCGGCGGTGAGGTGCTCGCGCTCCCGGGCGACCTGCCCACGGACGCGGTGAGCACCGCGACCCCCACCGGGGTCGAGGTGCCGATCCTCGTGACCGATGCGTCGATGACGCCCGACGGCCACTACGCGGTCGTCCGCACCTACCTCGACGCCACGGTCTACGACGTGCGCGACGACTTCGCGAAGGTCGGCACGCTGACCCTGCCCACGCAGCCGCAGGGCGAGACGATCGCCGTCGAGCCCGCGGGCACGAGCGTCCTCGTCGGCTCCGAGGGCGTCGGCGAGCCGCTGTACCGCCTCCCGCTCGTGACGCCGGAGGCCGTGGAGCCGGCCGAGGACGCACCGATCGCCCCGGACGCCGACGAGATCGACGCGGCCTTCGGCCCGTTCGGCGCGGCGACCCTCCCGGTGCTGCTCGGCGCGACGTTCGTGTGCCTCCTGGCCGGGTCGCTTCTCCTCCTCCGGCGCCGTCGGCGATGATGCTGTGCGGCGCCGAGGTGGCGTCGCACCTGCGTTACCTGAGGAGCAGCATGGCCACGGCGGTTGACGACTACTTCAAGATCTCCCAGCGGGGTTCGAGCGTGGCCCGGGAGGTGCGCGGTGGGGTCGTCACCTTCCTGACGATGGCGTACATCATCGTGCTGAACCCCATCGTTCTCGCGGGCGTCGCCGACGTCGACGGCAACTACCTCGGTGGCGGGTCCGAGCCCGGCTCGGGCTTCGCGACGATCGCGGCGTGCACCGCCCTGATCGCGGGCCTGCTGTCGATCGCGATGGGCGCCGTCGCCAACTTCCCGCTCGCGATCGCGGCCGGACTCGGCCTCAACGCGTTCGTCGCCTACTCGGTGGCCTCGCAGATGACGTGGGCCGACGCCATGGGTCTGGTGGTGCTGGAAGGCCTCATCATCCTGGTGCTCGTGCTGACCGGGTTCCGCAAGGCCGTGTTCGACGCCGTGCCGACCCAGCTCAAGACCGCCATCGCGGTCGGGATCGGTCTGTTCATCACCCTGATCGGTCTGGTCGACGCCGGCTTCGTCCGCACGACGGGCATCCCAGCGCCCCCGATCGGCCTTGGCATCGGCAACACGCTGTCGGGCTGGCCCGTGCTGGTCTTCTGCGTCACCCTGCTCGTGATGTTCGCCCTGCATGCGCGTCGCGTCCCCGGCGCGATCCTGATCGGCATCGTGTTCGGCACGGTGCTCGCCGGCATCGTGCAGGCCGTCACCGACACCCCCGGCGGTGGCGGCGACCCCACGTCGAAGGGGTGGAACCTCAACGTCCCGTCCTGGCCCGACACGATCTTCGAGGTGCCGGACTTCAGCCTGCTGGGCAACTTCAACCTGCTCGGCGGCTTCGACCGCGTCGGGGTCGTGGCCGCGTTCCTGCTGGTGTTCTCGCTCCTGCTCGCCGACTTCTTCGACACGATGGGCACCATGACGGCCGTGGGCGCGGAGGCCGGGCTCAACGACGACGAAGGCACCCCGCCCAACGCGCAGCGCATCCTGATCGTCGACTCCGTCGCCGCTGCGGCAGGCGGCGCGGCGGCCGTCTCGAGCAACACCTCGTACATCGAGTCGGCCTCCGGCGTCGGGGACGGCGCCCGCACCGGCCTCGCATCGATCGTGACGGGTGCGCTCTTCCTCCTGTCGACGCTGGCCGCGCCGCTCGTCCAGCACATCCCGAGCGAGGCGGCCGTTCCGGCGCTCGTCCTCGTGGGCTTCCTGATGATGACCCAGGTCAGCGGCATCGACTGGGACGACGTCGAGATCGCTCTGCCGGCGTTCCTGACGATCGCCCTGATGCCGTTCACGTACTCGATCACAGTCGGTATCGGCGCCGGGTTCGTCACCTACGTGCTGCTGAAGGTCGTGCGGGGCAAGGTGGCCCAGCTGCACCCCCTGATGTGGATCGTGGCGGCGCTGTTCGTCGTGTACTTCGCGATCGACCCGATCACCCGCTGGCTCACCTGACGTCTACGTTGGAACCATGCTGATCGACCTGGGTGACGACCGCCGTCCGACCGTTCCCGAGTCCACGTTCGTGGCCCCCAACGCCACGCTCGTCGGCTCTGTCGTGCTCGGGGAGGGCGCCAGCGTCTGGTACTCGGCCGTGCTCCGCGCCGACAACGCCCCCATCACGATCGGCCGCGACTCCAACGTCCAGGACGGGTGCGCGTTCCACGTCGACCAGGGCAAGCCCGTCACTCTCGGCGAAGGTGTCTCGGTCGGCCACAACGCCGTCGTGCACGGCGCGACGATCGAGGACCACTGCCTGATCGGCATGGGTGCGGTCGTCATGAACGGTGCCGTCATCGGCGCGGAGTCGCTCGTGGCGGCGGGCGCCCTGGTCACCGAGGGCATGCAGGTGCCCCCGCGCTCGCTCGTGGCGGGCGTGCCGGGCAAGGTGCGGCGCGAGCTCACCGACGACGAGGTCGCCACGCTGCACCGCAATGCCGTGATCTACACCGAGCACCGCGAGCTCCACCGCGGCGGCGTGGTCGTCGACTGACTCAGGCCAGCTCGCCGACGACGTGATCGATGCAGGCCGTCAGCGCGCTGACGTCGTCGGGGTCGACCGCGGGGAACATCCCGATGCGCAGCTGGTTGCGGCCGAGGCCGCGGTAGCCGTCGACGTCGACCACGCCGTTCTCGCGGAGCGCCGCCGAGACCGCGGAGGCCTCGACTCCCACCAGGTCGATCGTGCCGACGACGTTCGACCGTTCGGCCGGGTCCGGCACGAACGGCGTCGCGTAGTCCCTCGCCTCGGCCCAGTCGTAGAGGCGCGAGGCGGAGTCGGCCGTGCGGCCGGCCGCGAACTCCAGGCCGCCGAGCCCGTTGAGCCAGGCGATCTGCTGCTCGAGCAGGAAGAGCGTGGCGAGCGCGGGGGTGTTGTAGGTCTGGTCCTTGCGGGAGTTGTCGATCGCGGTCGGGAGGTCGAGGAACCCGGGAATGTGCCGACCGGACGCCTTGATCCGCTCGGCGCGCTCCACGGCCGCGGGCGACATCAGGGCGATCCAGAGCCCGCCGTCGGACGCGAACGACTTCTGCGGGGCGAAGTAGTAGACGTCGGTCTGGCTCACGTCGACCGCGAGTCCACCGGCAGCCGAGGTGGCGTCGACCAGGACGAGGGCGTCCGGGTCAGCGCCGGCGACGCGCTCGACCGGGCACCACACGCCCGTGGAGGTCTCGTTGTGGGCCCACGCGTAGGTGTCGATCCCGGCCACGGCCTCGGCCGCGGGCCGGGTGTGCGGCTCGGACTCGCGGATGTCGGGATCGGCCAGGAACGGCGCCGCGGCGACGGCCTTCGCGAACTTTCCGCTGAACTCCCCGTGGACCAGGTGCTGGGCCCGCTCCTGCACCAGGCCGAACGTCGCCGCGTCGAAGAAGGCGTGGGACCCGCCGACGCCCAGGACCACCTCGTAGTCGGCGGGCAGGCTGAAGAGGTCGGTCAGGCCGGAGCGGATCTCGCCGACGAGGTTCTTGACGGGTGCCTTGCGGTGCGAGGTGCCCAGGAGTCCGGTCCCGGTCGCGGCGAGCGCCTCGAGCGCCTCGGCGCGCACCTTCGAGGGGCCCGAGCCGAACCGGCCGTCGCGCGGGAGCAGGTCTGCGGGGATCTTCACCCCACCATTGTCGCGCGCAGGGGAGCGGTCCCCGTTGTCCGGTCCGCCCGAAGGGCGATATACCGGTCATCAGACGCAGGTGCCCGCAACGGATAGGGTGCTGCCCAGACAGCGCAGACCGACCGGAGGGTCGATCGGATCGAAGGGTGAGCCGGCCGTGAGCGAGCGCCAGCGAGCGAGAAGTGGGAATCGTCTCATGGCGGCGGCGCCGATCGTTGCTTCTCCTGAGGGGGCGTTGACATGAGCACGTGGCGACTCGCCATCGACTTCGGCACCTCGAACTCGACCGCGGCGATCCAGATCGACGGTCGCGAGCCCCAGACGGTGCGCCTGACCGACGGCGGCGACGTCATGCCGTCCGCGGTCTTCGTCGATGCGGGCGGCCTCACGGTCGGCGTCGAGGCCACCCGCCGCATGCTGCTCGACCCGAGCGCGTTCGAGCGCAATCCCAAGCGGCTGGTCGGCCAGCGCGTCGTGCAGCTGGGCGGCACCGACCGCGAGGTCGTCGACCTCGTCGCCGCGGTCCTGCGCACCGTCACGCAGCGTGCGGCCCGCGTGGCGGGCGGTGGACGCCCGTCCGAGCTGACCCTCACCTACCCGGCCGGCTACCAGCGGGCCCGGCGCGACGTGCTGGTCGAGGCCGCCGAGCGCGCGGGCTTCCCACGATCGGCGGTGGGCCTCTTGCCCGAGCCGGTCGCCGCGGTCTCGCGCTACGCGCAGCACGCACCCCTGCCGCCCGGTGGCAGCCACCTCTGCGTCGTCGACATCGGCGGTGGCACGGCCGACATCGCGGTCCTGCGCGTCACGGGCGATGCGCTGCGACCGTTCGAGGTCGTCTCCACCGCCGGTCGCCCGGACCTCGGTGGCGGACTGTTCGACCTGCGACTCGAGAACATCGTCCTCGACGCGGTGCGTGCCGGCGGGCACACCGAGGTCCTCGCGGCGCTCGAGAGCACCGCGGGCCTCGGCGCGCGACGTGCCCTCCGCGAGCAGGTCGCGCAGGCCAAGCACGCGCTCTCCGAGAGCGAGTCCACCACGGTCCCGGTCGTCACGAGCGGCGGCACCGCCACCGTCACGGTCACGGCCGACGAGTTCGCCGAGGCGATCGCCGACGACGTCGAGCAGATCACCGCCCTGACGGTCGAGGCCTGCACGCGGGCCAGCCTGCGACCCACCGAGCTCGCCACGGTCTACCTGACCGGTGGCGCCTCCCTCGTGCGGCCGCTGCAGACCTCGCTCGCCCGGGTCGTCGGCCAGCCGGCGGCCACGCTCGACGACCCGAAGCTCATCACGTGCCTCGGGGCGCTGTCGCCGCTCGGTCGCCAGCTGCGCGAGCCCGCGATCGCCCCGATGGCGACACCCGCCGCGCGGCACGCGACGCCCCCCGCGCCCGCGCCGGCGCCCGTCGCGGCTCCGACGCCTGCCCCGAGCCCCATGGAGACGACGGGCGGCATCCCCGCGGTCCCGTACCACCCGCCGGCGCCGCTGGCTGGACCCGGCGGTCCCGGTGGAGGTCGCCCGGCGGATGCGCGCAAGCGTCGGACCGTGCTGATCGGTGTCGCGGCCGCAGCCCTCGTCCTCGTCGGCGGCGGCATCGCCGCGGCCGTCACGATCCTGGGTGGCGACGACCCCAATCCGCAGACGTCGAGCGACCCCACCCGCGAGACGCCCACCGACGCCCCGAGCGGGGACGCGGAGTGCGCCGACAGCCCCGGTCTCACGGACGAGGAGTGCACCCTGCTGAACGAGGCGTTGGCCGCGAACGTGCCTCTCGACCCGGCCGACTGCGAGAGCATCGATCCGCTCGACGCCCCGATTGCCATCACGTGCTTCGCGATCAAGGACGGCAACGGCTTCAGACCTGACTTCCTCAACATCTACGGCTACGGCGACGCGACCTCGATGGACGAGTCCTTCCAGTCGGACATCGACTCCGAGGGCCTGGCGGGTCCGCAGAAGCTCGACGGCGCGCCCGGGTGGGGCACGTGGAGCTACGACGGCGAGACCGATGACGCGGGTCGCGTCCTGCTCCGCTACGGCAACGATTCGGACACGAGCTACGTCGCGTGGACCGACACGGACACCCTGATCGAGATCTCGGCCGAGATCGACGGCAACCAGCTTCCGGAGATGTACGAGTGGTGGGCGAGCGCGTGACGGATCGCCCGATCCGGTGAGCCCGGCCCGTACCGCGCTGGCGCCCGACCGTCCGAAGCTGACGGCGGCCCAGGGTCGCGCCGTTCGCTCGACCGTCATGGCCCTGAAGGGCACCGAGTTCGAGCCGTGGGCCGAGGCCATGTCGTCGGCCCTGGCGTCGTCGGCCCCGTCGGTGCCGTCCGCCGTCGTCGTGGGCGAGGTGAAGCGCGGCAAGAGCACGCTGGTCAACGCGATCCTGGGCCAGGCCGACCTGGTGCCCGCAGGCCTGGGCGTGGTCACGGCCGGATTCGTCCGGGTGGCCCCACCCACCGACGACCTCGTGGACGGCCAGGCCCGCGTGCAGCTGGCCGACGGCACGAGTCGGCAGGTCAGCCTCGCCGCCGCTCGGGAGGTGGCCGTCACCGGCAGCACCGGGAGCGACGATGACTCCGCGTTCGTCGGCATCACGATCGCGCACGACTCCGACGTGCTGCCGGGCGTGGCGCTGGTCGACACCCCCGGCATCGCCGGCCTGACCCAGGGGCACGCCGAGCTCGCGGCCCTCGCCGCGGGGCAGGGCAGCGTCCTCGTCATGGTCACCGACGCGGGCCAGGTGCTCACCCGCCCGGAGCTCGAGTTCCTCACCGAGGTCTCCTCGAAGGTCGAGCAGGTCGTCTTCGCCCTCACCAAGATCGACCAGTACCCGTCGGGCTGGGAAGAGGTCCTGGCGGAGAACCGCGAGCTCCTGCGCCGGCACGCCCCCCGGTTCGCCGACGCCCCGATCTGCCCCGTCTCGTCGACCGTGGCGCTGGACATCATCGGCCTCGACCCGGCCGAGTCGAGTGACCTGCGTGAGTACGCCGGACTCGACGTCCTGGCCTCGGCCGTCCGCGAGCGCATCGTCGCGCCCGCCTCGATCGCCGTGGCCAACGCGCTGCGATCGGGCCTGTCGGGGATCGAGCGCCACGAGTCCAAGCGGCGCCGCACCATCGAGGCCCTCCAGTCGGCCGGGCAGCAGGTGCCCGAGCTCGACGCCCTCGTGCAGAGCCTGCGTGGTCTGCAGGAGCAGGGCGACCGATGGTCGCTCGACCTGAACTCCGACTCCAGCGTGCTGCGCGCCGACGTCCTGCACCGGGCGTCGCAGCAGCTGGCCGCGGTCCGGCAGCAGTGGGCCGCCGTGGCGCACGAGCGCCGCAAGGAGAACCCCGACAAGGTCATCGAGGAGGTCGCGGTCGCGCTCACGGCGCAGCTGCGCACCATCGTGACGTCGGCCATCGGGGAGTTCACCGACGGCTTCCACGTGCAGGCCGACCACCTGTTCCGGTCGATCGGCCGGGACCTCGCCACGGCGGTCCGCCTCAACCCCGACGTCGACGACCTCGCGATGGCGGAGGTCGCCGAGGCGGAGTACAGCGGCAGCTTCGACGCGACCCTGGCGAGCACCGCGATGATCGGGTCGAGCATGGGTGGTCTGGTGGCCGGCCTGATCGCTCCCGCGATCATCGCTCCGGTCTTCTCGATCGTGGGCGGTGCGGCCTGGTACATCGTGAACTACCGGACCCGTCGGGCCCACAACCTCGAGCGACTCATCACGCAGACCGCGGCCACGGCCGTGAACCGCGCCGAGACCCACCTGCGATTCGCCGTGGACCGGGCCCGCACCGTGATGCTGCGCGACGTCACGATCGCCTTCCGGCACGAGCTCAAGGCGGCGCTCGACTCGGCCAAGTCCGAGCTCGAGGCCGCTCGTCGCTCCGCCGCGGAGACCCCCGAGCGCCTGCGTCGCGAGGTCGCCAACGAGACTCGGCACCTCGAGGCGTTGCGCGCGCAGCGCGAGGAGCTGCAGGCTGTCATGGACGAGGCGCTCCGCCCGCGACCTGTGAAGGCTGCTCGAGCGGACCGGGAGAAGCCGGGAACAAAACCGTCGGCCACCACCTCTGAGGTGTGACGGACCACCACAGCACCGAGGAGACCACGATGTCTGACCCGAGCGACGACCTGATCGGCAACCAGCAGTTCGACGACCTCGACGGCGACGGCGTCGCCGACACGGTCGTGGAGTACTTCGACGACAACTCGTCGATCGCGACGTACGACACCGACGGCGACGGCAAGGTCGACGCCGCGGATATCGACTCCGACGGCGACGGCAAGGTCGACCTCGCGGTCATCGACCTCGGCAACGGCCAGGTCGGCGTCTACGAGGATCCGAGCGACACGTCGGCGCAGCCCACGGTCGTCGACCTCGAGGAGGCCACGCAGCTGGCTCCCGACCTCGTCGACACCTTCGGCGACGAGCTCGGCGAGTCCGAGTTCGAGCAGACGGGCTTCGACGAGGACGACAAGGACTCCGACAAGGACGACAAGGACTCCGACGAGGACAAGGACGAGGACGAGGACGAGAAGGACTCCGACGGTCCGACCAGCTGGTTCGCCGACGGCGACTCCGGCGACGACGCCAAGAACGTCGACTTCGACACCGAGGACGACGACGAGGACGCCGACGACGACGGCAAGCACCCGCAGGGCGACCCCACCAGCACCGAGCTCGTTGGCGATCCCTTCGGTGACGCCGAGCTGTGGTTCGAGCAGGCCGTCAACGGCACGTGTGGCCCGTCGGCGATCGCGCAGATCGTGTCGGAGTACACGGGTGAGACCTTCGCCAACGAGGAGGAGTTCGCGGCCTGGGCCGTCGACAACGGCGTGATGGAGGTGCTGCCCGACGGCACCACCACCGGCATGTACGCGACCGACATCGTCGACATGCTCGAGGCCCATGGCGTGCCCGCCGAGCTCGAGGACGGCCTGGAGATCGAGGACCTCAAGGAGATGCTCGCCGACGACGTGGGTGTCGCCGTCATGGTCGACGCCGACGAGTACTGGGGCCCGATGTACGGCTACGACCCCGGCCCGGAGAACAACGCGGTCAACCACATCGTGATGGTCACCGGCATCGACGAGGACAAGGGCGTCGTCTACGTCAACGACACCGGCACCCCCGACGGCGAGGCCATGGAGATCCCGATCGAGTACTTCGAGGACGCCTGGGAGGACGGCAACAACCAGGCCGTCGTCTGCGACGAGCCGGCACCCGACACCGCGGCCTCCACGGTCGGCTCGGGCCTCCCGCAGTCCGAAGCGGTCTCCACCATGCTCGACGGCAAGTGGGCCATGCTGCCCGTCGTCCTCCGGGGCGACGAGGTCGCGGCGGCCAGGGCCTGATCGCGATGTCCGACCACCTGCCGATCGTCGAGGTCCCGGAGTCCACGTGGCTCCGGGCCCTCGCCCACGCCCTCGACCCGGACGCCGAGTCGTCCGACGAGTCCCTGGTGCCCGAGGACGAGCCGGTCGCCGCCGCGGCGGACGAGCTCGACAGCGACGACGGGGCGGACGACGACGATGACGCTTCGGACGATGACGCGTCGCTCACGCCGGGCGACTCCGACCCGGACGTCTGGGACTCCGGCGACTCGTGGTCCCCGTCCGACGACGTCGACGACGCACCGGCTCACCTGCACCACGACGACGGGGTCGGGTGACGGGTGACCACCGTCGTGCAGCGGGTCGACACCCTGCTGCTGCAGATCGAGGCCGTCGCGAGCCCACCCGTCCGTGAGGTCGCGGCGCGTCGCCGAGCCGCGTTGCTCGACCCCTTGCGGCTCGCCGTCGTGGGCCGGGTCAAGGCCGGCAAGTCCACCCTGGTCAACGCCCTCATCGGCCGGCGGATCGCGCCGACCCGGGCGGGGGAGTGCACGCGAGTGGTCACGTGGTTCGAGTTCGGCTCGCCCGACGGGGCCGCGGTGGTCCACTGCCACGACGGACGCGAGATCGCGATCTCGCTCGTCGACGGCCGGCTCCCCGAGGACCTGCCGGTGCCGGCCGAGGAGGTGCGGCGGCTCGTCGTCAGCCTGCAGTCCGCGCAGCTGCGCGGACTGACCCTGATCGACACCCCGGGGCTCTCCTCGCTCACCCCCGAGAACGAGAGCGCGACCCGGTCGGCGATCCTCGGCGACTCCCTGACCTCGCAGCACGCCAGCGGCGACGCCGACGCGGTCCTGTTCCTGTTCCGCCAGGAGCAGCGCGAGGACGAGGCCGAGTTCCTCAAGCAGTTCCGCGCCGCCTCGGGCGAGATGAACGGATCGGCGGTCAACGCGATCGGCGTGCTCTCGCAGGCCGACCTCCTGGCCGACGCGGCCGCTGACGACCCGATGCGTCCGGCCCGTGACCAGGCACGCCACCTGGCGGCGTCGCGCGTGGGCGAGGTGGGTGACGTCGTCCCGGTCTCCGGGCTCCTGGCGGAGACCTCGCGCACCGGGCGCCTCCGCGAGCGCGACGTCGTGGACCTCGGCTCCCTCGCCGAGGTCTCCCCGGTCCGACTGCGCACGGGCGTCGGCCTCGACGCGGTGCTGGCGCGCGACCGGGTCCGCGACCTGCAGGAGAAGCTCGGGCCCTTCGGCCTGGAGGCAGGCCGGCTCCAGGCGGGCGACGGGTCCGACGCCTTCGCCGGCTGGCTCGGCGACGTCTCGGGCCTGGCCGGCCTGCAGCGGCTGCTGCGCGACCACGTCCAGGCGCGGGCCGGCGGACTCAAGGCGCTGCGGGCCCTCGACGCCGTCGAGCGTGCGGCCCGGCACAGCGGCGCCGACCAGGTGGTGCTCGACCTGGTCGAGCAGGCACTGGTGGCGCCGGAGCTGCAGATCGTGCGGGAGATCCAGGCGATCGGCATGCTCCGGTCCACGCGGGTCGCGACCGACCTCATCCCGGAGTTGGAGCGGCTCAGTCGCACCTCGCACCCGGCCGAGCAGCTCGGGCTGGGCCGTGACACGCCGGCGGCGGAGGTCGCCTCCGAGGCCCGTCGCCGATCGGGCGAGGCGCAGTCCCGCGCCACCTTGGCCTCCGCGCCGGGAGAGGCCGAGGCCGCACGGGTCCTGGCGCAGTCCTACCGCGCCATCGCGCACCGGGCCGAGATGCCGCCGGTCCCGCAGCCGGAGCCCGCTGTGCCCCCCGCCATGCCCCGTGCGGCAGCGGTCAGGCCGGTCCCGCCACCTCCACCGCCGCCCCCGCCGTCGCCCTGACGCGTTGCCTCGGGCGGCACGGGGAGTCGTCCCCATCGATTCCGGTAGTGGACGGGCCCCGGACGGGACATACTGGTGCCCGTTCGACCGACTGGGGGGTCAGATGACGCACGCCGTGGGAGCCGAGGGCTCGCTCGTCGAGCGCGCCCGCGCGGGTGATGCCGATGCCTTCACCCAGCTCGTCACCGAGAGCCGCGACGTGCTGTGGTCGGTGTGCCTGCGGATCACGGCCGACCAGCAGGACGCCGAGGACGCGCTGCAGGACACCCTGATCTCCGCCTGGCAGAACATCGACAAGTTCCGGGGCAACGCCAAGTTCAGCACCTGGTGCTACCGGATCGCCGCCAACGCGTCGATCGCGGTCTGCCGCAAGCGCCGCAGCATCCCGATCGACACCGACGACATCGTCGACCTCGTGGTGGCGGCGGACGTCACCAGCCAGGTCGATGATCGCGACCTCATCACGGCAGCGCTGCGCGAGGTCGGGGAGGACTTCCGTGAGGCCCTCGTGCTGCGCGAGTACGGCGACATGAACTACGACGAGATCGCCGCCCACCAGGGAATCGGCGTGCAGACCGTCAAGAGTCGCATCAGCCGGGCCCGCGCCCAGCTGGGCGACGCGGTGCGGGCCGCCACGGCCTGACGCTGCAGTCAGCGGTGACCGGGCCGGGTGGGCACGAGAGCCCCGGACCTCGTACGATGCGGCTCATGTCAGCCGAAATGCCGGCCGCCCCTGCGGAGGTGCCCGTCCCGCTCGCCGAGGGCCTCGAGTCGACGCGCGAGGCGTGGGAGAAGGCCACCGCGGCCGTCCTGCGCAAGACGCGCAAGCTCGCCGAGGACGCCCCGGACAGCGATGCCTGGGCCACGCTCACGACCACGACCCTCGACGGGATCGAGGTGACACCGCTGGGCACGCCCGAGCTCACCTCCGGTCTGCCGCCGACCGGCCTGCCCGGCCAGGCGCCCTTCACCCGCGGTACCGAAGCGCTGCGCGAGAACCGCGCCTGGGACGTCCGGTCCTGGTTCACCGACCCCGACGGTCAACGCACGGCCGACGAGGTCGTCACCGACCTCGAGAACGGCGTCAACTCGCTGTGGCTCACGCTCGGGACCGACGGAGTGCCGACCGACTCGCTCGCGAAGGTGCTCGAGCCGGTCTTCATCGACCTCGCGCCCGTCGTGGTGCAGGACCTCCACGACCCGCTCGGCGCGGCCCGCGCCCTCGTGGCCGTCATCGAGGACAAGGCCGTGCAGGCCCACCACGGCTGCAACCTGGGCGTCGACCCCGTCGGCACCGCCGTGCGAGCGCGACTCGACCTCGGCGGCGGTGAGACCGACCTCGGCGTCGCCGTCGAGGCCGCGCGGCTCGCGCTGCCCCTCGGCATCGGCGCGATCGTGGTCGACGGCACCGCGGTGCACGACGCCGGTGGCTCCGACGTGCAGGAGCTGGCGTACCTGCTCGCGGCGGGTGCCACGTACCTGCGTGTCCTCACCGAGGCGGGCCTGACGGTCGACGAGGCCGCGGGTCTGCTGGAGTTCCGGATCGCCGCGACCGATGAGCAGTTCCCCACGATCGCCAAGTTCCGCGCGGCGCGCCGCACGTGGGCGCGGGTCGCCGAGCTGAGCGGCGTGGCGGAGTCCGGTCGCGGACAGCGTCAGCACGGGGTGACCTCGCGCCCGATGATGACCTCGTACGACCCCTACGTGAACATGCTGCGCACCACGGTCGCCTCCTTCGCCGCCGGAGTCGGTGGGGCGGCTGCGGTCACGGTGCTGCCCTTCGACGAGCCGCTCGGGCTGCCGGAGGCGTTCAGCCGCCGCATCGCGCGCAACACCTCGGGCCTGCTGATCGGCGAGTCGCACGTCGCCAAGGTCACCGACCCCGCGGGCGGGTCCCACCTGGTCGAGCAGCTCACCGACGACCTCGCCCGAGCCGCCTGGGCGGGCCTCGCCGAGCTGGACGGTTCTGGGCTCGAGGACGGGGGCGGTGTCCTGGAGGCGCTCGACCTCGTGGCCGAGCGGATCCTCGCCACCCGGGACGCTCGCGGCCTCCTGGTCGCGAAGCGCGCCATGCCGCTCACGGGTGTCAGCGAGTTCCCGAACCTGCACGAGGAGCAGCCCGAGCGCCGGCCCTACCCCACGGCGCCCGCCGTGTTCCGCTACGCGCACGAGTTCGAGGCGATGCGTGACGACCGCGTCGCGACCCCCGTGTTCCTGGCCACGATGGGCCCGATCGCCGCCCACACGGCCCGCGCCACGTTCGCGGCCAACCTGTTCGCCGCCGGTGGCATCGACACCGTCGCCGCCGGTGCGACCAGCGGCGTCGACGAGGTCCTCGCGGCCTACGACGGCGCGCCCGTCGTCTGCCTGACGGGCCACGACTCGGCCTATGCCGAGTGGGGCACCGACCTGGTCGCCGCGCTCCGCGAGGCCGGAGCCTCCTACGTCGTCGTCGCCGGCAAGGCTGACGTCGGCGCCGACGACTCCGTCGTGGCCGGGCTCGATGCCCTGGCCTTCCTCCGCCGCACCCGAGAGGAGCTGGCGTCATGACCGCCGTCCCCAGCAGCTTCGCCGAGTTCCCGCTGGATCCCGAGCAGCAGCCGACGCCCGATCCCGAGGCGTACGCCCGGGCCGCCGACGGCGTGGAGTCCTGGCCGGCGCCCGAGGGCATCGACGTCAAGGAGCTCTACACGGCCGCCGACCTCGAGGGCGCCGACGCGCTCGACACCTACCCCGGCCAGGCGCCGTTCCTGCGCGGTCCCTACCCGGCGATGTACACGACCCAGCCGTGGACGGTCCGCCAGTACGCCGGCTTCTCGACCGCGGAGGAGTCCAACGCCTTCTACCGGCGCAACCTCCGGGCCGGCCAGAAGGGCCTGTCGGTCGCGTTCGACCTGGCGACCCACCGCGGCTACGACTCCGACCACCCGCGGGTCAAGGGCGACGTCGGCATGGCGGGGGTGGCGATCGACTCGATCTACGACACGCGCACCCTGTTCGACGGCATCCCGCTCGACGAGATGAGCGTCTCGATGACCATGAACGGCGCTGTGCTGCCGGTGCTGGCGCTCTACATCGTTGCGGCCGAGGAGCAGGGGGTGAAGCCGGAACAGCTCACGGGGACGATCCAGAACGACATCCTCAAGGAGTTCATGGTCCGCAACACCTACATCTACCCGCCGTCGCCGTCGATGCGGATCATCTCCGACATCTTCGCGTACACGGCGCAGAAGATGCCGCGGTTCAACTCCATCAGCATCTCCGGCTACCACATTCAGGAGGCCGGAGCCACGAACGACCTCGAGCTCGCGTACACCCTGGCCGACGGGGTCGAGTACATCCGGGCCGGCCTCGACGTGGGCCTGGACGTCGACGCGTTCGCGCCGCGGCTGAGCTTCTTCTGGGCCATCGGCATGAACTTCTACATGGAGATCGCCAAGATGCGCGCGGGGCGGGCGCTCTGGGCCCGCCTGGTCAAGGACTTCGACCCGAAGAACCCCAAGTCGCTGTCGCTGCGCACGCACTCGCAGACCTCCGGGTGGTCGCTCACGGCACAGGACGTCTTCAACAACGTCCAGCGCACCGCGATCGAGGCCATGGCGGCCACGCAGGGCCATACGCAGAGCCTGCACACCAACGCGCTCGACGAGGCCATCGCGCTGCCCACCGACTTCAGCGCCCGCATCGCCCGCAACACCCAGCTCCTGCTGCAGCAGGAGTCGGGCACGACGCGCAGCATCGACCCGTGGGGCGGCTCGTACTACGTCGAGAAGCTCACGCGGCAGCTGGCCAACCGCGCCTGGGCGCACATCCAGGAGGTCGAGGGCGCCGGCGGCATGGCCAAGGCCATCGAGGAGGGCATCCCCAAGATGCGCATCGAGGAGGCTGCGGCGCGCACGCAGGCCCGCATCGACTCCGGGCAGCAGGCCGTGATCGGCGTCAACACCTACCGCCTGCGTGACGAGGACCCCCTCGACGTGCTGAAGGTCGACAACGCGGCCGTCTACGGCGCGCAGGTCGCCAAGCTCGAGCGCCTGCGCGCCGAGCGCAACGACGACGACGTGCGGCGCTCGCTCGAGGCGCTCACGGCGTCGGCCGAGCGAGGCTCGTCGACCGACGGATCGCTCGACGGCAACCTGCTCGCCCTCGCGGTCGACGCCGCGCGGGCCAAGGCCACCGTGGGCGAGATCTCCGACGCGCTCGAGAAGGTCTACGGGCGGCACCAGGCCGTGATCCGTACGATCTCGGGTGTGTACCGCACGGAAGCCGGCCAGGGCGGCAACATCCAGCGCGTCGTCGACGCGACGGCCGAGTTCGAGGAGGCCGAGGGCCGCCGTCCTCGCATCCTCGTGGCCAAGATGGGCCAGGACGGCCACGACCGCGGTCAGAAGGTCATCGTCACGGCCTTCGCCGACCTCGGCTTCGACGTCGACGTCGGCCCGCTGTTCTCCACGCCCGAGGAGGTCGCCCAGCAGGCGATCGACGCCGACGTCCACATCGTCGGGGTCTCCTCGCTCGCGGCCGGGCACCTGACGCTCCTGCCGGAGCTCAAGGCGGCGCTCGAGGAGCAGGGACGGGGCGACATCATGGTCGTCATGGGTGGGGTCATCCCGCCCGACGACGTCCCGACGCTGAAGGAGATGGGGGCCGCCGAGGTCTTCCTCCCCGGCACCGTCATCGCCGACTCCGCCCTGTCGCTGCTCGACAAGCTCCGCGCCCAGCTGCAGGACTGAGGGCCGGGCGGCGATGGTGGCGATCGACGTCGACGAGCTGGCCGCAGGCGTCCGCGAGGGGCGCCGTGCGGCGGTCTCGCGGGCCATCACGCTGGTCGAGTCGCGTCGGGCCGACCACCGCGCGACGGCGCGGGAGCTGCTCACGACGCTGACGCCCGATGCCGGGGGTGCCGTCCGGGTCGGGATCTCGGGCGTCCCGGGTGTCGGCAAGTCGACCACGATCGAGTCGCTCGGCACCCATCTCACCGGACGCGGGCACCGGGTCGGCGTGCTCGCGGTCGATCCGTCGAGTGTCCGCACCGGCGGGTCGGTCCTCGGCGACAAGACCCGGATGTCCGCGCTCGCCGTCGACCCCAAGGCCTACATCCGGCCCTCGCCGTCGGCGGGCACGCTCGGCGGGGTCGCGCGGGCGACCAGCCAGGCCATGACGATCCTGGAGGCCGCAGGCTTCGACGTGGTCCTGGTCGAAACCGTCGGTGTCGGGCAGTCCGAGATCACGGTCGCCGGCATGGTCGACACGTTCCTGTTCCTCACGCTCGCGCGAACGGGTGACCAGCTGCAGGGCATCAAGAAGGGCATCCTGGAGATCGCCGACGTCATCGCGGTCAACAAGGCCGACGGGGAGCGCGTGCGCGAGGCGGAGATGACCGCCACGGACCTCGCCGGGGCGCTGCGGATGGTCTACGCCGGCACGAAGGACTGGGTGCCCCCGGTGCTGACCTGCTCGGGCCTGGAGGGCTCCGGCATCGACACCGTCTGGAGCCGGATCCTCCGCCACCGGGAGTTCCTCGGGCGCAAGGGCCTGACCGAGAAGCGGGCCCAGCAGCAGCTCGACTTCACGTGGGCGTTGGTCCGCGACGAGCTGGAGGAGCGCCTGCGCCGCCACGAGGGCGTGCGTGGCGTGCGCGCCGAGGTGCGTGACGAGATCCTCGCGGGGCGGCTCGGTGCCGCCGAGGCCGCCGACCGGCTCCTCGCGGCGTACGACGCCTGAGCAGGCCCCCGGACAGGGAAAGGGCCCGCGCAGGGAGCGGCGCGGGCCCAACGCCGAAACCGCGGACCGGTCCTGAGGAGCGGTGGCGTCGCAGGGAGGGCGACGACTCCGGCGGCTCGACCTGACTAGTGAAACATGGTTCGACGTGGCTACGCGACGCCTGGCCACGTCTGATCGCTGAGAGTCGCCCCACATCTCGCCATGTGAGACGTAGGGTCGGGCGTCGCGGACCGCGAAAGGGGAGGTCGGGTCCACAGAACTCGGACATCTGTGCAGGTCACGAGGGTGCGCGGGATGGGTGAGGTCGGACGGGCCGACCTCCGCACGGGGGGAGGAGGGACCTTTGCGCCGAAGGACTAGTCACAAAGGACTACGCCGGTCTAGTCTTTCCTCAGTGCTGCGGGGCCGACCATCTCGGGGGGATGGTCGGCCCCAGCCGCATTTTCCAGGGGCTTCGGTCACGCCAGCGGGCTGAACCCGGCAAGGTCCGTGCTGAGGGTCCAGCCGTTCAGGCGCCAGTCCGGTCCGGCGAGCACGTAGCTGGCGGACGTCCGCACCGTCAGCTTCTCGGCTGCGGCCGTACGGGGATTCCAGACGGGCACGCCGGCCGACGCCTCCAGGCTCGCCGACAGCTGTGGTCGCGATCCACCTCGCTGGAGGTCGATCGTGACGACGCCCCACGCGGGGTCGACCCACACCGGTCGATCCACGTAGCCGACGTCCGACCAATCCGGCCCGAAGAACTGCCGGCCCCCGCCGGGGCTCGGACCGTCGAGCAGCACGACCCCGGTGCCCTCGCGTGCCGCGGTGGTGCGGGGCGCGGCAACGACCGCGGACAGCCGCGGTGGGTAGGTCGACGTCCGGGTCCGGTCGGTCAGGAGTGCCTCCACCCCGGCGAAGTCGGCCGCGGCGTACGACTCGCGCGGCAGGGACAGGCGTGAGTACCGGGCGTCGAACGTGAAGGCCACGGCCCGGCACGCTGCGGCGCGCGCGGCCTCCTCGCCCACGGCGTCGCGGGCGGCGTGGCTGACCTGGACCTGGACCGCCGGACACCAGTCGACGACGCCGGGGGAGACCTCGGGGGTGCCGGCGGGCCGGCCGGGCCACGTGCCGGTGACCGGGGACAGGGCGGCGGGGTCGGTCGGTGCCGCGGTCGTGGGGGGTGCGGGCGACGGCTCCGGGGCGGGCTCCGTCGTGCCCTCGGGGCTCGCCGAGGGGGAGGCGTCGGCTTCGGCGTCGCGCACCTCGCCGTCGGGAGTGCTGAGGCCCAGCCCCACGGCCGCGACGGCGACCACGAGGACGAGGGCCGTGACCGTCTTCACCACCCAGGACTTCACGGAGTCAGCATAGGGACCGGGCCCGCCGGTCCTTCGGGCGCCGGCGCCACGGCCCACGCCCGGCGCAGGTCAGGCGGCGTGGAACGTGCTCGGGTCCGGCCCGACGCGGTGACCACGGTCCAGTGCGCTGATGAGCGTGACCTCGTTGTCGGTCAGCGCGATGTCGGCGGCGGCGTGGTTCGAGACGATCCGCTCCGGCGTGACGGACTTCGGGATGACGACGTTGCCGATCGCCAGGTGCCACGCGATGACGACCTGGGCCGGTGTGGCGTCGTGCGCTGCGGCGATGCCCGTGATCTCGGGCAGGTCCAGCACCTGGCCCTGGGCCAGCGGGCTCCACGCCTCGGTCAGGATCCCGTGGGCCCGGTGGTACTCCCGCAGGGACACCTGGGTCAGGAGCGGGTGCGCCTCGACCTGGTTGATGGCCGGGGTCGACAGCCCGGCGCTCTCCAGGATCGCGAGGTCCTCGGCGCGGAAGTTCGAGACACCGATGGCCCGGACGCGACCGCTGGCGCGGAGCTCCTCGAGGGCGCTCCAGGTCTCGACGAACGTGCCGTTCTCGGGCATGGGCCAGTGGATCAGGTAGAGATCCAGCACCTCGAGCCCGAGACGATCCAGGCTGGCGTCGAACGCCGCGAGCGTGGCGTCACGGCCCTGGTCGGCGTTCCACAGCTTGGTGGTCACGAAGACGTCGTCGCGGTCGACGCCCGAGCCCGCGAGCGCCTTGCCGACGCCCTCCTCGTTGCCGTAGACCTTGGCGGTGTCGATGTGCCGGTAGCCCGCCTCGAGCGCCTGCTCGACGACCTGCTGGGTCGTGGCGGGGTCCACCTGGAACACGCCGAAGCCGAGCTGCGGGATGGAGACGGAGTCGGTCAGGGCCAGGTCGCGAACAGTCATGCGCCCCACGCTAGGCGGGGGGTGGTGAGCCCGCAGGCTCAGCTGTCGGCCCAGTCGGGGTTCCAGCCCTCGATCTCGTCGGCGCGGCGCGAGGCCGGACCGGTGTAGATCGCGGACGGACGGATCAGGCGACCCGTGCGCTTCTGCTCCAGGATGTGCGCGCTCCAGCCGGCGGTGCGGGCGGACGTGAACATCGCGGTGAACATGTGCGGCGGGATCTCGGCGTAGTCGAGCATGATGGCGGCCCAGAACTCGACGTTCGTCTCCAGCACGCGGTCGGGGCGGCGCTCGCGCAGCTCCTTGAGCGCGGCCTTCTCGAGGGCCTCGGCGACCTCCGCACGCGGAGCCTTGAGCTCCTGGGCCGTGCGGCGCAGCGTGCGCGCTCGGGGGTCCTGGGCGCGGTACACGCGGTGGCCGAAGCCCATCAGGCGCTCGCCGGAGTCGAGCAGCTGCTTGACGTAGGCGTCGGCGTCGCCCAGCTTCTCGACCTCCTCGATCATCGTGAGCACCCGGGCGGGTGCGCCGCCGTGCAGCGGGCCGGACATGGCACCCACCGCGCCGGAGAGGGCAGCCGCGGCGTCGGCGCCGGTCGAGGCGATGACACGGGCGGTGAAGGTGGAGGCGTTCATGCCGTGCTCGGCCGCCGAGACCCAGTAGGCGTCGATCGCCTTGACGTGGTCGGGGTTGACCTCGCCGCGCCAGCGCTTGAGGAACCGCTCGGTGACGGTCGAGCACTGGTCGATCTCGCTCTGCGGCACGAAGGGCTGGCCCACGCCGCGAGCGGCCTGGGCGACGTAGGAGAGCACCATGACCGCGGTCCGGGCCAGGTCCTCACGCGCCTGGACGTCGTCGATGTCGTAGAGCTGCTTCATGCCCCAGGCCGGAGCCGTGAGGGCGATCGCGCTCTGGACGTCGGCGCGGATGTCGCCGGAGTGCACCGGGATGGGGAACGGCTCGGCCGGCGGCAGGCCCGGCTCGTAGGCGCCGTCGACGAGGAGGCCCCAGATCTTCTCGAAGGGCACGCGTCCGACGAGGTCGTCGATGTCGACGCCGCGGTAGCGAAGCGCCGACCCCTCCTTGTCGGGCTCGGCGATCTCGCTCTCGAAGGCGATGACGCCCTCGAGTCCGTGGTGTACCTCAGTCATGGCCCTCATGGTGCCACCCTCGTTACCGTGTGCTCATGGTCACCCCCGAACTTTCCGCGATGCGACGTGAGTACGGCGTCGTCGGCCTCGACGAGTCCGACGCGGGCCACGACCCCTTCGGCCTCTTCGACCGGTGGCTCGCCGAGGCCATCGCCGCCGGCATCACGGAGCCGAACGCGATGGCGCTCGCGACGGCGACCGCCGACGGAGTGCCGTCGGTGCGGATCGTGCTGCTCAAGTCGCTCGACGCCGAGGGTGCGGTCTTCCACACGAACTACGAGTCCCGGAAGGGACTGGAGCTCGGTGAGAACCCGCGCGCGGCAGCGGTGCTCCTGTGGCACGACCTGTCCCGGCAGGTCCGCATCGAGGGCCCGGTCGCGCCCATCAGCGCCGAGGACTCCGACGCGTACTTCACCTCCCGCCCGCCGGGCGGACGCATCAGCGCCCAGGCCTCGCCGCAGTCGCACGTCGTGGCCGACCGTGCCGAGCTGGAACGTCGTTGGGAGGAGGCCGCCGCGTCGCCCGACGCCGGTACGCGGCCGGTCAACTGGGGTGGACTGAGGCTGGCGCCGGAGTCCTTCGAGTTCTGGCAGGGGCGCCCGAACCGGCTGCACGACCGGATCCGGTTCCGCGCCTCGGGCTCCGGGTGGGATCGCGACCGACTGGCTCCCTGAGAGTCGCGCGACGCGTGCGGGCAACGTTCACCCAGAGGTCGTCTCGCCGTCGGTGAGTCGATGCGCGGACGGCGGACGCTGTTCCCATGCACGTCGTGTGGTCCCTCGCTGCGGGACTGGGCATCGCCTTCGCGGAGTCCGGCCTCGGCGTCGGCATGTTCCTGCCGGGCGAGACCGCGATCGTGGTCCTGGCGGCGACGCTCCCGAGCTGGCAGCTCATGGCCCTGCTGGGCCTCCTGGTCGCCGTGGGTGCCTGCGCGGGCGATCACGTCGGCTACGTCCTCGGCCGCCGGTACGGCGAGCGGCTGCGGACCACGCGCCCGGTCCGGCGGATCGGTGTGGAGCACTTCGACCGTGCCACCGACCTCCTGCGTCGTCGGGGCGCTCTGGCCGTCTTCGGGACGCGGCTCCTGCCGCTCCTGCGGACGGTCACCCCGGCGGCCGCGGGGACCGCGGGGATGCCGTACCGGTCGTTCGTGCTGGCGTCCTTCGCGGGATCCTGCACGTGGGCCGGGGTCTACGTCGGGGGCGGCTCCGTCGTGGCAGCGGCGGCCGACGCCACGGACGGCCTGCTCGGCCAGGTGGCCTGGATCGTGCTGGTCGTCGCGGTGCTGGTCGCTACCCCCGTGCTGGTCGTGCGGGTCGTCGGTGGGGCCCGCCGCGTCGTGGCCGCCCCCGAGGTCGCCGCAGTCGAGCGACTGATCGACGCGCCGCGATCACGGCGGGCCGCGTTCTCGCCCCTCATCGGCGAGATCCAGATCTGAGCCTCGACCCGCCCGAGCGACGCCCCTTCCCGCTCCCTGAGGTGTGAACGCCCTCTGGGGCGTGAGCCTCGAAGGGTCCGGTCACGTGACGTCGAGCGGCTAGCCCCCACCCGTTCCTTGAGGTGTGAACGCCCCCTGGGGCGTGAGCCTCGAAAGGCCGGCCAGCTGACCATCTGCGGTCATGACGGACAAGCGGCCACGGACCAAAAGCAGCGGGCCGGAGCCGGCGTGAATGTGACAGACAGTCCTGTCGGAATCTGCTGCGACTCCAGCAACTTCTCCGGGTCAAACCCTTGCTATCGAACATCTGTTCGAGTAGAATCGAGACATGGTCTCGGGTCCCACGGTGCGTGCGCTGCGAACAGCTGCGCACGCGCTCGCCTCGGCCGACCATCGGTCCGCCCTGCTCGCGATCCAGACCGCGCAGAACGCGCTCGACGCCGCGAAGGCCCACCACCTGGCCGAGCTCGAGAAGTCGGCGGAGTTCGAGCTCGACGGCGCCTCCACCGTCGCCACCTGGGCGCGCCAGCACCTGCGCCTCGACGCCCGCCAGACGCGCAGCCTGATCGACGCCGATGCCACGATGCGCGAGCTCCCCGCCGTGGGTGACGCCGCTGCTGAGGGGGCTGTCCGGCTCGATCACGTCAAGCTCTTCACGTTCGGCCTCAAGCACATCGGCCAGAAAGTCGTTGCTGATGCCGAACCCTGGCTGCTGGCCGTGGCGACCACCCACGAACCCGTCCAGCTGCGCCGCGTGATCCGGGCCCTGCGCGACGCCGTCTACCCCGAGGATCTCGACAAGGCGTGGATCAAGGGCATGGCCAAGGAAGACATCCAGCTCTCACCAGTACCGGAGGGTTGGCACCTCAGCGGTTTCCTGAAGACCGAGACCGGCGCCAAGCTCAAGGCGGTGCTGGAGTCGTTGTCGATCCCGACGCAGGCCAACGACGACCGCAGCAGTGCAGAACGCCGTGTCGCCGGGTTCGACCGGCTGTTGTCGTCGGTGCTCGAGTCGGGTCTGCCGTCCAGCAAGGGCATCCGCCCGCAGCTGTCGGTCATCGTCGGTGTCGAGACGCTCCACGAGGCCATGACCGCTGAACCCGGTCAGGCGAAGCCGGTCGGTGAGCCGGCGGAGCTGGCCGGGTTCGGGCCCATCGGGCCCCAACTCCTCTCCTACCTGGCCTGCACCGGCGACATCACCCCCATCCTCACGTCGGACGACGATGTCGAGCAGGCGCAGGTCCTCAACGTCGGCGACACCATCCGCCTCGCCACCCCCGCTCAGCGCAAAGCCGTCATCGCCCGCCAGCACGGCGTCTGCGCCGCACCCGGCTGCACCCACACCCACCTCGAGATCCACCACACCACCTGGTGGTCACGAGGCGGCAAGACCGACCTCGACGGACTCATCGGCATCTGCACCAGCTGCCACACCCTGGTCCACCGAGGACTCCTCGTCATCGAAGCCCTCGGACACGGCAAGTTCGACCTCGCCACCCGCGACGGCCGACCCATCGACCTCACCCAACGCCGCACCACCCGCGAACACCTCAGGCGCATCCGGGCAGCGGCCCGACAGAGCCGCCAACCCGACTACCCACTCCGAGCCTGAGGGGCCGCCCGAGCCCGATGGTCGTCGCAACCGCCCTCAGGCGAACAGCGCCGCGTCGACCTCGATCCACACCTGCTCGGACCGTCCCACCAGGGTGCCGTCGGGGCGGTGCAGGGCGGTGGACGTCAGGAACTTGCGCCCCTGACGGTCGTCGAGGCGGCCGCTGGCGTGCAGGTGCTCGTCGAGGTCGACGCCCTGCTCCAGCTGAGCCGTCATGCGGCCGAGGACCATGGTCTGGGCCGAGAAGTCCGCCGCCCAGCCGCCGGGGCAGTCGAGGGCCGCCCACACCACGGCGTCGGGCACGACGCCGTGCTCGGCGAGGCCCGGATGGACGTGCCACGGTCCGGCGGTGCGGTCGGACCCGACCGGACCGGTGAACAGCCGCAGGCCGTCGCCCTCCTCGCGGGCCGTGCCGCACGTGAAGCACCGGTCGAAGGGGTGGGACGCGAACCCGGGGTACGACGCGAGCCCGGCGGCCACGGTGTCGGCGTCCGGGAAGGGCAGGGGATCGCGCTCGAACGCGCCGGGGCCGGCCGTGCCGATGATGGCGCCGCCGTGGGTCTCGAGACGCACCTCGTCGCCCGCGTGCTCCCAGGCCAGGGGCACGTCGAGCGGTGGTGGCTGTCGGAGCATCGCGGTCACCGGCCCCTCGGTCGTGACCTCTGCCGCGAGCAGTCCGCAGACGTAGCCGCCGTTGCCGGAGTGCTCGGGGCCGTTGAACCGTCCCGGGATCGTCACCATGGCCCCACGCTAAGCCGTGGGGGAGTGGCACCGATCAGCGGATCTCCTCGTAGCGCGCGAGCGCCTCGAGCCGCTCCTCGGCGTGGTCGACGATCGGTGCGGGGTAGTCCGCGACCGGCTCCGGAGCGGTCCAGGGCTCGTGGACGTACCGGTCCGGGACGTCCCGGAGCTCGGGGACCCACCGGCGCACGTACGTGCCGTCGGGATCGAACTTCTTGCCCTGCGTGAGGGGGTTGAAGACGCGGTAGAAGGGCGAGGCGTCGGTGCCGCATCCGGCGGTCCACTGCCAGCCGTGCTGGTTCGAGGCGAGATCGCCATCGACCAGCCACTCCATGAAGTGGGCGGCCCCGTGCATCCACTCGACGTGCAGGTCCTTCACGAGGAAGCTCGCGACGATCATCCGCACGCGGTTGTGCATCCACCCCTCGGCGCGCAGCTGCCGCATGCCGGCATCGACGATCGGGAAGCCGGTCGTGCCGTGCTGCCAGGCGGCGAAGGCGTCGCCCGGCTCGTCGTACCGCATCTTCTCGAACTTGCGGTCGTAGTACCCGGTCGCCGAGTCGGGACGGTGGTGCAGCACGTCGGCGTAGAACTCGCGGAACGCGAGCTCGCGCACGTACGCGTCCGAGCCCTGCGACCGCAGGGGTGCCAGGTCGGCGAGCATCGTGCGGGGATGGATTGCGCCCCACTTCAGGTGGGGCGACATGCGGGAGGTCTCGTCGCGGCCGGGGAGGTTGCGGATGTCGTCGTAGGACGCGACGTCGTCGATCCACTCCCGCCAGCGGCGGCGGGCGGCCTCCTCGCCGAGCGGCGGGAGATCGGTCCCCTCCGGCGGTGACGCGTCGGGGATGCGGTGGGTCCGACCCTCGGGGCGGATCCACGGCACATCGCGGACCAGTGGAGCGGGCGCCCGCCAGCCCAGGTCCTGCCAGGCGCGGAAGAAGGGCGTGAACACGCGGTACGGCGTGCCGTCGCCCTTCGTGATGCGGCCGGGCGAGATCGCGTAGGCCGAGCCCGTGCGCTGGAAGGGGACCTCGAGCTCGGCGAGCGAGGACTCGACGGCGTCGTCCCGGCGCGATCCGTACGGGCCGAAGTCGCCGCTCACGTGCACCGAGGACGCCTCCGCGGCCCGGACGACGCGGGGAATCTCGACGGCCGGATCGCCGTGGACGACGTGCAGCCCGTCGATCCGCTCGGACAGGTCGCGCAGCATCGCGGCGAGGCCGGCGCGTCGTACGGGACCGGCTGTCTCCCACAGGCGGTCGTCCAGCACGAACAGCGGCACCACGCCGTCTGGTCCGGCCGCGACGGCCTCCTGGAGGGCCGGGTTGTCGTGCAGGCGAAGGTCGCGGCGGAACCACATCACGGAACGGGTCACGGCCCCATCGTGCGGCCTTGCTCTTCGCATTGCACGTCATGGAAGAATGAGTCCCGTGAGCGACCTGATCGACACCACCGAGATGTATCTCCGCACGATCTTCGAGCTCGAGGAGGAGGGCATCGTCCCTCTGCGCGCCCGGATTGCCGAGCGCCTCCACCAGTCGGGGCCAACCGTGAGCCAGACCGTGGCCCGCATGGAGCGCGACGGCCTGCTCAGCGTGGAGGGCGACCGTCACCTGGAGCTGTCCGAGAAGGGCCGCCAGCTGGCCACGCGCGTCATGCGCAAGCACCGGCTCGCCGAGCGCCTGCTGACCGACGTCATCGGGCTCGAGTTCGAGTTCGTGCACGAGGAGGCCTGCCGCTGGGAGCACGTCATCTCCGAGCAGGTCGAGCGACGCCTCATCGAGCTGCTGGAGCACCCCACGGAGTCGCCGTACGGCAACCCCATCCCGGGTCTCGCCGAGCTCGGCGAGGACGTCGACGACGGTGACTTCCTGCTCGGCGTCCAGTCACTGCCCCGCGCGGTCACGGCCGGCGACGACCCGGTCCGCCTCGTGGTGCGCCGCATCGCCGAGGAGATCCAGAAGGACACGCAGGTCATGTCGGTCCTGCGTCGCGTCGGCGCCCTGCCCGGCAACGACGTCCTCGTCAGCCGGGGTCATGACGGTGTCGTCATCGCCCGTCAGGGCGAGTCGGCCGAGATCGACCACGACGCCGCGGTGCACATCTTCGTCTCGCTCTGAGCCTGACCGTCGACGGACGTCCTGCCCTCGGCCCGACGCGAGCGGTCAGGTCCGAGCGGAGGCTAGGCCTTCTTGGGGAACCAGGGGAGGAAGCCGCTGGTGCGACGCACGTACTCGTCGTAGCCGGGCTTGGACTTCTTCATGCCCTTCTCGTTGTTCGCGGCGCCGGTGACCTTCGTCAGGAAGAAGGCCATCGCGATCGGGCTGAACGCCGTGGCGACGCCCGCCCAGGACGAGGCCGCCACGAGCCACAGCCCGGCCCACACGCACGCGTCACCGAAGTAGTTCGGGTGACGGGTGTAGCGCCACAGGCCCTGGTCCATGAGCTGGCCCTGGTTGCTGGGGTCGGCCTTGAAGCGCGCGAGCTGGGCGTCGCCGACCGACTCGAACACGAAGCCGAGCAGCCAGACGGCCGCGCCGATGCCGACGAGCCACCAGAGCGGGTCCTGCGTACCGGCCCCGACCATGAGCGGCGTGGCCACCAGGTACATCGCGATGCCCTGGGGCAGGAAGACGCGCTTGAGGGCGACCTCGGCGAACGAGCGACCGTCCTGCTCGGCCAGCTCGGCGTACCGCGGGTCCTCGTCCTTGCCGTGGTTGCGACGGTGCAGGTAGGCCGCGAGACGCAGCCCCCAGACGGCCGTGAGGCCGGCCAGGACCCAGGGCAGCACGGGGTCGGTGTCGCCGGTCAGGGAGACGAGCGCACTCGCCAGGCCGACCGCGACGAAGCCGAGGGGCCAGAGGGTGTCGACGATCGTGAGGCGCTCGGTGCGCTTCGCGCTCGTGAGCCCCGCGGCCATGACGGCCACGACGACCGCGAGGCCGACGGCGAGTGCGGTGAGGCTGACCGACAGGTCAGCGGTCATGCCAGCCAGTCCAGCTGCGACGTGGGCATGTCACTGACGCCGGACGGCGACGGCTTGACGGCCACGACCTGGTCGACGCCCATACGGTTCTCCTCGAACGCGAGCGATCCGCCGGCCAGGTACAGGCGCCACACGCGCGCCATCTCCTCACCGACGAGGGCGACCGCGGTGTCCCAGTTGGACTCGAGGTTCCGCGCCCACCCCTCGACGGTCTGGGGGTAGTGCTCGCGCATGGCCTGGACGTCGCGGATCTCCAGACCCGCACCCGCAATGAGCTCGAGCGTGCGGTGCAGCGGCTTCATGTGCATGTCGGGAGCGATGTAGGTCTCGATGAAGGGACCGCCGCCGGGGCGGTCACCCTTGGCCCCGTTGCTGCGCGACATCTGCTGGATCATGACGCGACCGCCCGGGCGCAGGTAGCGGTAGATCGCGGAGGTGAACACCTCGTACTCGGCGTCGCCCACGTGCTCGCCCATCTCGACCGACGCGACGGCGTCGATCTCGCCGTCGCCGACGCCGGCGCCCGACAGGTCGCGGAAGTGGCGCAGGCTCACGTTGACCCGGTCGCCGACACCACGCTCGGCGGCCCGCTTGTGCACGAAGTCACGCTGCTCGCTCGACAGCGTGACCCCGGTGACCCGGACGCCGTAGCGCTCGGCGGCGTGCAGGGTCAGGGAGCCCCAGCCGCACCCGATGTCGACCAGGTGCATCCCGGGCTCGAGGCCGAGCTTGCGGCAGATCAGGTCGAGCTTGGCGGTCTGGGCCTCCTCGAGCGTCCACGAGGACTCACGGTGGTAGCCGGACGAGTACGCCATGGTGGGATCGAGGATGAGCTCGTAGAACTCGTTCGACAGGTCGTAGTGGTGGCTGATGGCGGCGAGGTCGCGCTCGCGGCTGTGCAGATCGCCGGTGAGCACGGCCTCGGCCAGAGGAATGGCCGGACGGCGGCCGACGAGTCGGTAGCGCGCGGCGATGCCCAGGGCACGGGCGACGTGCTTCGGCTTCACGTGCGGTCGACCGGCCTCGGGATCGGACTCGCGGGCGACACGCACTGCGGCCCACATCGCGCGGAGTCCGTCGGAGAGGTCGCCCTCGATGTCGAGGTGGCCCTGCACGTAGGCGCGGGCGACACCGAGCTCGCCCGGCTGCCAGAGCACGTGGCGGATCGCGGCCCGGTCGCGGATCACGACGACCGGGGAGCCGACGGGGCCGGCCTCGGAGCCGTCCCAGGCGCGCAGCCGGATCGGGAGGTGGAGGCCGAGGACGTCCTCGGCGAGGGAAAGCAGGCGGGAAGCGGCAGTCACCGCACCATTCCACCGTGTTCGGGCCGTTCACGCCATTCGAATTTTCGTCGGTGACCGGCGTGTCGTCGGTCCGGAGTGGCATGCTGAACCCATGAGTGAGGAGCGCGGGCCCTCCGGCCGCCGGACCTGGGCGGGTCGGCTGCGCGCCTGGGTCGATCGCACCGGCTCGGAGATCCTCGGGTGGGTCCTGATCCCCGTCGGCGTGGTGCTGATGCCGCTGCCCGGTCCCGGCATGCTCATCATCGTCGGGGGATTCGCCCTGCTCGCCCGCCACTACACCTGGGCCCGCGAGCTGCGTGACCGCCTCCAGGTCAGGGCCGTCGAGGCGGCTCGATATGGCGTCGCCACCTGGCCGCGCATCGTGCTGAGCGCACTCGGTGGGCTGTGGCTCTTCAGTGCCGGAGTCGTCTGGATCGTGGGCCCCGACATCCCGGAGTTCGAGGTGCTCGGCTTCGGCTTCGGTCCCGAGCTGCCCGCGCAGGGCTGGGTCACGGGGCTCGGCGTCATCGTCTCCGCCGTGGTGGCCTGGGGCCTGCTGGCCTACAGCGTCGTCCGGTGGCGCCATCCCGAGGTGGCGGTGCCCGCGATCGAGAACGTCGGCCCCGTCGAACCTGCCGGCCCGGTCGAGGTCTCCGGCGCGTGACGCTGCTCCACGAACGCTTCCCGGGCGCCGACCTCCCGCACGTGGTGCTGGGCGGCCGGCCAACGCCGGTCCGTCCGCTGCAGTCGTGGGGCCCCGGCGTCTGGCTCAAGGACGAGGGCGAGTTCGGCGAGGGGGGCTGGGGCGGCAACAAGGTCCGCAAGCTCGAGTGGCTCCTGCCCGAGGCGCACCGGCGGGGGAGCCGCACGCTCCTCACGGTCGGCGGCATCGGCACCCACTGGGGCCTGGCGGCCGCCCTGTACGGCGCCGAGCACGGCATCCGCACGGTCCTCGGCCTGGTCGAGCAGCCGGTCGACGACCACGTGACCGACCAGCTGCGCCGGCTCGCGGCCAGCGGTGCCGTCGTCCACCGCTACCCCTCGGTCCGCCGCTTGAAGCTGGCGGCTCCCGGTCTGATGCTGCGCCATCGCGACGGTCTGCGTCCGCCGTACTACCTGCCGGCCGGGGGGTCTTCGCCCGTCGGCACGCTCGGCTACGTCGACGCGGCCCTCGAGATGGCGGCCCAGGTGCGCGACGGTGCCGTGCCCGAGCCGGCCCGGGTGGTCACGGCGGTCGGATCCGCCGGCACGGCCGCTGGTCTGGTCCTGGGGCTGCGTCTGGCCGGCCTCTCGTCGCGCGTCGTCGGCGTGGTCGTCAACGACGCCTTCCGTCTCGACGGCGTCGTCATCGCGCGGCTCGCGAACCGCACGGTCGACCTCCTGCGCGATCGTGGTGCCGAGATCGACGTCCAGATCGACGCCAGTGACCTCGACGTCACTCACGACTACCTCGGCCCGACCTACGGAGCCACCACGGCCGAGGGAGAACGTGCGCTCGAGGCGGCACGTGCCGAGGGGCTCGAGCTCGAGCCGGTCTACACCGCCAAGGCCTTCGCCGCGGTCCGCGACCTCGTGCCGACCTCCCGCGGTCCCGTCCTGGTGCTGAACACGCACGGACCCCGGAGGGTCCGTGCGTGATCGGCGGAACGCGTCCGACGGGTGACTAGCTGGCGCGACGCTCGCGGATGGCGTGCTCGCGCTCGTCGACCGTGAGCCCGCCCCAGACGCCGTAGGGCTCGCGGGCCTTGAGGGCGTGGTCGCGGCACTCGTCGAGGACGGGGCAACGGCCGCAGACGGCCTTGGCTCCCTGCTCACGCAGCTGCTTGGCAGCACCGCGCTCGGCCTCGGGGGAGAAGAAGACGGAGGAGTCCAGGCCCACGCAGGCACCGGAGTGCTGCCATTCGTAGACCTCGATGAGTGGCATGGGAAGACGCTTGAGATTCGGCATGTGAGGCCCCTTGGACTCTGTACTGCGCCGTGGCCGATGTGGCCGGGTTCCGTTGTGTTCGAAACCGCTTCACAAATTACTCAAAACTTGTTCAGAAATGCAAGTCTGTTGAACAAGTTTTATGGTCGGAGGGCGAAAGGGGGCGCCGATGAGCGAGCAGATCGATCCGATCGAGGCTGGTTTGACGTGGAGCATCAGCGCAGCGGCCGACCAGCTGGGGGTCGCCGCGGCCACCCTGCGGACGTGGGACCGGCGCTACGGAGTGGGGCCTGCCGAGCGCACGGACGGCGGACACCGGCGCTACACCACGCCCGACATCGATCGAGTGCGCACGATGGCCGACCTCATCGCCGCGGGCGCGTCGCCCGAGTCCGCGGCGCGGGCCGTGCTGGACGCCGGGCCGCCCGTGGCAGGATGAGGTGATCGCCCGTCCCGGCCCGTCGCGGCGGCGATTCCCCGCCCCCGTAGCTCAGGGGATAGAGCAACGGTTTCCTAAACCGCAGGTCGAAGGTTCGAATCCTTTCGGGGGCACGCGCAGAACGTGGTGGTGGTGCTGGGTGTCCCGTCGCTCGTGAGACAGACCACCGGTTGTCCTCAACCGCAGGTCGAAGGTTCGAATCCTTTCGGGGGCACGCGCAGGGTGGGTCGGCGGGCGCGCCGACTCTCCTGTCGGTCTCGAGTGTCGATCTGGACCGGGTCCGGCAGACTTGGACCCATGCGGACGAGGCGATGGCTGGCGGGTGGACTGGGGGCCCTGTTCGTGGCCACGATCCTGGTGGCCTGCTCGACGGGCCCCGACACGAAGGACGAGTCGGCCGAGCCGAGCGTGCCCCCCACGGGCCCCTGCGAGGTCGAGTCCGAACGGGGCGACGTCGTCCACACCGTCACGGTCGACGGCAAGCAGCGGTCGTACCTGCTCTACGCCCCCGAGGGACTTCCGACCGACGAGCGACTCCCCGTCGTGTTCCTGCTCCACGGGCTCGGCCAGGAGCCGGCCGACGCGGTCGCCTACACCGGTCTGGACGAGGCTGCGGCGGACGAGGGGTTCATCGTCGTCGCACCTCGCGGCGGGGAGGAGGGCCCAGGTTGGACCGTGGGCACCGAGGGGCAGAGCGCCGACGCGAAGTTCATCGCCGCCCTCAACGAGGCGGTCGTCGAGCGGCACTGCGCCGATCCGACGCGCGAGTACGCTGTCGGCATGTCGAACGGCTCGGCGCTCGCCTTCGAGCTCGCCTGCACGGGCGACTACCCCTTCGCGGCGTACGGCGGCGTCGCCTACCTGACGTACGACGGGTGCGAGTCGGCCCCGCCGACGTCCTTCATCTACTTCCACGGCACCGCCGACGCGGTGGTGCCCTACGGCGGGGGCGACACCCCGATCGGCAAGTTCGAGCCGGTGGTGGAGTCGCTGACGAGCTGGCTCACCCTCGACCAGTGCGGGGAGCCCGAGGCGTACGAGGAGCCCGCCGCCGACCTGCAGCACTTCACGTGGGACTGCCCGAGCGCCTCGGTCGAGACCTACGTGGTCCTCGGCGGCGGCCACACCTGGCCGGGGTCGGAGGGCGTCGGCGGACAGGGCTACACGACCGAGTCGGTGAGCGCGACCGCCGAGATGCTGCGCTTCTTCGACCTCGTGCGCGCCGACTGACTCGGCGGGGGAGCGTAGAGTCGGCGTGCTGCAAGCGCGTCGTCGCAAGGAGGTGGGCCTGGTGCAGGTGTTCGTCACGGGTGCCTCAGGTGTCGTCGGGCGCGCTGCTCTGACGGCTCTGCGGGAGGCTGGGCACGACGTCCGCGGGTTGGTGCGCTCCCGCGAGGCGGCCCGCACGGTCGAGTCCCTCGGAGCCACGCCGGTCAGCGCGGAGCTGTACGACTTGGCCGACCTCGCGACCGCGATGCAGGGCTGCGACGCGGTCGCCAACCTCGCCACCAAGGTCCCGGTCGGATCGGCCGCACTCCGCCCGGGGTCGCTGCGCGAGATCGACCGCCTCCGCATCCGCGGATCGCGCGTCGTGGTCGCCGCGGCCGCCCGGGCGGGCGTGGAGGCCGTGGTGCACCAGAGCCTGAGCTTCGTCTACGCCGACGCTGGTGACGACTGGATCGACGAGGACGGCATCGTCGACGTGTCCCGCGCCACCGAGCCGATCGTGGTGGCCGAGGACCACGTGGCCGCGTTCGCGCGCGACGGCGGCAGAGCGGTCTCGTTGCGCCTCGGGCTCGTGACCGGGACCGACCCCAACACCCGGTGGCAGGTGCGGCGGGCGGCGGCCGGTCGCGCGTTCGCGCTCGGTCGTCCTCGCTCCTGGATGCACGTCGTGCACCCCGACGACGCGGGCGCGGCCGTGGCTCACGCCCTGACCGCGCCGACGGGGATCTACAACATCGGCGCCGATCCGGTCCGCCGCAGTGACTTCGCTGCCGTCATCGCGTCGGCCGCCGGCGGCCCGGCGCCACGCTCACTGCCGAGGTGGGTCGAACGGATGGGTGCGGAGAAGCTGGAGATCCTGACGCGGTCGCACCGCGTCAGCTCCCAGCGGTTCGTCGACGCCACCGGGTGGACCCCGGCGCGCCCCACGCTGTCGCCGGAGTGGCTCGCGCACCCGTCGCGGGAGGGATCGCATGGCTGAGCAGCGCGACGAGACCGCGCGGGAACGGCGCGAGCGCCTGCGGCGCGCCGCCGAGATCCTCGGCGACCCGGGCACTCCGGGTGCGCGTGACGACTCCGACGAGGGCTGGGGCGACGGGCCCAGCCGCGGTGCGGGCGGCAACGACGCCGACCTGCGTCGCAACGTGCCCCCGCACCACGGCTGAGGCTGAGTCGAGGGATCGGCTCAGAGGTCGCGGCGCGTCACGAGCGCATCGCGGATCTCGCGCAGCAGCGCGATGTCCTCGGCCACGCCCTCCGGCTCAGGCTCCTGGCCGCGCGAGCGCATCTCGTTGAGCTTCTTCATCGGGACGACGATCGCGAAGTAGACCACGGCGGCCGTCAGCACGAACGTGATGATCGCGTTGATGAATCCGCCGTAGTCGAAGACCTGGTCGTTGATCGCGAGCGTCGCTCCGTCGACGCCGCCGCCACCGACGACGCCGATCAGCGGGTTGATGAACGAGCTCGTGAACGCGGCGACGAGCGCGGTGAACGCGGTGCCGATCACGACGGCGACCGCGAGGTCGACGATGTTGCCGCGGAGCAGGAAGTCCTTGAAGCCTTGGATCATGTCGTGCCCTCCGAGTGGTTGGGATCGAGGCAGGTGAGCCACGGGTGCTCGATCGGCCAAACTACCCGCCGGCGCCCCGTCAGGACACCTCGCCGGCGTCGCCGGTCACGAGGCGATCACCGTGAGACCCGCTCCCAGACCCGCCGCGGCGAGCGCCGCGGCGACCTCGCTCGGGGCGACCAGCCCGATGGCGTCGCCCTCCGCGTCCTGATCGCCCGGCAGGGAGGCCACGACGACCGAACGGGCGATGACCGACGGCGCCTCCTCGCCGTGGGGGTCGACCGCGACGACGTCGACCCGGGAGCCGACGTGCAGGGCGCCGAGCGCTGCGCGGTCGGTGACCCGGACGGTGGCGAGTGCGGGGTCGTCGACGCCGAACCCGGAGAGGTCGCGTGCGTCGACGACGCGGCGGTCGGTCACGACCTCCCCGTCACGAACGGCACCGGCGAGCGTGCGGCCGACCACGTCGCGCGTGGTGCTGAGCACCCCTGACGGCACCGCGTCGATCGGCAGGTCGCGCACCGCGAGGTGCTCGGCGCTCAGCACGGTGCCGGCGTCGAGGTCGGCCGTCACGACCACCACGCGCCGGGTGCTGGACCCGTCGTCGAGGGCCCCGATCGTCAGGAGGACGGCGAGGCCGGCGCAGATCGCGGCGAGCAGCCGGCGATGGGCGAACACGAGTCGGTCCAGACGCTCCATCCGGGCAGGCTAGGCTGACGCGCGCGCCACCGCCGGAGTCCGTCCACAGGGACGGCGCAGGTCAGTCGGAGGAGGCGGAACCGTTCGAGCTGCCGGCCGAGCTGCTGCTCGAGGGTGACGAGGTGGAGCCGGACGAGCTCTTCGAGTCCGTCCCGCTGCCGCCGGTGCTCCCGGAGGACGCGGTGGTCGATCCCGCGCTCGTGCCGGAGGACGCGCCGTTGCCGGCGCGGGAGTCGTTGCGGTAGAAGCCCGACCCCTTGAAGACGACGCCGACCGCGTTGAAGACCTTGCGGAGACGTCCGTGGCAGGCCGGGCACTCGGTCAGTGCGTCGTCGCTGAACGACTGCTGGACTTCGAGGGCTTCTCCGCACTCGGTGCACTGGTACTGATACGTGGGCACTGGCCTGACTCCGACATCGATGGCGACTCGTGGACGTTGCCGCCCAAGGGTACAGTTGGCGCCACTGTGAACGAGCCTCCGAGTCCCGGCCCCACCGTTTCCGCCACCCGCTCAGGCGCGGTGGATCGTCGCCGATGAGTGAGATCCTCCTCCTCGCGGTCGCCGTCCTGCTCATGTTCGCGTGCGGCATCTTCGTCGCCGCCGAGTTCTCCTTCGTCACGGTCGACCGTGCCTCGGTCGAGCGAGCCGCCGAGGAGGGCCAGCCCGGTGCCGACGGGACGCTCAAGGCGCTGCGGACCCTGTCGACCCAGCTCAGCGGCGCGCAGCTCGGCATCACCGTCACGAACCTGGCCATCGGCTATCTCGCGGAGCCCGCCGTCGGCAGCCTGCTCCGCGATCCCTTCGAGTCGCTCGGGCTCACCGGGGGAGGCGTGAGCTTCGCCTCCTACTTCGCGGCGCTCACGATCAGCACCTTCGCGACGATGCTGATCGGCGAGCTGATCCCCAAGAACATCGCCCTGGCCGTGCCGATGGCCACCGCGCGGTGGACGCAGCTCCCGCAGCGGCTCTTCACGACGACCATGGCGTGGCCGATCCGATGGCTCAACGGCACCGCCAACGCGATCCTGCGGTCGTGGGGCGTCGAGCCGCAGGAGGAGCTGCGCTCGGCCCGCTCGCCGCTGGAGCTGCGGTCGCTGGTCCTGCGGTCGGCCCAGGAGGGGGCGATCGACGACGAGACGGCGCGGCTCGTGGCGCGGAGCATCACATTCGGTGACCGCACCGCGGCGGACGTCCGCACGCCGCGCGTCCGCGTCACGTTCCTCGAGGGCCGTGAGTCCGCCGCCACGGTCATCGACGCGGCCCGGTCCACGGGTCACTCGCGCTTTCCCGTCATCGGACGAACGCCCGACGACATCGTCGGTGTGGTGCACGTCAAGCACGCGGTCGCGATCCCGGTCGACCGTCGGCGCTCGACCCGCATCGAGGACATCTGCGCCCCGGCGGCCACCGTTCCCGACAGCCTCGAGCTCGACCCCCTGCTGGCCTTCCTGCGCGACCAGGGCATGCAGATGGCGGTCGTCCTGGACGAGTACGGCGGCACCGACGGCGTCGTGACGCTCGAGGACCTGGTCGAGGAGATCGTGGGCGACATCGCCGACGAGCACGACCGGGTCGCGGCCTCCAGCCGGCACCGCACCGACGGCACGTGGTCGCTCTCCGGACTCCTGCGGCCCGACGAGGTCTTCGAGGAGACCGGCATCTCGCTGCCCGAGGGCACGAACTACGAGACGATCGCCGGTCTGGTGCTGCAGGAGCTCGGGCGGCTGGCCGAACGCGGTGACGCCGTCACGATCATGATCGACCCGACTCCCGAGGACGAGGACGACGAGCCGGAGCCCGTCCCGGTGACCTTGCTGGTGGAGCGGGTCGAGGGCCGGCGCATCGACCGCGTCACGATGACGGCCGAGCCGCCGCCGCCCCTGTCGGAGGCGCCGCGGTCCATCTCCTCGCGTGCGGAGGCCCCCCGATGAGTCTGTGGCTCGGCCTCACGGTCACCTTCCTCCTGCTGGCGTTCAACGCGCTGTTCGTCGCGTCGGAGTTCGCGCTCATCTCGGCGCGGCGCACCCAGCTGGAGCCCGCCGCGGCCCAGGGGTCGCGCACGGCGAAGCTCGCGCTGCGCGCGATGGAGAACGTCTCGCTCATGATGGCCGCCGCGCAGCTCGGCATCACGATCTGCTCGCTGCTGCTGGGCGCGGTCAGCGAGCCCGTCATCGCGCACGCGATGGAGCCGGTCTTCGAGGCCGTGGGCCTGCCGGAGGTGCTGGTGCACCCGATCTCGTTCGCGATCGCCCTGACGCTGGTCGTCTACGCCCACGTCGTGATCGGCGAGATGGTGCCGAAGAACCTCGCCCTGGCCGCGCCCGACAAGGCCGCCTTGATCCTCGGCCCGTTCATGCTCGCGGTCGTCGCGGTGCTGAAGCCGCTCGTCATCGCGCTGAACGGCGTCGCCAACATCTCGCTGCGCGCGATGCGCATCGAGCCCAAGGACGAGGTCGCCTCGACGTTCACCCACGACGAGGTCGCCGACCTCGTCGAGGAGTCACGCCGCGAGGGCCTGCTCGACGACGACGAGTACGAGCTGGTCCAGGGTGCACTCGACTTCCAGGGCGGCACGATCGACGACGTCGTCCTCCCCACGGCGGTGCTCGTCACGATCGACCGGCACGCCACGGCGGCCGACGTCGAGGTCGCGTGCGCCGAGTCCGGGTTCTCCCGGTTCCCCGTCCGCGACGAGTCCGGGGAGCTCACGGGGTACCTCCACCTGAAGGACGCCCTCGAGACCGACGAGGACGCCCGGAACCGGGTCATCGCCGACAAGTGGGTCCGGCCGCTCGTCACGGTTCCGGTCGGCGCCGGTCTGTACGACGCGCTGCGGCTCATGCAGGCACGCGGGTCGCACATGGCGCGGGTCGCCGACGTCGAGGGGCACGTGGTGGGCGTCGTGATGCTCGAGGACGTCCTGGAGGAGCTCGTCGGCGAGATCCGTGACGTCGAGGGAGCGAGCTGACGTCGGTCACCGCGCGGGTCGGAAGACCCCTGCCTCGGTGAGCACGAGGTCGACCGGCACGTCGTGCGCCTCGGTGGGCACAGCCGGCACCAGCTCGTCGGCGAACACGACCGCGCAGGTCATGGGTCGACGGGCCCGGTCCCGCAACGACGCCAGGGCGCGGTCGTAGTAGCCCGCGCCGCGGCCCAGGCGGTGACCCTGGTGGTCCACGGCCAGGGCGGGCACCAGGACGAGCTGGGTCGTCGCGAGCCCGGCCTCCAGCGTCGGCAGCCCGACCGGTTCGGGCACGCCGATCGTGGACCGGCGCACGTCCGACGCCGGGTCGTGGACGACCCAGTCCAGCCCGCCGTCGTCGCGTGACAGGGGGACGAGCACGGTGGCGCCGGCAGCCAGCCGATCGGCGACGAGCGCGTCGGTCGGTGGCTCACCGCGCATCGCGAGGTAGGCGGCGAGGTGGCGGGCGCCGTGCAGGGCTGGATCACCGGCCACGTGAGCCGCGAGCGCGGCTCCGACGGCCAGCAGGTCCGGCTCGCTGCGGCGCCGTCGAGCGGCGAGCAGGGTGCGACGGAGGTCATCCTTCGCTCCAGAGGTGTGACCCACGCCGCGACGCTATCGTGTGCGCGTGGACGGATTGGCACAGGCGCAGCAACGGATGCTGGAGCGGGGCGTTCCCCAGCAGGCCATCGACGTCTTCTCCCACTACTACAAGCAGCTCGTCGCCGGGGCCACGGGGATGATCCCCGAGTCCGAGGTCGAGCCGCTCACCGGCATCGAGCGGGCCGCCTCCCTCGACGTCGACCCGGAGCAGGTCCGCGCCGCCGCGGACGCGACCGTGGTCATCAAGCTCAACGGCGGCCTCGGCACCTCGATGGGCATGGACCGCGCGAAGTCGCTGCTCCCCGTGCGCCACGGCCAGACGTTCCTCGACATCATCGTGGGCCAGGTCCAGCACGTCCGTCGCACGCACGGCGTCCGGCTGCCGCTGGTCCTCATGAACTCGTTCCGCACGGCGGGCGACACCCGGGCCGCGCTCGCCGCGCACCCCGGGATCGAGGTCGCGGGCCTGCCGATGGACTTCGTGCAGAACCTCGAGCCGCGGCTGCTGGTCGACGACCTCACCCCGGTCGACTGGCCGGCCGATCCCGAGCTCGAGTGGTGCCCGCCGGGCCACGGCGACCTCTACACCGCGCTGCAGACGTCGGGCATCCTCGACCAGCTGCTCGATGCGGGCTACCTCTACGCGACGGTGTCGAACTCCGACAACCTCGGCGCCGCCCCCGATCCCGAGATGATGGCCTGGTTCGCCGGGTCCGGCGCGCCCTACGCGGCCGAGGTGTGCCGGCGCACGCTGGCCGACGTCAAGGGCGGACACCTCGTGGTGCGCCGCTCCGACGGTCGACTCGTGCTGCGCGAGACCGCGCAGACGCCCCCTGACGACGTCGAGTCGGCCTCCGACCTCAACCGCCACCGCTACTTCCACACCAACAACCTCTGGTTCGACCTGCGGGTGCTGAAGAAGACGCTCGACGAGCGCCACGGCATCCTCGGGCTGCCCCTGATCCGCAACCGCAAGGTCGTCGACCCGGCCGACCCGGGCTCGCCGGAGGTCGTCCAGATCGAGACCGCGATGGGGGCCGCCGTCCAGGTCTTCGACGGGGCCACGGCGATCGAGGTCGACCGCTCGCGCTTCCTCCCGGTCAAGACCACCAACGACCTGCTCCTGCTGCGCTCGGACGTGTACGGCGTGGGCGAGGACTTCCGGGTGCGAGCGACCGTCGACCCCCCGCTGATCAATCTCGACAAGCGCTTCTACGGCTCGATCGCCGACTTCGAGGCGCGCATCCCGCACGTTCCCTCGCTCGCCGAGGCCGAGGCGTTCACGGTGCGGGGCGACTGGAGCTTCGGGGCCGACGTCGTCGTCGCCGGCGAGGTCACGCTCGACGCCGACCAGGTCGAGGAGAGCGCCGTGAAAACGGGCGACGCGCCCGGTCGGGGCACACGTGTCGCGGAGGGCACCCGGTTAGGCTGACCCCCATGGTCTCCGGAGACAGCGACGCTGCCGTGACGGGACAGGACCCGTTGCCCGACGTCGATCCCGTCTCCACGGCCGATCCGTCGGACGCCGAGCTGCCGCCCGAGGCCCTGCCGGAGTCGGAAGCCGAACCCGTCGCGTCCCGGCGGGCCGAGCCCGAGGCGGCGCCGGTCGAGCCGAGGCCCGGGCCGTCCGCCGCCGAGCCCGCGCCGCGGGCCGAGCCGGCCCCCACCGGCCCCCGCCCCCGGCCGCGGTCGGCGAGCATCCCGGAGGGTGTGCTGACGGTCGAGGACCACCTCGAGCGCATCCTGCGCGGACTCGGCCCGCTGGCGCCGTACGACCAGCCCCTGGTCGAGTCCCTCGGACTGCCGCTCTATGCCGACTACGTGAGCCCCATCGACCTGCCGCGCTTCGACCAGGCCCTGGTCGACGGGTACGCGATCGCCGCGGGCGATGCCACCTCGGCCACGGCCGACGCCCCCACCGTTCTGCCGGTCTCGGGCGAGATCCGCGCCGGCGTGTCGCGGCCCTTCGCGATCAGCCGCGGCACGACCGCGCGGATCAGTGCCGGTTCGCCGCTCCCGCGAGGGGCCGACTGCGTGGTCCCGATCTCGCACACCGACCGCGGACCGTCGAAGATCGCGGTCACGGTGGCGCCCGACGTCGGCCAGGGTGTCCGCCGTGCCGGGTCCGACGTCCTCGCCGGCACGACCGCGGTGTCCGCGGGCACCGTGCTCGGCGCGCGGGAGATCGGTCTGCTCGCCTCGCTCGGGGCGCACCGGGTCGCCCTGCGTCCGCGTCCACGCGTCGTGGTGATCTCGATGGGCTCGGAGCTGCGCGAGCCCGGCGACCACGTGTCGCACGACTCCTCCTTCGACGGCAACAGCTACATGCTCGCCGCGGCCATCCGCGCGGCCGGCGCCATCGCGTTCCGCGTCGGAGCCGTGGGCGACGACCCGAAGGAGTTCCGCCGGGTGCTGAGCGAGCAGCTGGTGCGGGCCGACCTCGTCGTCACCACGGGCGGCATCTCGACGGGCCAGCGCGACGCGATCCGCCAGACCCTGCGAGCCCTCGGCACGGTCTCGTTCAACGAGGTCGCCATCCATCCCGGGCGCGTGCAGGGCTTCGGCGCGGTGTTCGACGACGAGACCCCGATCATCAACCTCCCGCCCAACGGCGTCGCCGCGTACGTCGGGTTCGAGGTCTTCGTGCTTCCGGCCCTGCGGCGCCTGATGGGCCGCACGCCGTACCGGCGTCCCATGGTGCACGCGGTGCTCGCCGCCGACGTCGCCTCCGAGTCCGGCCGCCGCCAGTACGTGCCGGCCATCTTCGAGGTCACGCACCGTGGCGCCAAGGTCACGCCCCTGCCCGACGCCGAGGACCTCCGACTCTCACGACTGGCCGAGGCCAACGCCCTCGTCGTGGTCGGCGAGGACGAGACCGCGCTCAACCTCGGCGACACGGTCCGCACCCTCGTGCTCGACCGCCCCTTCTAGGGCTGTGTTCGACGTGCCGCCCACGGCCCGGCACCCCCGCCGTGGCGAGCTCGTCTTGCCGCCCACGGCCCGGCACCCCCGCCGATGAGCATCCCGTGGGACGTCGAGCTGACCCACGGGCGTATCGGGGTCCGAGCGCTGCAGCGGTCCGATGCGCCGCGGTGGGCCGAGCTGCGCCGCGCCAACGGTCCGTGGCTGGGCCCGTGGGACGCCACCCTCCCGCCGGAGGGGGGCCAGCAGTCGACCTCGTACCGGCAGATGGTCGCGGTGCTGCGGCGCCGGGCCAGGCGGGCCGAGAGCCTGCCGTTCGTGTCGACGTGGGACGGCGTGATGGTGGGTCAGGTCAGCGTCAGCTCGATCGTGTGGGGCTCGGCGCGATCGGCCAGCATCGGCTACTGGGTCGCCGCTGACCATGCGGGACGCGGCATCACGCCGACGGCGGTCGCGCTCGTCTGCGACCACCTCTTCTCCGCGGTGCGGCTGCACCGCGTCGACGTCGCGATCCGGCCCGAGAACCAGCCGAGCCTGGCCGTGGTGCGCCGACTCGGGTTCACCGACGTGGGCCTCGCCCCCCGGTACCTCCACATCGCGGGGCAGTGGGCCGACCACCGGCTCTTCCAGCTGGTGTCGGACGACGTCCGTGGCACCGTGGTCGACCGGGTCGCCTCGTCACACGCGTAACTTCTGTCACGACACACGCGCAGGCTCCCACGTTCGACCACCCCGGGCACCTACCGTTCTGTACGTGATCGGAGGAGCCAGCGGTGTCATCTTTGCCGTCGTCGTCATTCTGTGGGTGGCGTACGTCGTGCCGTTGATGCTGCGCCGGTACGACGAGGCGTCCAAGACGTCGTCGCTCGGTTCGTTCACCTCCCTCAGTCGGGTCATCGCCCGCACCGGTCGCGGCGCCGGCGACGTCGGCGCGGAGTCCTCCTCCACTCGCGACTCAGCACCGGCTGCCGCTGCTGCTCCCTCCGCCGAGGCGTCTTCAGCCCAGGCCCGTTCAGCCCAGGCCGCCTCAGCCCAGCCCGATCCGGTCGCCGCGCAGGTCCCCGAGGCCCGTCCGGTCAACCGTGCGGCTGCCCGCCTTGCGGCGCAGCGCCGCCGTCGGGTGCTCATCACGCTGCTCGTCACGCTGGTGGTCGTCGCCGGACTCGGTCTGGCGTCGGTCATCGGTCAGGCCTGGACCGCCGCGCCGGTGGCGCTGCTGTTCGCGTGGCTCGTCGCCTGCCGCGTGCAGGTACGGGGCGAGCTGGGGCTCAGCGCCACGACGCTGCGCACCCCCCGCATCCACCTCCCGAAGCTGCGTTCCCGCTCGGTCGCCACTGGGGTGGCGTCACGCCGTGGCGGCACGGCCGCCGACGAGGCCACCACGCTCGTGGTCTCGCACCAGTTCGAGGACGTCGAGCCGAGCCGCCCCCGGGTCATGGAGCAGGAGGCACTCTCGGTCGACGCGCTCGACGAGCAGCTGCAGATCGCGGTCCCCTCGGTCTCCACCACGGGTGAGGCGTTGTGGGACCCGTTGCCGGTCACGCTGCCGACGTACGTCACCAAGCCGCGGGTCGGCCGCACCGTGCGCACGATCGACTTCGCGCAGGCCGGCACCTGGTCGTCGGGCCACGTCGAGGCCGAGGGCGTCGAGCTCCCGGGCCAAGCCGACGGGGCTGTCGACGAGGTCGCCGAGGCCCACGACACCCGCAAGGCCGTGGGTCACTGACCGAGGTCGGGGTGCTATTCTCGGACACGCCGTTCGCGGCATCGAGAAGTACGACCTTGGGGCATTGGCGCAGTTGGTAGCGCGCTTCGTTCGCATCGAAGAGGTCAGGAGTTCGAATCTCCTATGCTCCACCAACGCCATGAGGCCCGCCCCGTTCTTTGGGGCGGGCCTCATGGCGTTTCTAGGGTCGAGAGATTCGGGGAGGAGCGATCGCCAGCGAGCGACGGAGTCTCCTATGCTCCACCGATCGCTGAGGCGAGCGGAGCCATCGTCTTGCCCCTGGCCACAGCAAGCCGCACACTCACCCCATGACCGTCTTCCTGATCGTCTTCTTCGCCGTGCTCATCCTCGGCGCGATCGCGGCCTGGTTCTTCGTCGGCCCCGACGACACCTCGCACGACCAGATGCGCCGGGCCGGGAAGCCCGCTGACGTCAGCCCCGAGGAAGCAGCCCGCCGCGCGACGGGCCGCGGCGGGTGGACGCGGCCCGACGGCGGCGGGCTTTAGCCGGCCTCAGCCCTGGCGGGCCTTGAGTCGCGGGTTCTGCTTGTTGATGACATAGGTGCGGCCGCGGCGGCGGACGACCTGTGACCCGGGCTGGTTCTTGAGGGACCTGAGCGAGTTGCGGACCTTCATGTCGTGCTCCTGTTCGTCGTGCTGGAGGGGTTGGAGGATCGGGTGGTGGGGAGTCGGTCGACCTCGATGTAGCCGCCTTGGACGGCCCTGACGAGGCGCCGAGGGACACGCACGGTGCGGCCCTCGACGGTGACGGGCACGAGGTCGGTCGCGGTGGCCTTCCACTGCGACCGGCGGTGCCGGGTGTTGCTGCGGGAGAGCTTGCGTTTCGGTACTGCCATGGGTGGTCCTGTCAGTCGGGGTGTGCAGAGCGGGTGGTCGGAACTGGGTCAGGCGGCGCGGGAGATGAGTCCGAGCCACGGCTCGAGGCCGTCGTGTGCGACCTCCCAGTAGAGGCCGCGGTCCGTGGTCTCGGCGTCGGAGAGCAGCGCGTCGCGGAACGCCTCGGCGAGTGCATCACGCTCGTCGTCGATCCCGGTCACGACGATGCGCGTCAGGGGAGTGCTGCGCCCCCAGGGGGAGGCGGGGCCGATGCTGAGCTGGCCGCCGGCGCCGTCCCACGCGCAGATCGTGCCGGGCCGTGTCGGGAGCCAGAAGCAGCCGCGCGACCGGCGTGGCCCGCCGCCGAGCGACTCGATGCCGTCGAGGAGTCGGCCCGGGTGCAGGGGACGCGTGGTGCGCAGGTCGAGTCGCCAGACGTGCTCGGACTCCAGGGCCGGCAGCCGTCCACGCTGGACGACGTCGACCCACCGCTCGGTACGACCGTGCTGGTGCAGGTCGCCGGTCAGCGCGTCGGGGTCGAGCGCGGAGGCGTCGTGGACGAGATCGGCGTCGGGTCGGGCGAGGGCGCGGACGAGGTCGGCGTCGGGCTCGGTGAGCTCGCCGACGGCCACGATCGCGTCGGCGTACTCGACCAGGGCGCAGTGGGTCTCGGCCAGACCACGGGTGTCCTCCTCGCTGGTGTGCACGCCGCGTTCGACCAACAGGTCGTCGCCCAGCAGGTCGTGGTGCGCCTGCGTCCCGTCGAGCGCGTGCACGACGGCGCTGATGCGGACGTGCGGAGCGATGCGCTGGTCCATCGCGATGACCCGGCACACCTGGAGGGCCTCGGCGGAGACTGGGAGGTGCGCGATGATCGCGCCCCAGCGTCCGGTCGCGGCGAGTCGTTCCAGGGTCGGGACGATGTCCTCGCGCAGGGCGCAGCCCACGCAGGCGTGGTCGAGGTCCATCTGCTCGGCCTCGACCAGGCCGGTCAGGTCGCTGACCCGGCGGGTCAGGACCTGGTTCGACACGTCGAGGGTGTGCCGCATGACGGCGGCGCTCGGCAGGTCGAACTGCAGGCCGACCGTCGCGACGTCCATCGCGGCGGCGTCGATGCCGGTGACCAGGATGACGGGGGTGCGCCTCATCGGCGCGGGCCCTGGGTCTCGGCAGCCGACTTCGCCGTGGCGTTGCCGTACCGGCGGTGGAACGCCTCGACGCGACCCTCGGTGTCGACGACCCGGCCGCGGCCGGTCCAGAACGGGTGGCTCGCGCTGGACACGTCGACGTCGACGACGGGGTAGGTCACGCCGTCGAGCTCGATGGTCTGGCTGCTCGTGGTGGCCAGGGTGGAGCGGGTCAGGACCGTGGTGCCGGCCGAGTGGTCGCGAAAGACCACGAGGTCGTACTCCGGGTGGGTGTTCTTCTTCATGGTGTCTCCCGTATGCTTAATGAGAATGAGTCTCATAGTACAGAAGGGATCGACATGGCGGGAACCTGCCAGGTGACCGGGTCCACTCCGGGCTTCGGCCACCACGTCTCGCACTCGCACCGACGCACCAAGCGACGCTTCGACGTGAACCTCCAGAAGAAGCGCTACTGGGTGCCGAGCCTCGGCCGGCACGTCACGTTGACGCTCAGCGCCCGAGGCATCAAGACGATCGACCAGCGCGGGATCGATGCCGTCGTCACCCAGATCCGCGCCCGAGGGGAGAAGCTCTGATGGCCAAGAAGGGCAATGACGTGCGCCCGATCGTGAAGCTGCGGTCGACCGCCGGCACCGGGTTCACCTACGTGACCCGCAAGAACCGCCGCAACGACCCCGACCGCATCGTGCTGCGCAAGTTCGACCCCGTCGTGCGCCGGCACGTCGAGTTCAAGGAGGAGCGCTGATGGCGAAGGCGTCGAAGATCGTCAAGAACGAGAAGCGCAAGGAGGTCGTCGCCCGGTACGCGGAGCGCCGTGCCGAGCTGCGCGCCGCCCGCAAGGACGAGTCCTTGCCCATGGAGGAGCGACTGGCGGCGTCGAGGGCGTTGGCGAGGCTGCCGCGCGACTCCTCGCCGGTGCGGGTGCGCAACCGGGACCAGGTCGACGGCCGGCCTCGGGGGCACGTCGGCAAGACGGGGCTGTCGCGCATCCGCTTCCGCGAGCAGGCCCACGCCGGCCACCTCCCGGGGATCACCAAGTCCTCCTGGTAAGCCGCCCGCGCTCGTTCCTCGCGCTCATTCCGTGGCTCGCTAGAGCGAGCCACGGGCGGCTCAGCCTCGCTTCGCTCGGCCTGTGGTCACCACGGGCCTAGCCGGCGGCGGTCGCTGACGGTGTCAGGCGCGGATGGTGACCGGGGTGCCGAGCGGGAGCCCGATGTCCTCGACCAGTGCCGTGATCTGGTCGTTCGCCACTCGGATGCAGCCGGAGCTGACCTCGGTGCCGACCAGCTCGGGCTCGTTGGTCCCGTGCACACCGATGACCCCCGCGCCACCGGCGAACTCGGTCAGGACGTTGGAGTAGCCCGACAGCCCGTAGGCGTAGGGCCCGTAGACACCGTTCGGGTCGGGTGGCTGCAGGAGCTCCTTGATGTAGTAGCCGCCTCCCGGAGTCGGGCGATCCGTCGTCCCGACGCCGACGGGCGTGCGCATCACTTCCTCACCCCCCTCGGTCACGACCAGCTCGTGGTCGGCGAGGGCGATCTCCATCGCGAAGGTGTGGCTGCTGAGCCTGACGTCGCGGGCCCGGACGTAGCCGGTCGTGCCGTTCGGACGCACCGGGAGCTGGACGTGCAGCCACGCGCTGCCCACGTCGAGTGCCAGCAGCACGATGTCGCCGGAGGCCTCGTCGGCGCGGTTCAGGACGAGCTGCTCGGCGCCCTCACCGCCCGCCGCGTCGAGGTCGTCGGGCTCTGCGAACACCTGCAGGGAGGACACGACCGACGTCGCGACCATCGTGACGTTCGGGTCGGTGGCAGCCGACGACGACGGCGACGGGCCGGGCTTGGCGTCGGACTCGGAGTCGCCGGAGCACCCGACGAGCGCTACCAACGCGAGGCCGCTGGCACCGGCGAAGAGCGTGCGGCGCGACAGGCCCGGCAAGGGGGTCTCGTTCATGGCGCCCACGCTACGACCCGCCACCGAAGCGCGCTGATCATCTCGACGTCCCGGCCGACACCTGTGACGAATCGGTCCCGGCGGTCATGTAGGTCGTAAGGGCGCGCCCGTCGTCCTGCGTCAACGTCGAGAGGTTCGAGTAAATGCGTAGATGGATGCACGCCGCGGGGGTCACCACCCTCGTCAGCGGAGTCATGATCGCGGTGCCGATGACAGCGAGCGCTGCGACGTTCACCGCGTCGAACTTCACTGTTGACGACCCGACCGACGCGACCACCTTGCGCGGCGCCATCGCGGCAGCCGAGGCGAGCCCCGGTGCCGACGTGATCACGCTCGTGGCCGGGGAGTCCTACGCGTTGACGGACGCCGCGGGCGACCTCGACATCACGACCGAGATCACGATCGAGGGTAATGGAGCGACGATCAACGCGACGGCCATCACCGATCGTGCGTTCCACGTGCTCGCCGGTGGTGACCTGACCATCTCGGGCGTCACCGTGACGGGCGGCCTGCCCGAGGACGCCCCGTCCGCCGCTGGCGGCGGTTCCGGCGGTGCGTTCCTGAACGCCGGCACGCTGTCGATCTCCAGCTCCACCCTCACCGGCAACTCTGCCGCGCGGGCCGGCGGCGCGATCGAGGCCTCGGCCGGGAGCACGACGACTCTCGTCAGCACCAACCTGACGAACAACGCCGCCGGCCCGACCCCGGGCAACGGCGGCGGCCTCCACCTCACGGGTGCGGGCACCGTCTCGATCACCGGTGGCACCATCTCCGGCAACACGGCGTCCGCCGAGGGCGGCGGCGTGTGGAACTCCGGCGCCGGCACCATGACGGTCTCCGGCACCACCATCACCGGCAACACGGCGTCCGGCGCTGCTGCTGACCAGGGTGGCGGCGGCCTGTTCCAGGAGGCCGGGGGCGGAACGCTCACGGTGCGCAACGCCACCGTCACCGACAACGTCGCCGACGGCGCCGCCGGATCGGGCGGCGGCATCCTCAACGACCAGAGCACGGTCAACGTGGAGAACTCCACGATCTCCGGCAACTCGTCGGTGCGGGCCGGCGGCGGCGTCGAGGCCAACGTCGGTACCACCAGTCTGTCGGGCGTGACGCTCGACAACAACGAGACCGGGCCGACCCCGGGCAACGGTGGCGGCCTGCACGTCACGGGTGCCGGCAACGCGACGATCACCAACTCGACGGTCTCGAACAACACCGCGACGCTCGAGGGTGGCGGCCTGTGGAACGGCTCGGGCACCATGACGGTCTCCGGCAGCGACATCACCGGCAACACCGCCTCGGGAGCGGCTGCCGACGACGGCGGTGGCGGCCTGTTCAACAACGGCGGCACGCTGCGGATCACGGACAGCTCGGTCGAGGGCAACGACGCCCCCGGTACCGCCGGTTCCGGCGGTGGCGTGCTCACCCTCGGTGGCACGCTCGAGGTCACGGACTCCTCGATCGACGGCAACTCGGCCGTGCGTGCCGGCGGTGGCATCGAGGCCACCGCGGGCAGCACCACGACGCTGTCCGGCGGCTCGCTCAGCGAGAACGAGGCGGGCGCCGCTCCGGGCAACGGTGGCGGTCTGCACCTGACCGGCGCCGGCACGGTCGACATCACCACCGTCGTCGTGGCGGGCAACTCGGCCGCCAACGAGGGTGGCGGACTGTGGAACTCGGCCGACGGCACGATGACGGTCACGTCGTCGAACATCAGCAACAACACCGCTTCGGGCGCCCCCTCGGACGCCGGCGGCGGCGGTCTGTACAACGATGGCGGTGAGCTGGTCGTCGAGGGATCCATCATCGAGGGCAACAGCGCCAACGGCACCGCCGGATCGGGCGGCGGCATCCTTAACGCCGTCGGCGGCAACCTGACGGTCAGTGGCACCGACATCCTCGACAACGATGCGGTCCGCGCTGGCGGCGGCATCGAGGCCGTGGGCGACGGGTCGGTCACCTCGGTGAGCGACGTGCTGCTGCAGGGCAACTCGACGGGCCCCGGCCCCGGCAACGGTGGCGGACTGCATCTGACCGGTGCGGGCACCGTGACCGTGGACGCCTCGTTCGTCAGCCAGAACACGGCGACCAACGAAGGTGGCGGCCTGTGGAACTCCGCCACCGGCACGATGACGGTCACGCGGACCACGCTGGCCGGCAACACGACCGACGGTGACGGCGGTGGCCTCTACAACATGGGCGGCGACCTGACCGTCGAGGGCAGCACGATCAGCGGGAACGGCGCCGGCACCGGCGGCGGTCTGGCCGTGGAGGACGGTACTGCCGCCGACGCCACGACGTTGATCCACGTCACCATCACGGACAACTCGACCGGCATCGCCGGCGACGTGACGCTGGGCAACAGCATCCTGTCGGCCAACGACGGGGCTGACGCCTCCGCAGCGGTGACGTCCCTGGGCGGCAACGTCGTGGGCACCGATGTCGACACCGATGACGACAGCGACGTGCAGACCGACGACCCGCGCCTCGGGGCGCTGGCCGACAACGGTGGTCCGACCCTGACCCACCTGCCTGCAGCCGGGAGCCCGGCGATCGACGCGGGCGTCGACGGTCTGGGCGATCTGGACACGGATCAGCGCGGTGCTGCTCGTGTCGTCGGTGCCGGACCGGACTCCGGTGCGGTCGAGGTGGGGCCGGTCGCCGACGGCGGCGGCCCCGATCGCGCCGGCAACGACGGCGGCGCGCCGGCAGCTCCGGCGCGTGCCACGAACCGTCAGCCCACCTACACCGGCTGACGACACGTGGCGGCGTGTGTGGGGGCCCGGCGGGGGCCCTCACACACGCCGCCGTGTGAGGGTGTGCCCGCGCCCTCGAACTGCGGGAGAACGACAGCACGGGCGAGGAAGGGAACTCTGCGGGTGCGTACTATCGGCTCCGTGGATCCTGGCGCGTCCGAGCGCGACTTGCTGGCTCGTTTCCGCGCGCTCGATCCCGATGCCTGGGAGACCGTCTACCGGCGGTCGTACTCACGCCTCGTCGAGTACGCCCGGCGGCGGCTGCCCGGCGGCTACGACCCGCACGACGCGGTCAGCGAGTGCCTGGCCCGAGCGGTCGACCGGATCGATGACCTGGCCGACCAGGGAGCCCGGGTCGAGGCCTGGCTCTACGGCATCCTGCGCCTGGTGGTGCTGGAGCAGATCCGGCGGTCCGGCCGCCAGGAGCGGGAACGTCCGGTCGCCGACAACCCGCTCGGCCTCGTCGAGGTCGCGGATGACCGCGGTCCACTCGAGCACGTGCTGCGCGACGAACGGGCCGGCTCCGTGCGGACGGCGTTCGAGCGGCTCTCGGTCGACGACCAGGAGGTCCTCTGGCTTCGCCAGGTCGCGGAGCTGTCGGTCGCGGAGGTGGCCACGGTCCTGAAGAAGGGGCACGGCGCGGTCAGGCAGGCTAACTCCCGGGCGCTCGCGCGCCTCCGGACGCTCATCGAGGAGGTGGACGCATGACGAACGACGACGCAACCCCGGCCGACGACGCAAACCCGGTCGACGACACGAGCCTGGCCGACGCCGAGCTCGAGCGCGTCCTGGGCGAGGAGCTCCGGCGAGCCTTCTCCGACTCGGAGTCCGGACCGACGCAGGAGCAGGTCGCCGCCCTGCGTGAGCAGGTGGCCGCGTCGCGTCGTCGACCGGCGCGCGGGCGGTGGCGCCTGCTCGCCGCTGCCGTGGCGCTCGTCGTCGCAGGTGCCGGGATCGGCGTGGGCGCGGCGGCCTGGATCGGCGGCGACGACGAGGACCTCCTGGCCCGTGGTTCGGACGAGTTCGTGGCCGAGCTGACCGGCTCGGCCGGAGAGCGGGTCGCCCTCGAGGGTGACGCAGCCCCCGAGGGGCGCATCGTCACGCTGCGCTCCGACACCTTGCCGGCGGTGCCGTACGAGCAGTACTACGAGCTGTGGTTCCTGACCGACGAGGGCGATTCGACCTGGGTCTCGGCCGGCACCTTCCACCCGGACGCCGAGGGCAACACCGTCGTGGTGCTCCATGCCGCGGTCGATCCCAGCGTCGTCAGCGAGGTCCGGATCACGCGCGAGCTGCGCGATGGGGATCCGGCTCCGTCCGGCGACGTGGTGGCCAGCGGCCCGGTCGAGCTGCTCGACTAACGCCCGGTGCCAGCGCGGAGTCCGTCTCGGCCGTGACATCGCCCGCTCCGTCGCCGTGACGAGCGGTTCACCCCGCGCTGATCACCAGCAGCCGGCGGTGCGCGCGGGGGTCGTCGATCACGCCTCACCCACGGGCTCGTCCTGTCGGAAGATGATCGCGTCGGACCTGATCGTGGTCAGCGCGGCGCCGGTCTCCATCACCCGACGAGGCGCACGCCTGAACAGCTCGGCCGGCCCAGCATCGTGACATCCATCGTGCCGAGTCGGATGCCCAAGATGGCGAGCAGCGGATCGAGCAGTGGCTCGATGACGGAGTTCGCCCGCGCCAGGAGCGGATTGATCACGAGGCTGAGGAGGCCGCCGAGACCCAGCAAGCTGTCGTCAGTGATCTGGAGCTTGAGGTTCACGGCACTGCCGTAGGTGCGCATGCCGGGCGACGACCCATCAGCGTTGGGTGGGAAGTTGAAGGATTGCTCGGAGGCGGACTGAGCCACTCCGCCCTTGAGGCCGATCTGGATCGCGGGGAACGGCCAGAGCTGGATCACGGTCAACCGCGCACTGCCGGTGCCTCCGTAACCGACCACGCTGGCCACGGAGGTCTCGCCGAGGACCGAGGCACTCGGGTTGCCACTGCAGTTGAGCGCGCTCAGCGTGGCTGTGCCGGCGGCGACCCGCACGCCCAGCGACAGGTTCGCTGCCGAGATCCCCAAACCTCCGGTGCTGAGGCCGGTCTGCAGATCGACACGAACTTGTGTCGTTTTCGCCTGCACCCCGACCTTGCCGCACGCGATCTGCGGCGGCTCAATGATCGTGATCTTGGCGTCGGCGAGATTCACGGGGCCGACCGAGAGGCCGAGGCTCGAGATGTTCAGCGCGTTCTTGCCATTGCTGGCATCGACGGCGGCACTCACGATGGCCGAACCGACCAGGTCAAGCACGTCGACCGTCGCGGTCAGGCCCGACGTGCCGCCCGTGTCCATCTTGAGGATGTCGGTCACGTTGAGGGTCAGGGGCCCCACGTTGGCAGCCAGCGCTCGAAGCACCTGCGCCCGCACGGCGTTGCCGTTCTGCTCAAGGACTGAAGCGTTGGCGAGGAGGAATCCAGCCAGCGAGACGTTCGCGTCGTCCACCAGGGCCCGACCGGTGCCGATCTTGAGAGCGGCATCCAGTGCCGCGATGGGGATCGAGAGGCCCTGGAGGCCGACCAGGCCGCTGTCGTACCCGACGAGACCGAGGTTGACGTTGAGGATGTTCTTGAGGATCGGACCGAGGGCGCTCTTGTTGCTGGTCAACGTCAAGGCCGTAGTCCCCGCAGAGAAGCAGACAGCGGGGGAATCGGTCGAACCGATCGCCGCGCGAGCTGCGCTTCCGGTCTTGGTACCGATCACCGGGGCGAAGGCGAAGTCCACCGTGGTGGCGGCAACGACACGCACGGCGTCGCAGGCGCCGTTGTTCGAACCCGCGACGAACTGCTGGGTCGTCGGACTGATGTGACCGGGGGTGACGACGAGGGGTGACCCCCGACCGATCGACTTTCCTTGACGAAGCAGACTCTTCGCGGCGGCTGCCGACAGAGCCGTCTGGTTGCAGCTCGCAAGCCCGGGGTCGCGGGCCGTGTCAAGCGCCACGGCATCGGCGACCGCCTGCATGTCGCGCGCGGCCGCTCTTTGCAGCCCGATGTCGAGGGCGAACGCGGTGAACGTGAGCACCGAGACCATGAGCAGCGCGGCCATCACCGCGATGGCACCGCTCTCGTCCTGGCGACGGCGACGCGAGAGGCGTGGCCGGCTCACGAGTTGACCTGCACCGTCGTGTCGTACGCGAGCGTCTCGGGCAGCACGATGCCGAGCCCGGGGAACGACGGAATCAGCGGGTTCGCGCGATAGGAGTAGCGGATCTCAACCTTGACGCACTTGGCCGCGGTGTTGTTGGAGCAGTTGGAGGAGGTGCTGGGTACCGTGCACGTGCCCGCACTCGCGCCGCCCCGCGTGAGTCCGCCGGTGGCGGTGCACGTGACGCCGTACGAGCTGAGGCTGCGATTGATCGCCGCGATGGCGGCGTCCTTCGTGCTCAGGGCGCCCGTCGTGCTCACCGAGACCGAGGGAGCGACGGCGTAGACGCGTGCCCCCTCGGCCGCGGCCTGGCTCATGCCCTGGCGAAAGCTCAGCATGTAGCCGTAGCTGATGATGCCGAGGACGAGGGCGATGAACAGTGGCGCGATGAGCGCGAACTCCACCGCTGCCACGCCGTTCTCGCGATGGCGTCGTCGATTCATGACAACTCTCCCTGTGTTGTCGTGCGCCGCTCCTGCTCTCCTCAGGAACGGGTAGCAAAGTCGAACTCCGCGGACGGTCTCCCAACGGTCACGGGACCTGCTACGGCAACGATCTTAGGGGTCCGTGCGGTCGCGCGTCACTGGTCCTTTGGTACTAGAGGCCTGGAAAAGGACTGGCATGGCAGTGGAGAATCGACCTCGTCCTCGTGGCCGAGCAACGGCGCGAGTCGCGTCACGATCCCGGAGTCTTCGCGTCTCGCCACAGAACGGCGCGTGCTCGCACGGGACCTTTGGCGGTCGACGCTCGCGAAAGGTCCCGAGTCCGTGGACGCCGTCGGCCGCCAGGTCTACGCTCGCGGGAGGGGAGGACGGGAGAACCATGAATGCTCTGTGGCGCACCAGCCGCGGCGACCGTGGCGCCAGTGCGGTGGAGTACGCAGTTCTCGTTGCACTCGTGGCCGCCGTCGTTGGCGTCGGCATCCTCGCTTTCGGTCAGCTGGTGCCAGCGCTGTACCAGGTGGCGTTCCCGACCGGTGCATGACGACGGGAGCTCGACTAGTCAAAAAGGACTAGTCGAAGATGGTCCGTAACTTCCATAGCGAAGGTGTCGTTAGTCCCTCTACGTTTCTTCCCAGGGAGAGTCACCGAACGGTGGCTGCACATCACCGAGGGAGAATTATCATGATCAAGTTCTACGCCACCATGCTGTCGTTCGTCGCCACCGCGCCGAAGCGTGACGAGAAGGGCGCGACCGCCGTCGAGTACGGCCTGCTGGTCGCGCTGATCGCCGCCGCGATCATCATCGCGGTCACCGCTTTCGGTACCAACATCGCCACGATCTTCAACAACGTCACGGGCCGTGTCGGCAACGGCGCCGCCTGATCCAGGCGCGAGCTGAACCGAGCTGAGAGGGGGCGTG